>JAQWRG010000011.1 GCA_029243855.1 Flavobacteriales bacterium | reverse complement strand
ATTTTTAATCAAAATGGAATAAATGAGGTTGATACAAACTATAAAGAAAAATGGCTAAACCTAAAGTCTGAAAGTAATTTTCTTATGAATACCATTTCATCTAAAGAGGTAATTTTTAATGATAATTCTTTTAATTCTGTTGAAGCAACAGTAACATTTTCAATAAAAAATATGATAAAAAAATACAGTTTAGATGACAATTACAATCTTGAATTCATGACTGTGTACTTATATGAAATTTCATCTAATCAATACAATTTTTACAATTCCATGAAAATATATGAAGATAATTCAAATAATATTTTTGCTCAACCTGTTCAGGTGTTTTCTAATGTTAACAATGGACACGGTGTATTTGTTGGCTCAACTACCAATAAAATACAATTGTATTAAATGAATATTATCTAAATAATAATTCAAGAATTGGTAAATACTTTTCAACATTTAAAAAATTAATTTCCACTGAACTTAAATTCACATTTTAAATTATTGATTATCAGTTTTTTATACAGGATTAAACAATAGAATAACTTAACTTATAATAAATATCAAATGACTTGACATGAGTAGGTGATTATCATACATTTGCGCCTTTAAAATTAGTTCAAAAACTACTAGGGAAACATGCGTCAATTAAAGATAACTAAATCCATTACCAACAGAGAAAGTCAATCGCTTGATAAATATTTACAGGAAATAGGAAAGGAAGACTTAATTACAGCTGAACAAGAAGTTGAACTAGCACAAAGAATCAAACAAGGAGATCAAGCAGCATTGGAAAAACTTACTAAGGCAAATTTAAGATTTGTTGTCTCAGTAGCCAAACAATATCAAAATCAAGGATTAACATTACCAGATTTAATCAACGAAGGTAATTTAGGATTAATTAAAGCAGCTCAACGATTTGATGAAACTAGAGGATTTAAATTTATTTCATATGCTGTATGGTGGATAAGACAATCTGTTCTTCAAGCATTGGCAGAACAATCTCGAATTGTAAGACTACCTCTTAACCAAGTTGGTTCATTAAATAAAATTAATAAAGCATTTTCTAAACTTGAGCAGGAATTTGAAAGACCCCCAAGTGCAGAAGAGCTAGCTAATGCCTTAGATATTCCAGAAGAAAAGGTTAAAGACTCCCTAAAAATTAGTGGAAGACATGTATCTGTTGATGCACCATTTACAGACGGAGAAGACAATTCATTACTTGACGTCATGGTAAATAACGATAGTCCAAAAGCTGATATCAAGTTAATGCAAGAATCTCTTCAAAGAGAAATAAAGAGATCATTATCTACACTGAGTGAAAGAGAAAGAGAGGTAATAAGTTTATTTTTTGGAATTGGGATGCAGCATGGTTTAACATTGGAAGAGATTGGAGCTAAATTTGATTTAACAAGAGAAAGAGTTAGACAAATAAAAGAAAAAGCAATAAGGCGATTAAGACAAAATTCTAGAAGTAAATTACTTAAAAAATACTTAGGTTAAATTCAAAAAATAAAAAACAAATGGACGTTCAAAATGGATACGAAAATAGTTTAAACAACTATGTCAATAAAGAAAAAATAGCGGTTGATTTAATCAACAGTATTGGTTCTTTAATGTATGAAAAAGGAATAGAATTAGTTCTTTTTAGACAGCACTTAGTTAACATAAACATCTCTGAATTAATGAACTGCTTTGATTATGCCAAAGAAGTTGTAAATAAACCACTTGATATTTATTTGGTTAATGACTTAGTTAAAGAAATTTACAAAATGGATTTAGCTCCATCAAAATTAGATATAGGTAAATTAACATTTGAATATACAGAGCAAGAAAATTCATTTAGTTCCATATCAGAATTTCTAAACAACACATTGATTGACTTTATTGGTCAAAATAAACATACTTTTAGCCCACAGGATGTGATTTTATATGGATTTGGAAGGATTGGAAGAATTGCTGCAAGAGAATTAATTAAAGCCGCTGGAAAAGGTCAACAATTAAGATTAAGAGCAATTGTATTAAGAAAAGTTGATGATTTTCAAATCGAAAAAAGAGCTGCTCTTCTTAGACATGATTCTGTTCATGGAAGTTTTAAAGGATCAATTACAGAAGATTATGAAAACAAAGCTATAGTAGCAAACGGTCAAACCATTCACTTGATTGAAGCAAGTAATCCTGAAGACGTTGATTACACTAAATTCGGAATAAATAATGCACTTGTAATAGATAATACTGGAGTTTTTAAAGATAGAGAAGCGCTAGGACGCCATCTAAAATCAAAAGGAACATCTAAAGTAATATTAACAGCACCTGGAAATGGCATACCAAATATAGTTTACGGAATCAACCATAAAGAACAAGATATTGAAAATGAAAATATTTTTAGTGCTGCTTCTTGTACAACAAATGCAATATCTCCAATTCTTAAAGTTATAGAAGACAATTTAGAAGTAGAGAGTGGTCACATTGAAACCGTTCATGCGTATACAAATGACCAAAACTTATTGGATAATTTTCATAAAAAACCTAGAAGAGGTAGATCAGCTGCTATTAACATGGTTATTACTTCAACTGGAGCTGGTAAAGCTGTTACAAAGGTAATTCCTTCACTTAAAGGAAAATTAACAGCTAATGCTGTAAGAGTACCTACACCAAACGGATCTTTAGCTATCATTAAATTAACCCTTAAAAAGAGTTCTTCTGTTGAGGAAATAAATAGTCTGGTTAGAAATGCTGCACTAAAAGGGGACTTAATTAATCAAATAAAATTTGAAATAAGTAAAGAATTGGTATAAAATGATATTATTGGAAATACTTGTGCTGCAGTTTTTGACAGTAATGCTACTCTTACATCAGATGATGGAAAAAATTGTGTTTTATATTCTTGGTATGATAACGAGTTTGGCTACACAAAACAAGTTATCAGAATTGCAAAATATGTGACTAAAGTTAGAAGACTAATTTATTACTAAAATGAAAAAAGAAAAAAACCTTAAAACAAGTGTTGATAGGGATGGAAATCAACTAAGTCCTGTGCTTTCTGAAGACATTAAAAACTATCTTATTGACATTGACGGTACCATTACAGATGATGTCCCTAATGAAGAACCTGAAAGGATGTTGACCTGCGAACCCTATATGGATGCTCTTGAAGTATTAAACAAATGGTATGATGAGGGTCATATTATAACTTTTTTCACTTCTAGAACTGAAGAACATAGAAATTATACTGAAATCTGGTTAAAAAAACACAATTTCAAATACCATGGATTGCTAATGGGAAAACCTAGAGGAGGCAACTACCATTGGATTGACAATCATTTGGTGAAAGCCACAAGATTTCGAGGAAAATTCACAGATTTGGTAACTGCTTCAAAACATATTGAAGTATTTAAAGATGATTTTCTTTCTAAATAAATCCTTTATTTTAATAAATTTACCAAACTACATTAATAAACAATGAAAAATAACTTTAAAATAGCATCAATTTTCACGATAGCAATAAGCTTTATTTTTATTCAATGTTCATCTGACAAATCATCAGTTGAGAATGAAGTTATCGAAGAACAAGCCACTGAATATGAAAGTACACATTCAATTGAAATTGATATTGACACTAGTGACTCTGATTACGCTTTTGTTGCTCCCTCCCCTATTCAAATAGCATCTATATTACAAAAAGCTGAAATGGAGTATATTGACGGTGTTACAAACAGCATTAACAATCTTGATAATTACACAACCATATTTCACCAATCTATAAATTTCGGAGTATATGCCTCAGACATTGCCTATTGCGTTACTAACAACAAATACGATGATGCTGGTGAATATATGAAAGCAATTAAAGACTTATCAAATAAAATTGGTTTAGAAACTATTTTTCAATCAAGCAATCTAATACAACGATTTGAAGATAACATTGGAGATCAAGACAGTATAATGGATTTGCTAATTTATATACAAACAAATACCGATGACTACATACAAGATAATGGACTCAATGATCTTAACGTAATTTACTTTACTGGAGCATGGATTGAAGGTATGTATTTAGGAACACAAACTATTGTTGGTGATTCCGACAAAAAAATAAGCATTCTACTTTCAGAACAAATGACCATTGCCAATTCGTTAATCCAAGGGCTTGAGCACGTTCAAGATCAGAATGATGATATTTCAGATTTAACTGATCATATTAAAGAAGTTGTTGAAGAGTACAATAATTTATGGTCCAACAAGCAAGCTGGAGAAAATATTGAATATTTAGACGTAGAATTAAAACACGAAGAAGTAGAACTAATTTCATCTATGATTGTAGAACTTAGAAATGAAATAATCCTCAAATAAATTTATTCCAATGAAAGCAAAAATTTTTATTTCATTTATACTATCGATGTATGTAGCATTATTTACCATAAATGCTCAGCGTGGACAAGAAATGACACCATATCAAGAATATCTATTAGAGCTTAAAGAACTTAGAAAAAATTGTAGAAATGCATTAAAACCCTATCGTTACGATGGTTCAAACACAACTCATTTTGCCTACAAGGAATACAATTATGCAAAAGAAGTTGAGATTGCTACCGTTATGAACGAAGAATACCGTCTATCATTTAACTCAATTGCTGTAAAAAACGACCCAATAACTGTACGTATATACGACAAAGGGAAAAAATACAATTCAAGAGTTTTATTATATGAAAAAACGGATGTAGCTGGAACTGAATTTACTGTTGAAACTACAGAAATGGTGGAAAAACTTAAAAAAGCTAGACTGGATGCAGTTAGATTAACAAAGTCTTCCAGCGCTCTTAATGAAGAACAGTGGCAAAATAAATTTCAACAAGATTCTATATACATTGACAAATTAAGATTGAAAAAAATATACCTCAACTACATTATTCCTGCTACTGACAGAGAAATTGAAGTAGATCCTGAAACAGGAAAAGATGTGAAGGTAGTTACTAAAGGAGCCGTAATTATGGCTGTTGGATATAACAACTTATAAACCCAGTCAATCTAATTTTTCTAACAATAATTTTTTCAATTGAAACAATTCATCTCTTAATTGGGCTGCTTGCATGAAGTTTTCTTTTTTTGCTTCTTTCTCCATTTGAGACTTGACCTTTGAAATTGTTTTTTCGAGTTCATCTATGTTCATATATTGAACAACTGGATCATTAACCATGCCCCTATCGGCTTGAACTAAGTCATCAACTATATCGGATTTTGATTTAATTTTTATCAAATCATTGTGCATTGACTTTTGTATTTGCACAGGAACAATTCCATTTAATCTATTGTATTCTTCCTGCTTTACTCTTCTTCTATCTGTTTCATCGATAGTTTTTTGCATAGAATTCGTTACTCTATCCGCATACATGATTACACGTCCATTTAAATTCCTTGCTGCCCTACCTACTGTTTGAACCAAAGAACGCTCAGAACGAAGAAATCCTTCGCTATCTGCATCTAAAATAGCCACAAGAGATACTTCAGGAAGGTCTAAACCTTCTCTCAATAAATTCACTCCAATTAAAACATCAAAAATTCCTTTTCTCAAGTCGTTTAAAATTTCAACCCTATCTAATGTATCAACATCAGAATGTATGTACCTTGATCTTACTCCTAATTTAGCAAAATACTTATCCAACTCTTCAGCCATTCTTTTGGTTAATGTTGTTACCAAAACTCTTTCGTTATTTTCTACCACAGCTGTTATTTCATGCAATAAATCATCTACTTGATTTAATTTAGGTTTTATGATGATTTTTGGGTCTAATAAACCGGTTGGCCTTATAATTTGCTCCACATATATTCCATCACTTTTTTGCAGTTCATAGTCGGCAGGAGTTGCACTAACATAAATTATTTGATCGTGCATGGTCTCAAACTCTTCAAATTTTAAAGGCCTATTATCTAATGCTGAAGGGAGTCTAAATCCGTAATCAACCAAATTCACTTTCCTTGACCTATCACCTCCATACATGGCTCTAACCTGAGGAACTGAAACATGAGATTCATCGATTACCATCAAATAATCTTCTGGAAAATAATCCAACAAACAGAAAGGTCTTTGACCTGGCTTTCTATCGTCAAAATACCTTGAGTAATTTTCCACTCCAGAACAATAACCCAATTCCCTTATCATTTCTAAGTCAAACTCTACTCTATTCTTAAGCCTTCTAGATTCTAATGGTTTACCAATTTCATTAAAGAATTCTATTTGATTTAATAAATCTTCTTGAATTTGAAAAATAGATCTTGTTATGTCATCTTTAGCCGTTACAAAAATATTAGCTGGATATATTAAATAATGTTGTTGTTCTTCTAAAACAGTTAAGTTAACCACATCCAACAAATTAATTGATTCTATTTCGTCTCCCCAAAATGAAATTCTTATTCCAAAATCTGCATGAGCTAAATGAATATCAATAGTATCTCCTACAACTCTAAAAGTTCCTCTACCAAGATCAGTTGAAGTTCTCGAATATAAATTATCAACCAACATCCTAAGAAATTTATTACGAGCAATTTTTTGACCAACATCAATTCGTATAATTCCATTTGCAAAGTTTACAGGATTTCCAATACCGTATATACATGATACCGAAGCTACTACTATAACATCTCTTCTTCCTGATAATAAAGAAGATGTTGCGCTTAATCGTAATTTTTCTATTTCATCATTAATAGATAAGTCTTTTTCAATATAGGTGTCAGAAATGGGCAAATAAGCTTCTGGTTGATAATAGTCGTAATAAGAAACAAAATACTCTACTGCATTATCCGGAAAAAACGATTTAAATTCTTGATACAACTGAGCAGCTAAAGTTTTGTTATGAGATAAAATTAGAGTAGGTCGTTGAACTTCTTGAATAACATTTGCCACCGTAAATGTTTTACCAGAACCGGTTACTCCCAATAAAGTTTGAGATTCAACACCATCGTTGAGCCCTTTTACTAAGTCATTGATTGCTTCTGGTTGATCGCCAGTAGGACTAAAATCAGCTTGTAGTTTAAATTTCACAACGCTAATTTACTTAATTGATGACTCCATATTCCAAATGTTCCATGCTTTTAAAGCTTGATGAATTAACATATTACTTCCATTTAGACATCTGGCACCTTGTTGTTTTCCTCTATTAAGAAATTGAGTTTCAACAGGGTTGTAAATTAAATCAACAAGTAAATGCTTGTTGGTAATGGATGAATAAGGTAAAGGAATAATATCTTCATTATTTGGAGACATTCCAATCGGTGAAGTATTCACAATCAATCCATGAAATTTAATCATATTATCGTTTATACTATCCCATGAAAATATTGATTTATTATTGGAACTACTTTTACTACGAGAAATATAATTCACCTCAATTCCATAATTTTTTAAAACATATGCAACTGCTTTTGAAGCTCCACCAGTTCCTAAAACAAGAGCCTTTTGGTGATTAGACCTTAAATAAGGTTTAAGAAGC
>JAQWRG010000122.1 GCA_029243855.1 Flavobacteriales bacterium | reverse complement strand
CAGCTTACGTAAACTATTCTATCTGCTTCTAAACGAACCACTTTTCTTAATGTTTTAGGGGAAATTCCTGCTCTTGGTGGGTCTAATACTATAGTGTCGATTTTATCTTGATATTGCGGATGTTCAAACAAGAATTTACCTACATCACTGCAAATGAATTTTACATTATTAAGGTTGTTTTTAATGGCATTTTCATTGGCATTTTCAATGGCACTATTGACAATATCAACTCCAATTAATTGGTTTTTGATTGCTTTTTTTGCAATCAATTGTCCAATGGTTCCAGTACCACAAAACAAATCAAGTATATATTTATTCTCATCAATATTTGAGTCAAATACATAGTCAACTACTTTTTGATATAATTTTTCAGCACAGAGTGGATTAGTTTGAAAAAAGCTTTGCATGCTTATCTCAAAGTTTAATCCGTGAAGTTTTTCAACTATGGTTGATTTTCCAGTAATTAATTTTGTGTTTCCTTTTTCAAGCTTCTCTCTATCTGCAACATCATCATTTACAGTATGTAGTAACCCAGCAAATCTTTTTCCAAGAAGGCCTTTTAAAAACTCTCCAAAAAGTGGGGCATTAAATTTTCGTTTATTTTCAGAAGACGTAACTAGGTTAAATAATAATTCATTGGAATGAAAACTTTTTCTTACTACAATGTGTCTGAAAAACCCGTGTTTTTTTGGAGGGTGCCAAGCATTTAAACCATATTCAGAAAGATGTTGCCTTATTTGTTTTAAATTCTCTTCCAATTCCTTATCAAATAATCCAGAATCGTTGTCAAGGTTTTCAACCATCCACCAGGTTCCAGTTTTTTTAAAGCCCAGAGCAAATTGATCATCTAGTTCTTCTTCACTGGCTAAGTCAAATCTAATGGTTGAAAATGAATATTCCATCTTATTTCTGTAGTGATGAGAAAGGGGAGATGCAATCCATTCATCATAGATTGTTCTACAATTTTGAAGTTGGCCTATTTTTTCAAACAAATGCATGGATGCATTTTCTTTAAATTTTTGCTGTTCTTTCAGCGGCACAGAAATGTAAGGGGCACCTGATATTTTTTGAAATGGATGATTTTCTTCTAAAGGAGACTTTTCAATTACTTTAATTATTTTACATTCTCCAAAACTCTTTTTCTTTTTTACTACCCTAGCTTTAACAGTTTGACCAGGAATAGTGTTTTTTGAAAAAATGATATAATCGCCTTTATCAGTCTCTATTCTGCTAATTCCTTTACCTCCAAATGCAAAGTCATCTATTTTGATGTCAATTTCTTGACCTTTTTTCAATTCCATTACTGGCTAGTTATAAATGTAAACTCTTGTTAAAACAACATTTGTTTCCTACTTTCATCTTTGTTTTAAAAGGATACAAATTAACATATTTATAATGAGAATCATTTTAGTTGCATTTACATTAATGCTTTCAACTTTATTTATTGGTCAAAATCAGGTCGTTAAATTTTCGGGATGTATTGAAAATCCAAATCATAAAGAAGTTAAAATTTACGGCCCCAACAGATACAAAAAAGTTATTAAACTTTCTGAAGGATGTTTTTCTGATACTCTTATGGTAGTAAAAGGAAGTTACTCTTTTAGCGATGGCAATGAAAGCACAGCTTTGTATTTTGCTCCAGGTTATGATTTGAAAATCTCATTAAATACGGAACAATTTGATGAAACAATTAAATATGAGGGAGTTGGAGCTGAAAACAATACTTATTTAGCTAAAATTTATTTGTATAACGAACAAAACAATTTAAACACTTTATATTCCAAAAAGGGGCCTATGAACCCTGATAAGTTTTTAAAGCTTCAATTGAAATATGATGATGGGGCTCTTAAAATTCTTGAAGAAATGAGTTTATCAGATAAAGAATTTGAAAATAATCAAAAGGAGATTATTAGACTTTCTTCTCTAAATCTAATTTTAAATCAATTAAATGTAGATGTTTTAACAGAAAAGGGAGAGAAACTTAAACTCACAAAACATTTATTAGCAGAATTCAATAAATTAAATCTTTCTGATACGGTATTATTTGAAACAAATAGAACATATAGAGCTGTTGTTAATTCTTTTTTCAGGTGTGGTTTAGTAGCTAAAAACAGTGTTTTTATTAAAGCATATAATAACTTAAGTATGCTATCGGTAAAAGATGATGTTAAAAAGAATTTGGCAAGATATATTAGCTTTAGAACAGATGATCTTGATAGTTATTTTAATGCTCTAAACCTAATTTCAACAGATTCAAGTTTTATTGAAAACTATACTCAAAACTACAATAAAATAAAAGCTCTTTCAAAGGGTAATCCATCACCTTATTTTGAATATAAAAACTATAAAGGAGCAACTACTTCACTAGCTGATTTAAAAGGGAAATTGATTTACATAGATATTTGGGCAACTTGGTGTGGTCCATGTAAGTCACAAATACCATATTTAGGAAAACTTGAAGAAAGATTTCACGATCAAAATATAGAATTTGTTAGCATATCAATTGATAGCCCTAAAGATGAAGATAAGTGGATAGCTATGATTGAAGATAAACAAATGGGAGGTATTCAATTGATGGCTGATAAAGCATGGAAATCGAGTATTGTTAAGGATTATGTAATAAAAGGAATACCAAGATTTATTCTATTAGATCAGAAGGGAAATATCATTGATGCAAATTCAACAAGACCAATGGTGTATAACTCAAAAGGTGAAGAGGAAGTTAATGAAGAGTTAATCAAAAAATTTAATGAATACCTGGAGTCAAACTAATCTTCTAATTGTTTAAATAGTTCAATAAATTCATTCCAGAATTCATCAAATTTAAGCAGCTTGCCTTCAAAGAATTCAAAAATTTCTTGCCAATTTTCTTTGTTGTATATGTTTACATTTTCTATCTCTATATAAATTCGACTCCATTCTATTCCAAGCTCAGAGATGTGATTTTCTTCCCAATTCCATTCTTCATTTTGAGTAGAATGAAATATGTTTTTTAGCTCTTTAAATTGTTCAAAAAACAAACTTCTTATTTCAGGATCTTTATGTTGCAAATCAATTTGAACTCTAGCAACCTTTGTGTCAGCATGAATTCTCAAAAAAATATTTTTTACATATGTTGGGTAGTTTACCCATTTTATTTTTTTTGATTCTAAAGATTTATGTTTTCTCATAAATACTCCAAAACTCGTATAAAACAATGTTTTAGTTTCTTTGCTGAACTCTTTGCTGTACATATTATAAATGTAATTAAACAATTTCCCATTTTTTATATTAAGAATTATATATTTGTCTAAATATTATTTATAATCATTCTTAATAAGATTTGATAAATTCAATTATTATAGCTGATAGTTCTGAACTTGTAATTAGAGGTCTTAAATCAATAATTAAACAATTCGATCGTTTTGAAGTACATGAAGCTTTAGCATTAGAAGATTTACAGGTATCAATTGATAAGCATCCATCTTCACTTCTTATTATTGATTACACAACAAAAGTATTTTCTCTAGATGATGTTGTTGATTTGAAATTTAAATATCCATTAATTAAGATTGTTGCCATTACTCATTATATCAATGCTCAAACGGTTGTTCAAGCTGTAAAAGCAGGTATAGAAAGTCATATTAAAAAAGAATGTTCTGTAAATGAAATAGAAAATTCTATTGAAGCAACTCTAAAAGGGGAAAAGTTTTTTTGTAGTGATATTGTAGACCAGATGCGAATTGAAAATGTTGATGTGCATAAAGTAGATTTTGGTTCATTGAATCCAGATTCTACTAATTTAAGTGTTAGAGAAAATCAGATTATTCAATTCATTGCAGAAGGATATACTAACTCTCAGATAGCAGCTGTATTATACATCAGTAATCATACGGTTAATACTCATCGAAAAAATATTATGAGAAAACTTGGAGTAAACAATACGGTAGGTATTGTGATGTATGCCGTAAAAACTGAACTTGTTAAACCAAACCAATTTAGTTTTAAATCAAAGATTTAATTTATGGAAACAAATTTTTTAATACCATTTTTAATTACGCTATTCGCTGGATTATCTACTGCAATTGGAGGCTTAGTTGTTTTCTTTGGAAATACTCAAAAATTAAGTTGGTTGTCTTTTACTATGTCGTTTGCTGCCGGGGTAATGTTGTATGTTTCTTTTGTAGAAATCATTCCAGAATCATTTTTTGATTTTAAAGATAATCACACCAATACCCAAAGTCCATTATTATATGTTTCATTGTTTTTTATTATTGGTGCTTTATTTGCTCTTTTTACAGATAAGCTTATTCCGGAACAAAAAATAAACAATCAGTTAGGAGATAATGTGAATTCAAAAAGTAAAGTATATCGATCAGGATTACTAATAGCTCTTACTTTAGCTCTTCATAATTTCCCTGAAGGTATCGTTACTTTTTTAGGAAGTGTAAACGATTTGTCGTTTGGTTTAGTGATTGGACTTGCTATAGCATTACATAATATTCCAGAAGGAATGGCCATTTCAGTTCCAATTTACCATGCTACAGGAAGTAAGAAAAAGGCTTTTTTATATGCTACTTTAAGTGGGTTGACAGAACCACTGGGTGCTATCTTTTGTTATTTTGTAATAAATAATTATTTAGATGATTTTTTGAGAGCTGCTATTATGTCTGTAGTAAGTGGTATAATGGTGTTTATTTCCATTTTTGTGTTAATGCCGATGAGTTATGAATATAGACACAAATATGAATATATACTTGGTCTTTTAACTGGTGCATTCGTTATAGGCATTTCAATATACTTGATGTAGTTATTTTCCCATTCCAGGAAACATCTTAAATGCAGTACTTTTTAATTCGTTTTCATTGACGTGATTGGCATTTTCGATGGCGTTATTAAAAGCCGTAATCATATCGTTAATAATTTCATCTTTATTTTCAATTTTAAATACATCATCATCAATGTGAAGTTCTTTAAGACTTCTGTTTCCATCTAAAATAAATCTTATTTTTCCATCCAAAGCATCGCCTTTAACATAAATTGTCTCCAATCTTTTTTTGGAGTCTTCAACTGCCCCTTGCATGTTTTGAAGTTGAGACATCATCTCTTCCATGTTTTTATTTCCAAACATCATTAATGGTTTTTATTTTTTGCTTTAATTTTTTCGTTTCTTTCAGCTTTTTCTCTTTGATCTTTCATATTCCATTTAAATAACTTAATACCCAAATAAATTCCACCAAAAAATACAGCAGAAACAAAAAGGACTATAAAAACATCACCTGGACTCATTAAAAAATAGTTGTATCTATTAGTTTTTCTAATTTAATTCCTCTTGAACCTTTAAGTAATATAGTAAAATTTTTAAAATCTTTTTGATTTAAGAACTCAATGGCTTTTTCGGTATTTTGAAAAGTTGGGTAATTGCTTTTTACTTTTAAAAATTCATTTCCTACTAAAATGGCATCAATTTTTTCTTTTTCAAGAAACGTTATAACAGCTAAATGTTCTTCTGAAGATACCTGGCCTAGTTCAAGCATATCACCTAAAACTGCTATTTTATTTGCTTCATTTATAGCCTTAAAACTTTTCAATGATTCCATTACGCTAGATGGATTAGCATTGTAGCAATCTGCAATAATGGTATTGTTCTGTGTTTTAATAATTTGTGACCTGTGGTTTGATGGTAAGTATTTTTCTAATGATGTATGAATGTTTTCATTTGAAACGTTAAAATAGTTTCCTATACATATTGCAGCTAAAAGGTTGTTTAAATTATAAGCACCAATTAAATTCGTTTTGGTATAGTATTCTTGATTAGTTATAAACCATTTAATTCCAATAGTAGGGTGGTGGTCTGCAACAAATCCATTTACATTGCTGTTTTGTTGACCATAAGAATGAGATGTTATTGTTGAATCAATGGCATTTTTTAAAAGTTTATCATCATTATTAACAAATATTTCTCCTTTCGAACTATGAATGAAATCGTAAAGTTCTAGTTTGGTTTTAATGATGTTTTCAAAACTACCAAAACCTTCTAAATGTGCTTTTCCTATATTAGTAATTAACCCATAAGTTGGTTCGGAAATATTAGCCAATTCTTTAATATCACCTTCTTTGCTTGCTCCCATTTCAATAATGGCAATTTCATGATGAGCTTTCAATTTTAGAAGTGTCAATGGTACACCTATGTGGTTGTTTAAATTCCCACTTGTTATAAGTGTTTTGAATTGACTAGATAAAACAGCACCAATCAACTCCTTAGATGTAGTTTTTCCATTTGTTCCAGTAATGCCAATGATAGGGATATTTAACTTTCTTCTATGAAAATTGGAAAGGTCTTGAAGACAAATTAGAACATCGTCAACCAATATTGTCCTATTGTCAAGGTGGTGCTTAGCCTCGTCAATAACAACAAAATTTGCTCCATTGTCTAAAGCTTCTTTTGCAAATTTATTCCCATTAAAATTAGGTCCTTTTAATGCAAAAAAGATAGAGTTTTTTGAAATATTTCTAGAGTCAGTTGAAACCTTTTGATTACAAGCTAAAAAATGATGATATAATTCCTCAATCATTTAATTTTATGGTAATTTATTCGCCAAATCTATCCATAACAGCCGTTGTAACTCCAGTTGAAGAGAAACCACCATCGTGAAATAAGTTCTGCATTGTAACATATTTAGTTAAGTCACTAAACATTGCTAAACAGTAATTGGCGCAATCAATAGCTCCAGCATTGCCAAGTGGACTCATGTCTTCACTAAAACTAATAAACTTGTCAAACCCTGTAACACCACTACCTGCAGTAGTTACTGTTGGAGATTGAGATATGGTATTTACTCTAACTTTTTTAGCGGTACCATAATGATATCCAAAACTTCTGGTGATAGATTCTAATAATGATTTAGCATCAGCCATGTCGTTGTAATCAGGGAAAATACGCTGAGCAGCAATATAAGTAAGAGCAACAACAGATCCCCATTCATTAATTGCGTCTAAATCTTTAGCTACTTGTAAAGTCTTGTGTAAAGACATTGCTGAGACATCTAATGTTTGCTTGTACCATTCATAGTTTAAACCAGTATAGTGTTTTTTCTTTCTAACATTTGGAGACATTCCAATAGAATGAAGAACAAAATCAATTTTACCACCTAAATGAGTTTGAGCTTCATTAAATAGATTGGTTAAATCTTCAACAGAAGTAGCGTCAGCTGGTATTACTTTAGAATTTGTTTTTTCAGCTAAATCATTGATAGCTCCCATTCTCATGGCAATAGGTGCATTTGTTAATACAAATGATGCTCCTTCTTCATGAGCTCTCTCGGCAACTTTCCATGCAATAGACATGTCGTTCAGTGCACCAAAAATTATTCCTTTTTTTCCTTTAAGTAGATTATTTGACATAAATGTTTTTTTTCTTTTTCAAATATAGAAATTAAGCAAATAAATAACTATAATTTTTTCATCTCACTTTAAAATGATTATGTTTATTTTAACAAGATTATGCACAAAGATTATTATAAAGTGTTAGGATTGCCAAATGGTTCATCTAAGGATAAGGTGAAAAAAGCATACAGAAAGCTGGCCATGAAATATCATCCAGACAGAAATATTTCTTCGGATGCTCAGAGAATATTTATTAAAATTAATGAAGCATATGCCTATTTAACAGACGATCAGCAAGAAGTCGACTCTTCTTTTAATACTAATGCGAAAAAAGCAAAGTATACTAAACAACAACACGAAAAAAGAATGGAATGGGCTAGAAATTATGCTCGTTTAAAAAAGATTAAAGAAGAAAGAATAACTCAAATTTCATTTATACAGATGCAAAACAGTTTTATGAGTTGGTTATCACCACTCATTAGCTGGATTTCTATTTTTAGTGCCTTTTTAATATTTATTGATTTTTTAATATTATCTCCGAATCTTAATGAAGTAAATTATAAAGGTCGCGGTGTAGATTTTATAACTGAAAAAATGGTTTTAAATCTTTTTTCTACCAACGCTAATGATAAAATTAAATTTGGTGATTTTTCACTCAATGCTAAAGATATTGCAAGTTTAAATATTTCTGGTGCAAATTCTTTTTACTGTGAATCTACTATGATTTTTAATCAGCATATATATTTATCATTTGAAAAGAATAATGAATTTGTTAGATTTTTTAATCACTCTTCCTTTTATAAAGCATTTTATGTTTATTTGTTCCTTCTGTTATTGCCTGTAATAACCATTATTTCAAAAGGACCCAATAGCTTACACATATTCTTTTCTTATGTTGTTTCTAGTATTTCTTCATTAGTAGTCATTTCATTATATGTAGTTTTATTGAGTTGAAAAAAATAATTTTTACATACCTTATTTTTTTAGCAATCATTTCGTGTGATGATTCTCCTCCGTCTGCTTATTCTCAAAAAGAAACAATTAAATCTGAAAAAACAGTTTCTACGATAAAGGAAAAACCACTCAAAAAAACACAAATTCCAAAACACATAAATAATTCAAATGTTAAGTCAAAACTTATAAAATATGGTCAAATTAATAAGGAGAATAATGTTTTAATTAAAACCAAGTTTGGAGATATTCATATTAACTTATATGATGATACTCCTCTCCATAGAGCTAATTTTATCATGTTGGCAAAAAAGAAATTTTTTGATTCAACATTGTTTTATCGAGTGATAAATAACTTTATGATTCAAGGGGGAAATAGTGACAAGGATAACGTTTTTCAAAAAATGGCTAAAATTGGTTTTTACAGAGTTCCATCAGAAATTTCACCCAACCACATTCATAAAAGAGGCGCATTAGCTATGGCAGTTAAAGAACAATATTATAAAGATCCTTCAAAAAAAGATTTGTCATCTAGTCCTTATAATTTTTTTATAGTCCAGAAGGGTCCTATTTCAGATAAGTATATGGACAAATTAGAAATTCGTTACAAAATGAAAATTTCAAAAAAAAATAGAAGTATTTATAAAAAATATGGTGGAAATCCTCATCTTGATAATGAGTATACTGTTTTTGGCGAAGTTGTAAGAGGAATGAAAGTGGTAGATGAAATCAGTTTACTTAGAACTGATGGTAAAGATAGACCACTTAAAAATGTATATTTAACTGTAAAGGTGTTTTAATGAGTTCAAATGAATTACCATCTAATGATAAAGGCTTTAGTCAAAAGAAAAGAAAATTACTTGTTTTAATTCCACTTATTCTAATTTTTGGCTCTTTAACAGTAATGTCTATCTTTTATTTTGATGAAGAAAACCCCATTAAAGAAAATATTTCTTTACTTGAAACCAGTGAAGAATTAATTTCTAATGAAAGTAATACTTTAGATTCATCAAATGCTAAAATAATTATATCTAATGTTGATTCTTTAGCCTCCAATAAAATTGATTCTATTTCCAAAATTGACACATTAATTAATAATTCAATAAAAGATGTATATAGCTTAAAGGAATTACAACCTGCATTTTTAGTTGTAATTG
>JAQWRG010000116.1 GCA_029243855.1 Flavobacteriales bacterium | reverse complement strand
ATTTGATCACTCAAAATCACTAAACCAAAACCACCCTTAAGTGCATCAAAACTTTGATCGTAAGCAACAGCTGTAGTAATGAAATTTCCTGAAAACCCTGGCCATTGATCACGGTAGTTAGACACCAATCTAGGACACTTATTACTTCCAGAAAAAGCTGGATTTAAATAAACAGGGTTGGAGTAAAATTGAGTGAAAACAGGGTCTTGTGCACGTACAAAGTTAAAAACGCCTAAAAAAAGCAACAACATAGTAAATAAGTGTTTTAAAGAAGCCTTATTTAACATTGAAAATCCTTGAGACATGAAATCTTTGTGCTAAAATTAGTAGTTATTATATTCATCTAAAATAACAATAATATGCTATTAACCTAGATGGATTTTTAATTCATAACGTTTTTAATGCATAAAATTTGATATTTAAACGATATCAATTACATTTATGATGATAAGAATTTCAACTTTAAAAACTCCTTGAAATTTTATTTTGCATAACATAAAAAAAACAAAAGTATGAGTGATTTCCCATGGCTAAAAAGCTATCCCGATTTTGTTCCTGAAACAGCGCCAATAAATTACAGTAGTATAGTCCAAATATATGAAGACTCCATTAAAAAATTTGGTCCAAAAACAGCCTATAAAAACATGGATGTGGAAATATCATACAACGATGTTGCAGAAAATGTTGACGCTCTCGTTTGGTATTTTCAGAACAAGACAAATCTTAAAAAGGGAGATAAAATTGCCTTACAAATGCCAAACCTATTACAATATCCAATAGCGATTTTTGCTTGTTTAAAAGCTGGCTTTGTTATAGTAAATACCAATCCTCTTTATACTTCAGATGAGATGTTACATCAATACAATGATTCTGGTGCTAAAGCAATAATCATTTTAGAAAACTTTGCAGTTAACCTTGAAAATATTTTATCCAAAACAAAAATTGAAACTGTCATAACTACGACTATTGGGGATATGCTGGGTGGCTTAAAAGGAGCTATTGTTAACCTTGTTGTTAGGAAAGTAAAAAAAATGGTGCCTAAATACAATTTACCAAATGCTATTCCTTTAAAAAAGATTTTAAAAGAAACCAATGGAAAAAAAGGAAATGTTGTTGAACTTAGCAACGGTGACACTGCTTTTTTACAATATACTGGTGGAACGACTGGAGTTTCTAAGGGGGCTGAATTGACCCATGGGAATATCTGTGCAAATGTATCTCAAGTAGAAGCTTGGATAGGAGAAAGTATAAACGAAGGAGAAGAAGTAATGATTACAGCGCTTCCGCTATATCATATTTTTGCTCTTACAGCAAATTGTCTGACCTTTTTTAGATATGGATCAAAAAACATTTTAATTACCAATCCAAGAGACATGCCTAAGTTTTGTGCAGACCTTAAGAAAAACCCTTTTACTGCTATAACTGGAGTTAACACACTTTTCATAGGGCTAATGAATCAAGAAGTGTTTAAAGGCTTAGACTTTAGTAATTTAAAATTAGCACTTGGAGGAGGAATGGCTGTTCAAGACGTTGTTGCTGATGAATGGGAAAAACTGACTGGATGTGCTCTATTGGAGGCTTATGGACTATCTGAAACAAGTCCAGCAGCAACCATCAACCCATACAATGGAAAACATAAAAGAGGAACCATTGGATTACCTCTACCAAATACCTATATTAAGATTTTTGACGATGATCGAAAAGAAGTAACTCAAGGAGAACCCGGTGAAATTGGAATAAAAGGACCTCAAGTGATGAAAGGTTATTGGAATAGACCTGAAGAAACTGCAAATTGCATGCATGGAGATTATTTTCTTACAGGAGATATTGGTACCATGGATGAAGAAGGATACTTCAAAATTATTGACAGAAAAAAAGAAATGATTTTAGTCTCTGGATTTAATGTATATCCTAACGATGTTGAAAAAGCAATTGCTGAGAATCCAAAAGTCCTTGAAGTTGGTGTAAGAGGTGAAAAAAATGAAGATGGGATAGAATTTGTAAGAGCTTTTATTGTTAAAAAAGACGATAGTTTAACTGAAGAAGAAATAATTGAATTCTGTAGAACTAAATTAACAAATTACAAAGTTCCCAAAAACATAAGCTTTAGGGAAGAATTACCCAAATCCAATGTAGGGAAAATCCTTAGACGTCTCTTAAAATAAAATATCAATGCATCATTATAAAATCAAACCGAAAATTGGCATTGGAGAAATCAGTTTTTATTGCACTACTGATGACTTCATTGAATCATTTGGCGAGCCAAATGAAGATGAAATAATTGAAGAGAAAAGTGAAAAATTCAAATCTAGAATTTTACATTACGATGAATACGGGCTATCTGCTTCTTTTGATGAAGAAAGCAACTGGCAACTAACTAGTATTGCTGTGAGTGAAAATGATTTTCATATTGACGGCAACTATTTTATTGGAATAGGTAAAGTTGAATTTGGCAAGAAAATTTTGACAATGAATTTTGGCGAATTTGAAAAAGAAGTTTTTGAAGAAGACGATTACACTTCAACTATATATCATTTTAGCCATCTTCATCTTACCTTTTGGTTTGAAAATGATGAACTAAAAGAAATTCAATGGGGTGCCATTTAAGTCTGAATCACACCTGTTTTGTATGGCTCAATCTTAGAATTATGATTTGCTGCATCAATGCCCATTGAAATCCACTTTCTGGTATCTATGGGATTGATTATAGCGTCTACCCATAGTCTAGCTGCTGCATAATAAGGTGAAGTTTGATTATCGTATTTTGACTTAATTCCTTCAAATATTTCTTCCTGTTTTTCTTTTGAAATTTCTTCTCCTTTTGCTTTTAATGAAGCAACTTCAATCTGCAATAAAACTTTCGCAGCTTGAGCACCTCCCATCACTGCTATTTCAGCAGTTGGCCATCCCACGATTAGTCTTGGGTCATAAGCTTTTCCACACATGGCATAATTTCCAGCACCGTAAGAATTTCCAATGACTATGGTAAATTTTGGTACTACCGAGTTAGCCATGGCATTAACCATTTTAGCACCATCTTTAATAATACCGCCATGTTCAGACCTACTTCCAACCATAAAACCACTAACATCTTGTAAAAAGACCAATGGAATTTTTTTCTGATTACAATTCATTATAAATCGAGCAGATTTATCTGCGCTATCGCTATAAATCACTCCACCAAATTGCATTTCACCCTTCTTGGTTTTAACAACTTTTCTTTGGTTAGCAACAATTCCAACTGACCAACCATCAATCCTAGCATAAGCACAAATTATTGTTTTCCCATAATCTGACTTATACTCTGTAAATTCAGAATTATCTACTATTAACTTAATAACCTCCTTGATGTCATAGTTAGTAGTCCTATTCGTTGGGAAAACGCCAAAAATATCCTCAATTTTTTTAGATGGAGCAACAGGATCTTTTCTGTTAAATCCAGCTTTTTGAGAGAAGCCTATTTTATCAATCATGCTTCTTATTGTATTGATACAAGATTGATCATCGGGTGATTTATAATCTGTTACACCGCTAATTTCACAATGAGTTGTAGCGCCTCCTAAAGT
>JAQWRG010000109.1 GCA_029243855.1 Flavobacteriales bacterium | reverse complement strand
ATCGAAGTTCCAAAAATCGCAATCTAGTTCTAATGACATATATAAAGAGAACACATCGCCAATGTATGGGATGATGAATGTTCTTGCTGGAAGCGATGAGTTAGACGATATTGTTCTTGATTTCTTAGATAAAATCAATAGCCTTGAATAGATACAACTTTTGTATTAATGAGAGCAATTAAACATTAATTCCCATCCCTTTTTTTGCTAAGTTTGTCGTGCGAAACAGCTAATGATATACAGCTATTTTTAGGCTTAATCATTGTAAAACAGTTCGTTTGTATTAAACGGGGATGTAGCTCAGTTGGCTAGAGCGCTTGACTGGCAGTCAAGAGGTCGTGAGTTCGAATCTCATCTTCTCCACATCTGTTGAAGAGTCACTTTAATTAGTGGCTCTTTTTTTATTTGCAATGGATTTGCAATATCATTGATTTTAATCTTGTTTTTTATAACTAAAAAGTTGTGGGCAGTTGGGCAGTTGGGCAGTAAGAGTTTACTTATCTAATATTGATGGATTAAGTTCCATAATTAATCTTACATATTCATAACCCCAATAGTATCTTAGATATGGTTGATTAATATACAATTGCCAATTATCTCTAAGCACTTCAGCAAAGAATTTATACTCTTCTAAGCTCATTGGTGGATATAATTCTTCTGAGTAATTACTGTTATGATGGTAGCTGTGTTGTATCATCTTCTGGTGAGTTTTTAAATGCTATGGCATTAACTAATTCCTTAAAATCAATACCATTGTGAGGGCCTGGTTTAAATTCATCTTTAAACTCATCTTCCTTTGCTTTAGTTAGTAGATATGGTGCTAATCTGGTTCTTAGTTCCATCCTACCATTGACATCTAATTTTAGCCAATCCTCAAGCATTTGTTCCTTATCAAATAGTAACTCCCTTAGAAAATCTTTACTTGCCTTAGTGAGCTTGTTTTGGCTGTTTTTGGGTCTGCCACGACCGTATGTATTTCCTTTCTCAAATGTCATTATATTTGCTCTATGTTTAAAGATGTTGTATCAAAAGGATGGATGAGATTGCACATATTATTAGGAACTGTTGGTGTATTTCTTGTTGTATGGATTTTTTTAGTTGCTGTTAAAGAAGTTGACCGTATTAAAGCTTTAAAAGTTGTTTTACCAACCTTTATTGCTACATATTGGGTTTTATTTTTATTTATTATTTGGGTTAAAAGGGGGTTTAAAAAGCCCTAAAACCCATTACACTTTTACACTATTACACTTTGTAAACTATTTCTAAAAACATTACCCTAATGTTACCCTTGTATTGATAATCATTAATGATAACTCTTTACTATATAAATGGAAAAAAAATGAATCTGTTATACCTTTTGTGGGTTTACTGTGTATTGAACCAACCACCTATTCTGTTTTTAGTATATTAGATTTATAGTTAAAACTGTTTTTATGAAAAGGCTGGGAATGGTGCTTATTTTTTCTGTTTTTGTTTTTATCCTACATCAAACAGATTTTGGAAAATATTTAGATAGACTCATAACTGGATTAGGTGGATTTATGTTGATTATTGGGATTTTACTTTTATTATACAATTTAGTTTATGGTTTAGTAAATTTAATTCGATTATTTACTTACGGCAATGTTCAGGATATGACATTTAAAAAAAATTTTTTAGAAATGAGGTTTCAACATTTAAACAATATAAATGGTGAAATCTTAAAAGAGATTCTTGTTAAAGTTCCGAAAAACCGTAAAATTAATTGGGAGGTGATTTTAAACGAAAATGTAAATTTAAATACAGGTCTAATTAAAAACAAAACTACGAGCACAACTATCTTATCAATTAATGATAATGATTTGCAGATTATGATGTCTTCAAATGAGAGTTCTCAAGAAAAAAACAGTAATGAAATAAAACAAAATTGGATTTGTGAAATTTGTAATGAAGAAATAGAATCTTATTTTGATTCTTGTTGGAATTGCTCTAATTAATAGTGTCCAACCACCTATTCTGTTTTTAGTATATTAGATTTATAGTTTGATTTAAAATTGTTTTTATGAAAAGGTTGTTATTTAAATGAGCTAATTTAGATAAATCATTATTGAGTTTGGTTATTCCAAATTTCTTCGGAGACAACACTACCATTTTTATAATAGCTTACACCCCATTTAGATTTAACTTTTCTATACTCATTTCCTATCTTTCCTATTACAACAATTCTTACTAAAGTAACTTCAATTACATCTCCTCTTCTGTTTTTTCTTTCATAAACCTTTTCAGTAATGCCTTCTAGGTATTCTAAGCCTAATTGATTTTGCTGTTCTTGATATGTAAGAATGGTTGACATTAAATTAGAGATTTCACCGTCATTTGAGTCTAATTTTACAGCACTTTCAAAGTCTAACATTGCCTTATCAAAACTTTCCATTTGATAATATGCTTTTCCACGATTCTTATATGCACATATGTTTTTTGAATCCAGTTCTAATATCTTGGTGTTTTTGGCAATTAAAATATTAAACTCATTAGTATCATTTAAAATGAGACTGTCTGTAAAAGATTTGAAATTAAATTTGGATTTAAAGTCTCCTTGTGAGGCACTTAAAAGATAATTTAACTTATCAACGTCCATTTTTTCTAATTTTTCAAGTAAGACCTTGCTTTCTGTTTTACTAAAATAGTATGCTTCACCTACTAGTTTAGATGCTTCTTCTGGAATTTGTCTTCCATTTGACCAATCAATAACATCTTCTCTAACATTTCTAAAAACCTGGTCTATAGAAGTGTTTTCTAGTTGTAAGTTGGTAGCCAAACTTTTACAATAAAGACTGTTATTTTCAGTACCATCATTAGCTGTTGTGTTGGCTGAGGTAGAAAATGCAATTAAACTTCCTGAAGGTGGTGGTATTTTAGCTAATCCTGCTCCTTTTAAAGACCTATTATTATTCCAGGTTGATTCAAATGGGTTATCTCTACAAGCATCCAAAATCAACACATTCACCTGATTACTCATTCCTTTAAGGTATCTCATTATTTTTTGGACACTTACACCATAATCTTCTACATCAAATTGCGATTGAAAAGTTTCTTTTGTAGGTAATAAATAGTTTTCTCCTCCCACTTGAACACCGTGGCCTGCGTAATACACAAACCCAACATCATAAGCTTTTCTTTTTTTGCCAAATTCAGCAATCTTATCTACCATTTCCATTTTTTTGGAAACATTAATAGCATAAATCACTTCAAAGTTGAGCTTCTCTAATGTCTGCTTCATTAGTGCTGCATCATTAACCGGATTTTTAAGCGCTCCTTTATCATAATTTGCATTACCAATAATAAGAGCAAGGCGTTTTTCTTCTTGGGCATCTAATGATAGACTAATAAAACAGAGTATGAATATGAAATATCTTATCATATAAGCTAATATAATTAAATTACAGGCATATCCTTTTCATTTAGATCAGGGTTTTCTAATCCTCTTAAATAGGTAAGGGTTGAATAATATTCAATAGTAAAAGAATTCTGTTAGACTTGATTGCTAGTTCTGATCTAATTGAGTTTATGTAGATAGATTATGTGGGGGTAGGAACAAAAAAAGAATAAAGGAGGGGTTGTATAAGGATATACCCGCGTGAGTAAATACCCTAAACCTTTGACTTAAGGAAACCATTTTACCCTAAAAAAGTTAAATTAGTTGTATGAAAATAAAACTCACCCTTTTTATTTTGATTGTATTTATCAATCAATTAAAATCTCAGCCGTCTGAACATTTAGACTTGAACAATTACAAATATCTTGTTATTAATAAAATAAATGGAGATGGACTTTTAAAAACGGTTAGAAAGACTACTTATAATGAACTTATTAATTCTGGCTACAATGTTGTTTTTTTAAAAAAAGTAGGAAATGAATTAATTGGATACCCAAAAGCCTTAAGTGAAAATCCAAACTTAGGGTTGTATTTAACAGTAGATGTATTGGAAGATTTATTAAATGGTAATGATACAGTTTCTATGAAATTGTATGATCATAAAAATAATTTAGCTTGGAGTTCTGCGAAAAGTGGAAAAGTCATAAAAGAGAGCACCAAAGCTTGCCTATCATATTTCACTAATTTTAATTATAGTTATAACTCTAGTAATAGACCAATTCCTTCATTTGAACTTAAAAGTCAAAACTTTAACAGTGTACAAGAGGTAATTTTTCTAGATGGAAAATTCCCATCTCTGAAAGTTAGAAATCTTATGCGGCTATGTGAAATGAAACCTTCAGAGTTTAAACAAGAAATATTGAAGTTTTTCTCTTCAGAACATAGGAATCAACCAAATAGTAATTATAGTATGTGCAATGGAATAAGTTACACTAAAACTTGGTATAGACGAGATAACTACAAAATGACAATATTAAGCTATAATAAATGCCCAGATGGCAGTCTTGTTATAAACTTATCTGATCATGCTTACAACATACCATTTATTAGCGATGTTGCTCTTGAACTTGAAGATCACTATGTTGAAAGTACTTCTTCAAGAAGTACTAACAAGCAAGGAACATATACAACTGAAAGTAATATTTATAAAATAAATACAGATAATTATAGTTATAAATTTCAGATTGGCCATACTAGCCCTGGAGGATTACAGAGTTTAATGGTGTTTAAACAGAAACTTTAAACTATCTACAGAACATTTTATCATAAATTTCACAAGCTTCTTTATTTCCCAGAGCACACGCTTTTTTATAGTCTGAGCAATATGGTAACGAGGTTTTATACTTAATATAACCCCTATTCATATATGCTAACTGGGTCCAGTTTGCATATTGTATGCCATCATCTTCAATGTGTTTAATAATTATATAATTAAAATGATTGATTGCACCACTATAATCCTCTAAATCCATTTTTATTTCACCTAAGGCTAAATGAATAAAAACTTGTACTCCTTCTTCATCTTTAAAAAGATTTTGAGCTGTTTGGTAGTCATTTAAAGCTCCAATATAGTCTTTGGTAATCCTCTTTTCTTCAGCACCATAAAGAAAACAAATTGGCTTATGTTTTCCATTATAACTTATACATTTTGTGAAATTTTCAATCTTATAATTATGTGCTTCTTCTGGTGCGTTTATAGCTTTATAAAAATAATCTTCATCCGTTAGATTGGTGTTTGTTATTGTAACAGATGGTAGTGATTGTCCCGTAGCCTTATTATATCCACGTTTAATAGCTTCAAGCCTTTTGTTTAAAGAGGGATGTGAACTGTAGGTATCATCTCTATTTGAGGAAACTTCCCTAACTGCAGCTTGAGCTTGAGAAAGCGATGACCCTAATTTTTGCATGGTAAATCCTGAAAACTCATCTGCTTCCAACTCCCAATCTCTAGACTCTTTAAGTGAACTAGGATTTCTTATGGTATGGCCATTGACATGGTGACCAACTTCATGTGCTAAAACAGAAAAATTTGACCAATAATTTGTTTTATTAAGGATTCCCTGCATAAAAGAATAATTATATAAAATATACCTTATACCTTGATTATTAATTATTGCACAACAATTATCAATTTGATCACACCTTCCAATTACAAATTTCTGTGACATCCCTGAAACTGACAGTATTTTATCTAAGGCATTTTCAGCATCTGTATTTGTAGAAAAACTTCTACCTAAAAAATTACATAATTTTTCAATGTCATTTGATGAGTTTTCATAATTACACCCTTGCCCGAATATTGTTGTAGGAATAAAAAAAATAAATACTAAATATTTAATCATGAAAACTAATTTAATTTCAAAAAAATACTTTTAGTTAAGATAGTAATAATTCAGGCATATCATTTTCATTTAATGCAGGAATTTCTAATCCTCTCAAATAAGTAAGGCTTACATTTAATAATGAGTGACCCAAAGCCTGTTGTAGTTTTGTTAGTGATCCTGTTTTTTGATAGACGTTTATTGCTCCTGTTTATCTTAATCAAAAAGGTTATACAGGTTCAATCCAAACACAAGTTTATGACCTTTCAAGCAGGTTCCTACAAACTACTAATTCAACTACTATAAGTCTTAAAGACTATGTATTAAAGGAGGTTTTATGGCAATAAAATCTACTACTAATTTTAGTATTGAAAAAGAACAAACTATAGCTTCTTAAATGTCAAAAAACGATAAGCTTTAAAACAGAATAGTTGTCAAGTAATATTATTTAGTTTAAATTTGTAGCGTTGCTATTCACGTAGCGATTGTTAAAAGGGTGTGTGAAGTATGGTTGCTTTACATATCCTTTTTTCTTTTAAAATCACTATAACATTTATTCATGGAATTCAAAAGGTTCAAAAGAAAAGGTCTGATATTTAACAACAACAGCATTGGGTTAGGATTAGAAGTTAGGCTTGGAAAGAAAATTAAAGTTTTTAGAATTGAAAGATTAACCAGTAACGATGCAAAAACATTTGAATTTTCAATTTTTGATGGTGCCAAAACGATAGAAGGGTCGTTAAAAAAAGAAATGGTTGATTTTTTAGAAAAAAACGACACCAAATATTCCTTATTCGATGGAAAAGCAAAAGAATGGGAGAAGATTAGTTAAGTCTGATTTTTAACATAAGCATTACAATTTTATTGGAAACATAATTTTTCTTAACTTGTTAAGAACTAAATTTATGGAACCAACTAATTTCATAAACCCATCCATTGAAGTACTTGGCGTTCTTATTCAAGAGCCAATAACAACATTAACCGATTTTATTGTTACCATTATTTCTTTATATGCCTTTTATAGAATTCGAAAACATCCGGTTAAAAATAGAGTAGTTGCCTTTTTTAAATGGTATTTTTTATTGATGAGCATAGCCACTTTTTCAGGTGGTGTTTTTGGTCATGCTTTTTTATATTATTTCAATGAATATTGGAAAATACCAGGTTGGTACATCAGTATGGTAGCTATAATGCTTGTAGAAAGATCAGCAATTGTTTATGCTAAAAACCTAATAAGCGCCAGGTTGTCGCGTGTTTTTTTATTTATCAATGCTGTCGAATTGATTACAATAATGGCTTTATCAGCTTATTACTTGAGCTTTAAATTTGTTGAATTTCATTGTGTATATGGTTTTTTGGTGGTAGTGTTCAGCTTCCACCTTTTTATCTACGTCAAAACCAAGAATTCAGCCAGTAAAGTTATCCTTTGGGGAGTAGGCGTTTTAGCAACTGCTATGTTTGTTTTTAATTACCCTATAATTATTGATAAATGGTTCAATCACAAAGATTTTGCTCATACAATTATGGCTATTAGTTCAGTTATATTCTTCAAAGGAGCCTTGCTTTTGGAAGATCCGCCTGTGGAAGTTAATTCTTAAAATAGCCTTGTTAAACCTAAAACAAATAAAAAAACAACAAAAAAATCATTTTCAGTAACAGGACACATAGTAGGTAAATAAGTTATACTTGCTAAAAACATTTAAAGAAACCCACAAAAAACAAGAAGAATAGGTTATTTTGTTCCTTTTTATTTACTAACAGTTATATAAACATGAAAAAGGTATTATTTATATCACCTCCCCCATATATGTATTCTTTCCCAAGGTTTGTTTGCTTGTTCTTTTTAATGATGTCATTTAGCTATAAATCGCAAGACTTACAACCTAATGATTCTCTTACGTTGTTAAAACTCAAGGTTGAAACTCCAAAAAAACAGCCAATTGAGGGGCAGTACATAAGAATTGTAGAAAAAGAAACCAATAGATCTTTTGATGTAACCACTGATGAAAATGGTCTTTACGATATTTTAATACCTGCAAAAAATGTTTTCAGAGTTATAATAGAGAATTTTTATGGAGAACTAGGAGAAATTGAATTGGATTTACCTGATGAAACAAATTTAACTTACGATTATGTTTTAACGATTGAAATGTCAAATGAATTAGATATTTCATTTAAAACAAACAGCTATGTCCTCGAACCTTCATCTTACCCCTACATAGATTTATTGCTTAATTGGCTTAATGAAAGAAAACAATTGAGCGTTGAAATTAGAGGACATACTGATAATGTTGGCTCAGAAAGCATCAATTTGACTCTTTCAAAAAACAGGGCTGAATCTGTAAGAAAATACTTGATTGAAAAGGGAATTGATCCTAAAAGAATATCAGCCAAAGGGTTCGGAGAATCTAATCCCATTGAAAGCAATGATACTGAAGAGGGCCGTCAAAAAAATAGACGAACTGAACTAATAGTTAAAAATTGATTTTATAATTCTTCCAACTGGTCATTTTTATTTATGAATTCAAATTCTGGAAGCTTTTGCAATTTCTTCTATTGGAATCAAAAATTATAAAATGGTTCACCATAGCTAAAATTAATAGGAGTAAATAATTAATGTAATGATTTTATTTGAAAAACCTGAAGTATTTCATAGGAACAAGAAGCATCCCAAAGCATTCTCCTTTTTCTTTTCCAAGGTGTTTGTGGTGGGTTTTATGCCCTCTTCTTATGCCCGCTAAATACGGGTTTTTGGTTCTTCTAAGGACTTTTATTCTTTGATGAATGAATAGGTCGTGCACAAAAAAATAGGCAGCACCATAAATGGTGATTCCAAGACCAACCCAAAAAAGGGGAAAGCTAAAGCCTAATTGAGAGCCATAAATAATGAAAACGGACCCAGGAGTTGCAAAAATTAGAAAGAATAAATCGTTTAGTTCAAATACAGCATTTGGGTTTCTAACATGGTGGTCTTTGTGAATTTTCCACATAAACCCATGCATGATGTATTTATGTGTAAACCAAGCCACACACTCCATGAAAAAGAAAGTAAACACACAAATGGATATGTTAAGCCAAAGCATTAAATAGTTAGTCGATTCAAGTGTAAAAATAAGTTATTTTGACAACTTTTTTGTGGCGTGTTTAATTAAGAACTTAAAAAGTAAAAGTAAGGCCCAATAGCCAATACTCCATAAATTGTAATCTAGGGCCTGTTTTTATAACAAAACCTTCATAGTCGTAGTAATAAGAATTGACATCAAGATTGTCATAATATACATTGTAAACATCTAGCCCATTTGGTTTGTAATAATAATCAGGAAGGCCGTTTTGATCATATAGCGGTATTTGAATATCATGGTCGTAAATCATGTAGCTTGAAAAGGTAATGCTGAAAAACTCTCTAAGTTGGTACGAAATCAAAGCCTCCCAAGTAATGTCAATATTCCCCGGAGATTCAATGTAGTTGCCAAAGGCCGTTAAATCAGTAAAGAATGAAAGTCCTTGAGTGTTAAAAATACTATCATGAGAATATATAAGACTGGTGTAAAAGCCCATTTCTGTTCGCACTTTTTGACCAGGGCTCAGTCCAAAAACACCTTGACTTGAAAGAGTGCTGTCTAAAACAATGGTTGACTTCATGGTTAAAGGAGATAAATAGCATGTTAAGTGATTGTTGGCATGATAATCCAAGCCAAAACCCGCGATAGGGTATACAGGGGATAGAAATTTATCCATATATTTATCATTTGCTCTGTCGTTGTCGCTGTAGAAACCCTTATAGAATTGTGTTCTAAAGTTTAATAGGAAGGAGTAGTCCCATAAATGCTTAGTTCTTAAAGAGAACTTTGAAGTAGCTTCTAATAAATCATCACTTTTCCACCAAGGATCATCGCTTAAATTCCCATATCCAGATTTTAGCATACCAAAAGACATGGTAATAAAATTATTCCAATGAAATTTATTATGCCTATAGTCTATCCATATGTCTGCTAAGCCATGAACTTCCATAAAATTCATTCCCCCAGCAGCCCAATTGTGTAAGCCTGTTTTGTTGAAGCCTAAATAAAATACTGCAGCATTATCCCAATAACTAGAGTCGTTAGTCAACTCCAATTCTTTATCATGGATATATTCTTCATTTTCCTCCGAAAGTTGATGTTGAGCACTAGATGTTAGCCAACAAGAAAAGATAGCAAACAAGAAAAAAAAGCGTAATGTGTTGAGCTTAAACATAAAAATAAAATCGAGTTAACATTTGTGATTTATAATTTCAAATACAAAACCAATGCAAATTTAATATTTTGTGATTATATAATAGCACTTATGAGTTGTTTCATGTTAAAAAAGCTCTAAATGAATGATGATTTATCAATATATAAAGTTTATCATTGAAATCCATTGCTTTGTCAATATTATAGTACAAATCTTTTTATTTTTCCTAAATTAGAGCACAATTTTAAAACTAACGAAAACTATATAATATGAAAAATTTAACATTTACACTCTGTTTAGCATTATTATGCTCAGTAGGGTTTGCTCAGGCTCCAACGAGAAAGGCCCCTGAAAAAAACAACATGGTTAAGGAAAAAGCTTCTTCGGAAGAAAAAATTAAACCGACAAGTTCTAAATATCCTACAAAGCCATCACCAAACAATCAAGATGTTAATAAAAGAGCGGCAGCACCATCAAACACAATGGTAAAAGAGAAGCCATCTTCTTCAGTTGAGGTTAAGAATAAGTACCCAACTTCGCCAGGTGTTTCTAACGCTGAAAATAGAGGCGCTGCTACGGATAAGAATTTTACTCCAAATGCACCTACTTCTTCAGAAGGAGACAAACTTCAAGATAAAACAAGTAAAAGCTCTCCTGGTAAAACAGATAAAAAATATACTCCAAATGCACCATCTTCAACTACTGGAAATGCAGCCCCTGAGTCAAGAGCATCAGATGCAGCCCCTAACACATCAGTTAGCAGTTTTTGTAGAGGTTGGAAAGATGGATACGTTAAAGGTTGGGTAGAAACCAAAGAAGAGTCTACTAAGCCACAAGAAATTCCAGCTTGTCCAGAGAAAGCTCCTTTCGGTTGTGAAGACTACAAGTGTGGATATTCTACAGGAATGCAGTCAGGAAAAACTGATGCAAGAAAACGATAATTTATATAGTTTAAATTGATAAAAAGGGGAGCAAATTATGCTCCCCTTTTTTTTTATTAAAATAAAAGCTAATTTTATAGCTATACTTTATAAATACAATAATGAAAAATATCGGTACTTTAATTTTATTTTTAGGGATTTCAACTTCCTTTTTTGGACAATGTGATGGTAGATATCAAACGGAAATATTTAGTTCAGTTTCTGTTTCAACAGTTAATTATTCGGACGTTTATACTGATCAATATCATGAGATGGACATTTACACCCCAGATGGTGATACAGCAACAAATAGACCTGTAATAATATACATGCATGGCGGATCCTTTTATGCAGGAGATAAAAATTTAACAGATTGTGTTGACTTTTGTACATCTTATGCAAAGAGGGGGTATGTTGCAATCTCAGCCAACTATAGGTTATCAGCTAATCCAATTATTTTTGCATTAAGCACTGAAGAACAATATACTACTGTTCTAAAGGCGGTTGCTGATATAAAATCAGCAGTAAGGTATGTTAGAAAAGACCATTCTAATGGTAATGCGCTGGGGGTTCATCCTCAAGGGATTTTTCTTGGTGGATACTCTGCTGGAGCCGTATTGTCAATTCATTTGGGCTATATAGATCAAATTAGTGATTTACCCACATCTCCAACCAATGTTCAAGCTCTTGTTGCAAGTATTGGAGGATCACTTGATGGTGATGCTGGTAACGATGGTTATTCTTCTGATATAAGTGGTATAGTAAGTTTTGCAGGAGGAATTAACGATTTAGCTTGGATTGATTCTAACGATGAGCCTATTGTATTCATTCACGGAACTGCTGATTTAACTGTTAACTACAATTGTGGTCCAGGAACCAATCAACCAACAGTTTTAAACTTGTGTGGAATGAATTCAATGAAGCCAGTTATGGATAGTGAGGGAGTATTAAACGACACCTTAATATATACAGGTGAAGGGCATGGATGGGCAGGATCAGGTCATGCCAATCCCTTGTTTACCCAAGCTGTAGAGTTTGCTTCTGATTTCCTTTATCCATTACTTCCTTGTAATAATCCAACCCTTTCTATCAATGATTTAGAACAAGAATTGGTGAGGCAATTTCCTAACCCTGCAAAAGAATATGTTCACTACACTACAAGTGAGACCGTGAAGGAACTGGTTGTTTACAATCATATGGGACAAACGGTGGATAGGGTTTTAATTAATAGCAATAACTTTGACGTATCGTTAACTTCTTATAATGAAGGAGTTTATTATATAAAACTGCTTTTTAACGATAGAAATTCAACCCTTAAAAAACTAATTGTAATTAAGTAATTTTATACATTTATATTTCAAACTTACACAAATGAAAAAAATCATATTTATTCTCTTATTAGCTCCTTTATTCTCATTAGGACAAGAAAAGTTATCTCTAAAAAATGTTTTAAATATTAGTGATAAAGATTCTTTTTTGAAAGAAGTTATTGAAAACGGATATTCTGAAGGCAACTCTACAAAAGATAAAATTTATTATGGAAAAGGAATGTCAAAAGACAAAACACTAGCCACTGATTGGGCAGAATATACCCTTACTAATGGGGAATTTTATTTTGAACAAGGAGACCTTACTTCTGCTAGAAAAAGAGCAAAAGATGGAGCTTGTTATTATGATTTAATAGTATCTGATATTAAAAATCAATGTCAGCACGTTAAAGTTATGGTTCATGATTCAAAGAAAAATGGAGAAGTGAATTTCTCAACTTATCAATGTTCAGGAGCAAAGTTTAAGGGGAATATAGGGTTTGCACAAATTGATGGCAATGGTGTCATTCAAGAATTTCCAGCCCATTAACGTCTGGCCTAAATTGTGGCAATCATAAGAAAAAGCGTTATACCTAAACCGGTGTATTTTGTTATGCGCCACCTTTTAATCACTTCATTTCTATAACACCTTAAATAGACTTCGTTTTTATGTAAATAGGAGTTTTTAGACGCTGTTACATCTTTGAATTCTGGCCCGTATTTCATAGTGGGCGTAATGTTATCTCTAAGAGTAAAAACAGGAAACCAACTTAATACAAGACTAGATCCTGCAAGTAAAAAAGGAAACCCCTTACCATGTCGCAAGGCATCTATTTTACCACAATTACATATTTCAACAGCACTTAATTTTTTTGTGGTATCTGATTTTTCTTTACTAATAGTGTTTACTTCTTGCTTTTTGACAACCGATATTTCTTGTATTTGAGAAATAAAGAAAATTTTAAAAATAGAATCGTTTGTTTTTACAACTAACTTTTCAGTTGCAACTTCATTAAGCTTTCCAATATGTGATTCACCACTTTTTAACTTTACGTCAATTTCATCTCCTATTGCTAAATCATCAACTGATACCGTTAATTTAGGAGTTATAACATCTTTAGGTATTTCTTTTTCTTTGCTGGCAGCCTTTTTCTGTTTTTTAACAGAAGATTTGATTTCAAAAAAGCTCAGATAAATTTCTCTATTATTTTTTATTCTAATAAAATATCCATCCTCTTCAATTTTAATAATGGTACCTTCATAATGAGTAGAACTGTATAATTCAAAATGAAGACTATCGCCAATATTTTGACTAACGATAAAAAGCGGAAGTAATATTAAGCCTAATGCTATTGACCTCATTCCTTTTTAGCTATATTGAATCCCATTGAAAGACCAACAAACTGACCGCTTTTACTTGAGGATAGAAACAAGTTTACAGGAATATTTAAATATCCAGACTTAAATGTTTTACCTATGGCAAAAACAAATGCTGGACTAAAAGCAACGGGACCTCTGCTGTCCATTCTTCTTTCAACATTATAAGTTACTTCATCGCCATTGGCGTGTGTTATGGTTTCAGTTAAAAAAGACGGTTCGTTTTGCAGTACTGATCCGTTATTATTTGTTAAAGGGTTCCAAATGTCATTATTAGATCCTTGACTGTGAACACCAGCTGCTGAAATATTGTCATAATAACCCCATGCGCTTTTAGAAAATCTAAAAGTTGGACCAAAACCAAATTCCCAACCGTTTTTTGAGTTTCTAAACCCGTTAATAAAAGTAAATGAGGGATTAAACATGCCTTGTTCAACACCAGTTAATAGAACCATACCTTCAATAAGAGCTTGAAAGTTTCCGGCACTTAAGTATGCCCCTTCTAATTGATACCCCAATTGAGTTAATACTGGAAATGGAAGATCCCATCCGCCATCCGCAAGGTCTGCTTGTAGAATTGTACTCATATCACCTGTAACTAACGCAACACCCATTCGTGGGCCATTGTTTTTAGCATATGTAATGGGAGCTTCAGGAGGTAAATTATAGTAAACAAAATTGTTAAGCATGTCAGGGTCGTTTTCAATACCTAACCCTTTATTAAGGGTAATTTGCATCATTATTTGTAATTCAGTATCTAAATTGATAAACTCTTCAACAGCTATTTTATCGTATTTTCCAGATCTCACATCTAAAATTTTAACAGTCATCACTATTTTTTTGCCAAGATTCTCTATTGATCCGGTAATCATTTTATCTACATCAGCAATTTTACCAATATTAAGAAGACAGTTTTTCCCAAAACAATTGGAGACATCAATTTGTTGTTCTGTTAATATCTCTAACATATCTAATTTGTCAAATACATTAAACTTTTCAGACTTAGTTAATTCAATTCTTAATAAGCTTTCTGCCATTTCTGGGCTAATTTTTACTCCTTGTGTATACACACTAACAACTGCAGCAGTTTGAGTTTGTCCAAAAGTAAAGCTTGACCAAAAGGAAATAATAAAGATTATAGAGCTGATTTTTTTCATGATTTTATATTTTATAACTCCCGCTTACGAGGAAGGGTTTTAAATGTTTCTCAAAGCAACTAAAAAGAATCAAAAGCATCAAATTAAAATGACTAAAAAAAGGGTTTAAAAACAAAGGATTGAATGTGTTAAAAGGTTGAAAAACAAATAGTTAAATAATTTAAAAAGGATTTATTTACTATGATTTAGCCATGTAATAGTTTTTTTCATCCCCTCATCTAATGAAGTAGTTTTGACTTTGAGCATTACATTCATTTTTTTTGAAGAAACTTCCCAATTGTAGTTCCCTCTTCTTATCCATTTTGGCACTACACTTGGATTTGCTTTAAAAACAACCGCTTTAAAGAGCTGTATGTAACCATAGATTAACTGAACCCAAATAGGGGTGTAAAATAATTTATAATCTTTATTTGAAGTTTCTTTGAGCTGATTAAAAAACTCATTATAGGTACAATTAACACCTGCTAATAAATAGCTTTCGCCTTTTTTTCCAACATTCATTGCTTGAAGGTGACCTTCAATTACATCGTCTATAAAAATATAGTTACCTACTTTCTCCCCATCACCTGGTATAAACTTCCAATTACCAGAAACATATTTTTCTATTAATAATGTAAAAGAGAAACTATCACCTTGTAAAAAAGGGCCATATATTCTTGTTGGATTAACGATTACAACATCCATATTTTTTTCCACAACATATCTTTTGATGTGTTCTTCAGAAATGGCTTTTGATTTTTCATAATTATTAAAATACCCAATTTCTCTTTTTGTATTTTCATCTACTGTGCCATCAATTGAAGGGCCGTAAACACCAGCAGTTGATGTAATTACAGTTTTTTTAATTTTTAATTCATAAGCTATTTCAAGAATGTTGTTTGTTCCGGTTACATTTATGGTGAAATAATCCTCATCATTTTTTAACCAAATTGATGTGCAGGCTGCTAAATGAAAAACACAATCACAACCAATCATAGCTTTTTTTAGCGCTTCTTTTTGCAAAATGTTGCCTTCAAAAATAGTAAGGTGTTTAGAATTTAGTTGGGGATTTTTTTCTGGAGATCGAACCAATAAATGTAAATGATGGCCTTCTTTTATAAGTCGGGTTACTAAATGTGCACCAACATATCCCGTTGCTCCAGTTAGAAAAATTTTCATTAAGTATTAATTTTCTTTCATTTCAGGATTAAATCGAAGAGCAGTAAATGTATTGGTCCAAGCCATCACAACATGTACGATAAAAGCAATCCATATTGTATCTGTATAAATCGTTAGAATACACAAAACAAGCCCAAGAGGAATAGCTCCAATTGTTTCGTCTAACCCTTTTGGAATATGAGTGGCTGAATAAAGAGCAATGTTTATTGCTATGGCGGTCCACACACCAAGTTCATCAGCTAATGGAAACAATAAAACCCCTCTAAATAATAGCTCATATCCAAAAAGATATGCAGCCCATCCAATGGCATTTTTAAGCTTCAAATTTTTAGACCAAACTTTGGCTCTGATTTGAGGGTAGTTTTTTAGGTTTTTCTCTTGCCTGGCACTATAGCTAACAAGGGGGACTATTGGAACACTTAAGCCAATAATCCAATATAACGACAACAGTGAAGTTTCACCATTAATATACAATCCAAAATCAGCAAATTTATAGTCTTTTAAAAAACAAACTGAAAGTATAATTGGTACAATTCCCATCCAAAAAAGTCCTGAAAACTTACAAAATAAGATGTGCTTAATAGATGCCTCATCAGCGTTGTTGTTTTTCTCAAAAAGCAACTTAATTTTTGAGGATTTAGAGGAAAACCAATAAGTGATAAACCCAAATAATGCCAAACAAATAGGTAAAAAAGTAATTGAATTAAATGTCCAATTTAAATCATCTGACATAATTAAACAGAGATTATTGATTCATTGATTTAGTGTTTGAAGCTAAAATCTTTTGTAAAATAGGCATAGGAAACAACCTAATAGCTTTCAATGATATCCTGTTTTTAAATCCCGGAATAATAATCGCTTGACCTTTAAGCGTTTTGTCAATCGCTTTTTCAGCAACACTCTTCACATCGGTGACAGAAATTTTAGCAAAAAAGCCACCGGACTTAATTTGGTTTCTTACAATTTCATTAGTTGGTGTTGCTCCAGGTTGAAGAATGCTAACTTTTACATTATGAGGCTTTAACTCTTCTCTAATAGCACGAGTAAAGTTTTTAACATAAGTTTTAGTAGCAGCATACAAAGACTTATATGGGCAAGGAAAGTTTGCTATCATACTTGCATTACTTAGCAAATGAGAGGGTGCATTTTTTTTTAATTCAGGAATAAAATAATGCGTAAGATTTGTAGTAGCTTTTATATTTAAGTCCAACATCAAATTTATGTATTCAAAAGAATAATCTTCAAAAGGACCAACCCCGCCAAATCCAGCGTTGTTGATTAAAAAATTAACATTATACTTATTTTGTTTTACCCACTCAAGAACTTTTTTTGGGCTATCTATTTTAGTAAGATCAATCTCTAAATAATCTGCTATTATATTGTGTTTTTCAGCTATAGCAGCAGCCGTATTTGAAAGGTTTTCATTAGGTAAGGAAATAAGTAAAACATTTCTTCCTATAGAGGCGCATTTGATTGCCATTTCTTTTCCCATCCCTTGGCTTGCTCCTGTAATAAGCGTATAATACATATATTGTTAATTATTACTACTAATGTACTACTTAGTTTATACGAACCTATTTAAAGTTTTATTTTTTTATTTATAAAAAGGATATTTAAAACATAGTGATTTGTAACCTAATTACTTGTTTTTGTGTACCTTAAATTTAAAATAAATGATATAAATGGACTTAATAAAAGAAATTGTAATTACACTATCAGAAGTTGATAAAAAAGAATTTGAGCAATTTTTAACAAGGAAAAGGCCTGGTAAAAATAGAAAAGACGTTGAAATTTTTAACCATTTATATAGTTTTTACAATGGTTCAAAAAAACAAAAAAACAATCTTAGTGGTAATCAGAATTATCATGCTATCAGAAAAAGAATTACTAAAGCACTAACAAATTTCTTGATACTTAAAAAATCTATTTCTGAACAAAAAATCAATAAAAGAGAAGGGGTTGTTTTAATGATTTTATATTTTATTGAAAGAAAAAAATATGAAGTGGCGTGGGACCTATTGGATAAAGAGGAAAGAAACGCAGATAAAATTAACAACATAGACCTTAACTTAAAGATACAAAGACTTAAGCTTACTGTTTTACCATATTACAACCAGGAACAATTCCCAATCATCAAGAAAAAGATGTTTGGATTGCAAGTTAAGCAAGCCAAAATAGATGAGTTTCAATTGTATTTTATTCAGATAAGGAATGAGTTAAAGCTTAAAATTTCGTCAGGAAATGTCGATTCACCTACTGAAACTATTAAGCAAGCAATACAACAATACCAAAACATAAAAAACGACTATAACAACCCTTCTATTCATTTAAAAGTGATAGAAATAATACGTTCAGAATACATTATTAATAGAAAATTTAAGGTTTTTGAAAGGGTGGTACAAAAGTATTACAATGACATTCCAGACATGGTTTTCAACGATCTTTCTCACGTAAATACCATTGCTCAAATTGAGTATATAATGGCATATACTTTTTTAAATACTAGAAAGTTTAAAATGTCATTGATTCATTTGAAAAAATTGTCAACGCTCATTAATCAAAGTGAAATAGTGAAAGTTAATTACCAGGCAAAACACATTGCTATTGAAAGTTTTATACAGGTATTTGATAATAGAATTCAAGATGCAATTGATTCGATTGATAAGTTTTTGAATAAAAATAAAAACACAATTTCTGTTCAAGAAAAATTGAATCTGTCATTAAACCTTGCTGCATTTTTAATAACTCAGGGTTCGTATTCAAAGGCGGTTAAAATTTTAAACTTCATGTCTGAACCAGACTCCTATTATCAGAAAGAAATGGGAAGAGAATGGTTGGTTAGAAAAGAGATGATTATGGCAATAGCTCAAATATCATTGGAAAACATTGACAATGGCTTGAAAATAATGAATTCAATAGAGGGAAAACACAAAGAAATGTTAGGTATTGATCAATATAGTATGGTGGTACCATTCATAAGAGCAATAAAAAAATATATTGACAACCCTCATGAAGTTAATCAAGATGTATTAAAACAATTTGAAATTCAGATTAACCTGCAAAAAGATAAAGTATTTAACGACCCAAGGTTGATCATCTTTTATGCATGGCTAAAGTCTAAATATGTTAAAAAAGATACCTATTCAGTTTTAAAGGAAGAGTTTAAAAAAATGGCATAAAAAAAGCCTCATAAAATGAGGCTTTAAGTTAAAACAAAAGAGAGGGGTTTGCATTAATAATATTCATAATATGTTTTATCTCCATTTTCACTTTCAAGACCAAGACTGTTAATCTTTAACTTTTTAATGGTGTATGTAGTTTCACTTGTTGGCCATACTGTAATTCCAGCCATTTGAATGGCGTCAGTTGTATGAATCAATTGTGTTTTATCGCTTGAGAAAACCCAAGTTCCTGTTGCAGCATCAACACCAATAAAAGACATTATATCGTGATAATAATATTGGCTAGTGCCTCCTTTTTTGAATTCTATATAACTGCCGTCATTGTCAATGTTAGTTACTGTTCCACTGTTACCATCAACAGATTGAATTGGTCTCCATTTTTGCTGTAACCTGCTGTTTTTTGGAAGAAGAGAAATGGAAGGGCCTTCTTCATATTTCCCACAGGAAAATAAGGATACAAATAGAAATGATAGTGTAAATAGTTTAATTAGATTGCTTGATTTCATTTTATAATTATTAGTCGATTTGAGGTAAATATAACTTAAAATTTAATTTTTTCAACTAAAAAATTATTGGTATAACTCAAATGATTTCATATCTCCTGTGGACGAACTTGTGCTAATTTTCAAACTAAAAGAGCCAGCCTCACTTATAAAGTTATTTGAATCATTATAAAAACGCAGTAAGTCACTATCAACTACAAAGGATACTGTTTGGGTTTCACCCTTCCTGAGATAAATTTTTTTGAAGCCTTTTAATTCAATATTTGGCAGAGTAACGCTTGCAAAGTGGTCAGTAATGTACATTTGAACAATTTCAGCCCCATCAACCCCCCCTGTATTGGTAACGTCTACACTAGCTTCAATTGAAGAATTAAAATCTAAAGAGTCATTAGATAAAGTTATGTCTGAATAATCAAAAGAAGTATAGCTCAATCCATAACCAAAAGGATATAGTGGATTGTTATCTATATCTGTATGATGAGAGTAAAAAACTTGATTAGGACCACTGGTTGGTCTTCCAGTGTTTTTATGGTTGTAATAAATGGGTAACTGCCCAACATGTTTTGGAAACGACATTGTCAGTTTACCTGAGGGGTTGTGCACTCCTGCTAATACTTTAGCTATGGCTATTCCAGCCCTCGAACCAAGGTGCCATGTTTCTATTATTGCTGGAATGTGTTCATTTTCCCAAGTTAATGTCATTGGACGTCCGTTCATTAGAACTAAAACTATATTTTTATTAACGGCATATACCTCCTTTAGAAGCTCCAATTGTAGCCCAGGTAAACCAATGTCAGCTCTACTTCTTCCTTCTCCAGACATGTATGCTGGTTCACCTAATGCCATCACAACAACATCACTTGATTTAGCCAATTCAATAGCTTCTTTAAACCCATTTCTGTCTGTCTTGTTTATTTTAAGTTCTTGAAAGAAATTATTGTTACCAATAGATAATTCACAGCCTTTTGTATAGTTAATGCTGTTGTTTTTTAACACCATTTTCATTCCCTCAACAAGAGAAGTAGCAGAATTTTGCTCTCCTTTTCCTCTCCAGTTTCCGAGAGGGGTATCGCCATCGTTTGCAAGTGGTCCAATTACAGCAATTTTTTTCTTTTCGATAAGTGGTAGCACATTTTTGCTGTTTTTCAATAAAACAATTGAATTTAGCGCAGCTTTTTCTGCTAACTCAAAGTGCTCTTTTGCACCAACAGTTTCTTTTTCTAATTCTATATTACAATATCTGAAAGGGTCTTCAAATAATCCCAATTCAAATTTTAGCTTTAAGACACGCTTTACAGCCTCATCTACATGGATCAATAAATCAGGATTATCTTTTACTAAAGAATCAAGATGGTCAACATATGCCGTTGCTTCCATGTCAATATCACAGCCAGCAATAAGCGCTTGTTCAGCTGCAGATCTTAAATTTTTTGCAGTTCTGTGGTTAACCATTTCTCCAATTGAATTCCAATCGGAAACAACCACCCCATCAAAATTCCAATCTCTTTTAAGTAAATCCCGAAGAATAAAATTATTTGCACTAGCAGGTGTTCCATCAATGTCATTAAAGGCATTCATAAATGTTGCTACATTGCTATTGGCTGCTTGTTTAAAAGGAGGAAGAATTACATTCATCAATGTGTTTTTACCCACGTTAACAATATTGTAATCTTTGCCGCTTTCTACAAAACCATAACCAGCAAAATGTTTAGCACAAGCAGCAATTGTAAAAGGTTCATCAAGAGAATTCCCTTGAAAGCCTTTAATTCTAGCATCTGCTATTTTGCTTCCTAAAAAAGGATCTTCACCAGCTCCCTCCATTACTCTTCCCCACCTTGCGTCTCTAGAAATATCGACCATAGGGGCAAAAGTCCATTGAACTCCAGAAGCAGCTGCTTCTTTAGCCGCAATTTTAGCAGTTTTTTCTATAATATCTAAATCCCAAGAACAGCTTTCCCCTAAAGGAATTGGGAAGATTGTTTTGTAACCATGTATAACATCGTATGCAAAAATTAACGGAATTTTTAATCTAGTGTTGTTAATTACTTGCTCTTGTAACAATCTTGTGTTTTCAGCACCAAGTAAATTAAGAACTGACCCAACATCTCCATTAATCAACTGTTGGTATCTTTTTTTAGAATCTTCATTGTCTTGATTGGGCCCAGTCATTTCTTCACCAACAGAATATTGGTTAAGTTGTCCAATTTTTTCTTGTAGTGTCATTAATGAAAAAAAAGAAACGACCTTCATGTCAATAACAGATAATATAGCAGTCTCTATGTTTTGCGAGTTGCATGAAAGAAATAAAAACAAGAAGGACCAACTACAAATAGAAAAATATTTATTTATCATATAAAACTTTATTTTATTGAAAAACACGAACATAATCAACATACATTTTTTGAGGAAATATAGTTGTTGCATCTGGACTTCCAGGCCAATTGCCCCCCACCGCAACGTTAAATATTAGAAAGAAGTTTTGATGAAATTCACTCATTTGAGCAGGGCTAATATCTGCTTCTTGATATTGAATGTCGTCCCTAAGCCATTTTATAGATGAATTATTCCAGATAATAGAAAATACATGAAATTCTTCAGCAAAAATTCCAGAACTTAATGAATTGTGCCCACCAAATGATGCATAATTACCGTTATTATCCCAATGTATCGTTCCATGAACTGTTCGGTTGTTGTATGAGCCACCGCCAATCAATTCCATTATGTCAATCTCTCCACAATTTGGCCAACCAGCACTAGTGAAATTATCTCCTAACATCCATAAAGCTGGCCATATGCCTTGACCGTAAGGAAGAGCTGCTCTTATATCTATTCTGCCGTATTGAAAGGATTGTAAACCTTGAGTTTTAATTCGTGATGACGTATAAGACTGTCCTCCAAAATTTTCTTGCTTTGCAGTAATGGTTAAAACCCCACTATCTACAACAGCATTTTCTGTTCTATAGTATTCTAGTTCGTTGTTTCCCCATCCCCAGCTTCCTGTGCCAATATCATAGCCCCAATCGTTTGATAGTGCCGTGCCGTCAAACTCATCGTTCCAAACTAAGGTATAGTTTGGATAGCTTTGAGGAGTGGAATAACCTGTGCTGGGAATTCCATTTCCAATATTTCCACCGCTAACATTGATTACAATATTTACGGTTTGACTCACTGAAATAAAATCATTATAAGTGGAATGTGCCTTTGTTGTAATTTGATAAGTACCACTTGTGGCAAAAGTATAGCTTGCTTCCCCATCATTAGATTGTACCACTTCATAGTTTTGACCTTCATAAAAAGTAAAGGTGAAAAAATTAGCACCTTGAGCTGTTGCTGAAATTTCAACAAGCCCTTCATTGGTTGATAACGATGTCAGTAAATTAGATGGAAGTACAACATTGTTGTATTCACATGATTTGTCATCTCTCTCAGCTTGAGGATCATAGTTTGAAGCTTGAGGATCAGTACAACCTCTTTTACCACAATGAGTCACAGTAGCAGTTAGACCTACAAAAAATACAATTGCAATTAATCGAGCCATGTTTTTTAACTATTGTGGAGTCCAAATCTTAAGGCTAACAGTTGTTTCAGAACTAAAGTCCAAAGGAGAAGTTAAGTTAAAAAACAATCCAGCCCAAGTTTCATTTCCATGCTTGGTTTCTAGTACATAGGAACTGGTATTTATTCCAGAAGCATCAGGATTCGAAATAACGTTATAAGAGCTGTTTCCAAAAACCGTCCATGTTGAATCAGAACCAGTTTCAAAGTCTTTAAGGATGGTGTTTCCATGTTTAATATCATCCATATAAAAAGTAGTAGAATCCGTAGTATCCCAACCAGGGAATAAAACAACCCTATCATAAGTGTTTGAACTTGCTCCAGTAAAATCTACTGTGACTTCTTCCCAACCGTTAAAAACACTAACAGTAGCATCTAGCTCTACAAATTGATTTGGGTCTGCAGAATTTTCAAGTTTCACCCTGACTGTGTCGGGAACATTTGGGGTGCTTGGACCACCACCGCCACCAGTTCCTCCACCTGAGCTTACGAAACCTTCAGGGATTAACCTTAAATACCACATTAATCCACCAGAGTGATGCGTGTACTGCAGCCATAAGGAGGTGTCAGAAACGTTAATTATTTTATACTCCCTAACACCAGTCCAGAACCCAATAAAGGAGTCTCCAGAAACACTAATTGTTGTGTCAGCATCTTCTGTTAAAGTCCATGTTTCATTCATTTGATCTGTATATGGGGCCGTGTAATCGGTTAAATTTTCAAAAGAACCAGGAAAATCTGCAGCCAATTCGTTGTTTACATATACGTCACCGTTAACAATCATATCAAACTGGAAATTATTTAAATGAAAAACATATCTATCGTTGTAAAGCCCACAGCCTGGCTTGTCGTTTGGTCCTGCAGCCCACCATTCTGGAAAATTTCCAGCTGCACCGATAGGGTCAGGTCCCACACCAAAGTGTGTTGCAGATGCAGAATCAATAACCCATGTTTTCGAACCTGAGCCACTTGTTCCTCCAGTGAGAAAGGTATATATTGGGTTGTTTAATAAACTTGGATCTGTTTGATCAATCACTAAATCTTGAGAACTGCTTGCACTACCAGCGCTATTGGAAACAATAAGTTCTACAGTGTAAGTACCTGCATTTGGATATGTTGACGAAACAGATGTTCCTGTTCCAGTTGTCCCGTTTCCAAAATCCCAATAAGCAGTTACGTCTGAATTAACAGCAGTAAATTCTATAATATTTGCATTTGCACTAGAAGGTGTGTAAGTAAATGCTGCATCATCAGATGTAGGAGCAACAATTACTTGACAAGACCCATCATCTTTAGTGGCATCAGGATCGTAATTGGTGGCGTTTGGATCAGTACATCCTTTTTTACCACAACTACTAATAAAAAGGATTAACGTAAATAAGAATAAATAATTGACTGTTTTTTTCATTTTTAATAACCTAAATTTTGAGACCAATTACCACCAGCTAAATCAATTTCTACTAATGGTAAAGGGAATAGTTCATTTTTATTTGTTGTAAAATTTGTTATCATGTTTGGGGCTTCTCCTGTTCTTACTAAGTCGAAGAATCTATGCCCTTCACAAGATAACTCTAATCTTCTTTCGTTATAAATGTCGTTTATTGTGACTCCACTTATTGATGGCATATTAACCCTTGATCTAATATCATTTAGATATTGGGTAGCTAATGATGGGTTCCCGGCTTGAAAGTAGGCTTCAGCCGCCATTAATAGGACATCAGCATATCTGATTGCACGATAGTTAACTGGGCTAGTTAAGTCATTGTCAGGTAATCCAATTTCTGCTTGCCTTTTAATGTATTTGTTGTTGTAATATCCAGTATGACCACCACCACCTTCAGCATAGGTGATCAAACCTGCATTTGGTTGAGCAGCAATAAACGCATCAATATCTAAACATGTTGCATCTCTTCTTAAGTCATTAGCTTGAAAAGCATCGTATAAATTTTG
>JAQWRG010000054.1 GCA_029243855.1 Flavobacteriales bacterium | reverse complement strand
GTAATTGTTCAAATGTTTTTTCAGCAAGTGATTTATAATACTCGAACTGTTTTATCACACTATTTAGGTAGTCATTCATAATATTAATTAAATACAACGAGGGAATATACGTATTACGTTTATTTCCTATATGTTCTAAGTTATAAAAAATTTAAGCCATCAGATGGATTCCTTATATTTTTTAAATGAGTACTGCTAACATGTGTATATATCTGTGTTGTTTTAATATCATTATGACCTAAAATGGTTTGAATAAACCTTATGTCAGTCCCATTTTCTAGTAGGTGAGTAGCAAAACTATGTCTAAGTGTGTGCGGAGTTACCTTTTTATAAATACCAGCTCTTTTAGATGACGATTTTATAATTTTCTGAATACTTGTTGTAGAATATTTATCGCCATTTTGTCCGTTAATTAAGAAATCAATTGGTTTATAATTTTTGTAATAAACTCTTAATAAGTATAAAATGCTCTCAGTAAGTTGTACTTGTCTGTCTTTATTTCCTTTTGCATTTTTTATATTAATGACCATTCTTTTGTTATCAATGTCTGTTATCTTTAAATTAATTAATTCAGAAACTCTAAGTCCACAGGAATATATGACTGCTAAAATGGTACGATGTTTTAAATTATATGTTGAATTTATTAGACATTGAACTTCTGATTTGCTTAAAACGATAGGCAGTTTTTTATCCTTAATAGGTCTTTCCACAAAATAGAATTCTCTTTTTTTATTTAGAAATTTTTCATAATAATATTTAATCGCATTTATGTGTTGATTCTGAGTACTCTTTGAATACCCTTTTTTAACAATTAGTTCCATATAATTTAATATATCTTGCTTAGATAGTGTTTCGATTTCAAAATTAACATGGTGGTTGAAAAATGCTTTTAAGCAGGCTTTGTATGTTTTAATTGTATTTAGACTATATCCCTTTAAAACAAGACGTTGTTCAATGTGTTGTAAAGTATTCATGATTTAAATTTTAGTATTTGGGTTTAGTTGTTCCGTTTTAAAACATTTGTATTCGTTTTTTGTCGTTTATACTTATTTTTAATTGCTTTGTATGTAAAGATTATTTAAAATTTAATTTGTCGTAATGAATAAAAAAAACTGTTTGGAATGTGAAGAACTGCTAATTGGCAGGGTAGATAAAAAGTTTTGTAACGATCAGTGCCGCAATTCTTTTAACAATAGAGTTAATAAAGATGCCAACGATTACGTAAGAAAAGTGAACGTTATTTTACGTAAAAACAGAAGAATATTAACCGGTTTAATGAATGGAGATAAAGGAAAAGCCACAAAGGAACAATTGCTTTTAAACGGTTTTAATTTTTATTATTATACCAACATATATACTACTAAACAGGGTAAAACCTATTATTTTATATATGAATTGGGATACCTTGAACTAGAAGATGAACAATATGCTTTGGTAAAAAAGCAAGAATACGTTAAGTAATTTCATTTCTTTGTAATAAAGAATAACGATAATGAAAAAAATCTTAATCATCAACGGCCCAAACCTAAATTTATTGGGTAAAAGAGAGCCCGATACTTACGGGAATACCACTTTTGATGATTATTTTAAAGAATTAATTAAAGATTTTCCTGATTTAGAACTGCATACTTTTCAAAGCAATGTTGAAGGAGAAATCATTAATGAATTACATGACAAAGGTTTTTCTTATGATGGTATTGTGCTAAACGCTGGGGGATATACCCATACTTCAGTTGCAATTGCTGATGCTGTTGCTGGTATTGATTCTCCAGTAATTGAAGTTCACATAAGCAATGTTCATGCTCGAGAAGAATTTCGTCATCAATCGCTAATGGCAAAAAACTGTAAAGGAATAATTGCTGGTTTTGGTTTAGACTCTTACCGATTAGCCTTGGCTTCTTTTTGATGCTATTCAGTCAGTCAATTAATTTATTAACCTCCCTATACAACCTGTGAAGAGGGAGTCCCATTACATTGAAAAAGTCGCCTTCCATTTTTTGAATGCCTACATAACCCATCCATTCTTGAATACCATAAGACCCTGCCTTGTCAAAGGGTTGGTGTTTGTTTATATAGTAGTTGATTTCGTCATCTGAAAGTTCATAAAAGCTGACATGAGTGGCATCGTAAAAAGAAGTGATTTCACCTTTAAAAAGTAAACTAACGCCAGTATATACAACATGGGTTTTACCAGATAATGATCGCAACATGTCGTAAGCTTCTTGATGACTTTTTGGTTTTCCTAAAACTTGATTTTCAAGACAAACAATAGTATCAGCTGTTATGATTAAGTCATCCCTTTTTTCTAAAGTAAAAGCTTTTGCTTTTTGTTCGGAAATGTATTGAGCAATGTTTCCACCCTTTAGTGATGAAGGAAAAGTTTCATCAATTTCTCTAACCTCAATGTTGAAATCAGAAAAAATGTTTTTTAATAGCTCTTGTCTTCTCGGAGATTTTGAGGCAAGAACGATGCTTAGGTGATTAATTTTTTCATCTAAAATATTCATGTCAACAGTTTTAGATAGATCCATACACTTGCTCCTAAAAATACGATTTTAAGGTATAAACTCAATTTGCTAAAATCAGCACTTTTTTTGCTCTTTTTAAGTTGTATAAGAAAGTATATTAATGGTGTCAAAATGAGTATTGGAAACAGCATTACAAGAAAACTAACTTCTTTTGACAATTCAGAATACGATATGGTTCCGATAGTAAAAATAGTGAGCAACGAAATTAACAAGCATACAAATTTTGTAGGGCCAATACCTGCTACAACAGCCAGTGTTTTACTTTCTACTGCTTGGTCTCCCACAATGTCTTCTCCGTCTTTTATTAACTCTCTTAGTAAAGTGAGAAGAAAGGCAAATAGGGTATAGGTCCAACTAATCCCATTAATGTTGCTTAAATTAAATTCTATTTCCCATATGCCGTCAATTTTATGATCGTATATTAACGGAACAATCATTACCAAACCGCATAGCGTAGCTACAACAAAGTTTCCAATTAAAGGGAGGTGTTGTAAAACCCATGAATAGAAGTAGAGTAGGACGTTAGTCAGAGCAATTAGAATGATCCAATTGGAGTTTAAATCAGTTAAAACAACTGCTAAAACTGCAATTATAGAATTGAATATAGAAAGCCAAAACAGTTGACTAACAGCCAACCTACTTTTGGTTTTGTAGGTATTTAACTTATCACTTTCAATATCAAAATAATCGTTAATTAAATAGCCGCTAGCTGCAGTTAGTAGAATTGAAATAAAAAGTAAAGTAAAGTCTATCTCTATAATATATTCTGGAGAAGAAATTATCCCTTTAAATCCCCAAAACAAAAATCCAAGAAGAAATAAATTGCCAATTCTAATGGCTTTCAAATAGTCTATTACCATTGTATAGCGTCCTTGTCCATCCATTTTCCTTGAACTCTCATTGTTTGTTCAAGAATGTCTCTAACACAGCCTTTTCCTCCGTTAAGGTGTGAAATATAGTCGGAAATTTCTCTAATTTCAACTGCTGCATCATTTGGGCAAGTCCCTATGCCTGCCATTTTTATACAAGGAAAATCTGGAATGTCATCGCCCATGTATACCATTTGAGTGGCATCTATGTTGTTTTCTCTCAAATAATTTTCTAAAACACTTAATTTTTCATGGACTGCTAAAAACACATCTGTTATTCCCAAGCCTTCCAATCTTTTCTTTACCATAGAAGAATTACCTCCAGTAATTATGCAGATGTTGTATCCTTTTTTTACAGCATGTTGCAGCGCATATCCATCTTTTGTGTGCATGGTACGTACCATTTCCCCAGATGAATCTAAAATAACCAAACCGTCAGTTAATACTCCATCAACATCAAATACAAAAGTGGTTATGTCTTTTAATCGTTGTTTATAGTTCATGGTTGTGGTGTTTTTTAAGAATTTGTTTGGTGAAAAGTTCGTAAATTTCTTTAAGATTAGAATTGTTTTCTAATAAATTAAGGTGATGTTCAACCAATTTTAAATCTTTTCTTGAAGCTGGCCCTGTTTGCATGGCAAATGCCTCTTTTTCAAAGGCATTGTCAATTGATTTTTGTAGTAAACATTTTAAATCTTCATAATTCAATTCATGTTCTTCACAAAAAGATTTAATAGTACTCAACAAATGGTAGGTGAAATTATTGGTTGCAACTGCAGATATATGAAGTTTTCTTCTTTGGTCAGAATTAATTTTATTGTAACTAAGCTCAAGTTTTTCACAAAAATAACCCATTAAATTTTCATCCTCTTTATTTGACGCTTCAATATAAAAAGCCACTTTATTCCAATCTATAACATCGTTTTTAGTTAAAGTTTGCAAAGGGTATAGGCATCCCCACCTTTTTGAAAATGAGTTCAGATTTTCACTTTCTAAACTCCCTGATGTATGAACAATTAGCTTTTGAGCTAAATTTATTCCCTTTAATTCCTCGAAATAATGATCGTCTTTTAAAGCTATTAAATATATGCTCGAATGATTAGGTATGTTTTTTTTATCGGCAACAAATGAGGACTTAACGGCTTTAGACAATGAAATTCCTGAATCTTGATTTTTGTTGTAAATAGCGTCAATTGTAATCCCTTTTTTATAGAATAATTTGGCCAATTGAGAACCAACGTTTCCAGATCCAATTATTGTTACGCTAAATTTTGCTTTCAACTAAATTTCTATTTTTGATTCAAATTGCTGTATTACAGAAAGTAAAGATTGCAGCAAATTTAACGTTGATTCGTCTGTACATTCACTAATTTTTTCATTTAAAGTTGATGTGGCAATAAAAAGATCGTCTTCAATGAAAGGGCCTTCTAAATTTTCAATCAAAGTTAACGCTTCAAGCAATACCATAAAATCGCCATCAATTGCGGTTTCTACAATAAGAGGAATGTGGTCTGTTAAGTCAAACCCTGAACTCCACAAAGAGTGTAATATTAGTTCTTTAATTCTATTGTTGTCTTTCTCAAGAAATGGCATTAGTTCACCAATTGACTTGGTGTTTTTTAATTGTGAAAGAATGGATTTTATTTCATCCTTAATAGATTCATCCGAAGATGTTTCATACAATTTGACTAATGGAACTATGTGTTTTTCATTTCCTTTGTCTTTGATTTTAGTCAAAGCCTTTTTAATCAGTTTTGGTTGTTCGCTTTGTAAATCTTTAACTACTTGCGTATTGAATGTTGTTTTTGTGCTTTCGCCCATTTTATTGAATTTATTAAGGGCAACAAAAGTAAGATAATCCGATAAAATAAATTGTATTTATGTTAATATTTACTGTCTGGCTCCAAATAGGGTACTGCCAATTCGTATCATGTTACTTCCGTTTTTAATGGCAACCTCATAATCGTTACTCATTCCCATTGAAACGGTGTTAAACCCATCAGGGTTATGAATAAGGCTCTTTATTTCATCAAAATAGCCCTTTAATTGAATAAATTCTTGTTCTACTTTATATTTGTCTTCAGTAAAAGAAGCCATGCCCATAACCCCCTTAATAACTATGTTTTCCCAGTTTAAGTGTTTGCCTTCAGAAATAATAGATTTCATTTCATCAATCGAAAAACCAAATTTTGTACTTTCTTGAGCAATATGAAATTGTAATAAACAGGGAATTTGACGATTGTTTTTTTTGCCTTGTTTGTTGATTTCATTCATAAGTCTTTCACTGTCTACACCGTGAATTAAATGAACAAAAGGTGCGATGTATTTCACCTTATTACGCTGAAGATGACCAATCATGTGCCAACGGATTTCTTTTGGCATTTTTTCATGCTTTTCTACCAATTCTTGAACTTTGTTTTCGCCAAAATCTAAATGACCACTTGTTAAAGCATCTTCGATAAGAGCAATAGGTTTGGTTTTAGAAACGGCTATCAATTGAACTTCTTCAGGTAATGACTTTTTAAAGTCTATAATTTTCTCAGCGATCACTTTGTTGTATTTTTATTAATCAAACTATATAAGTATTCGTATACTTCTTCTTTATTGGTTTCATTTAGCATTTCATGTCTTCCTTCTTTAAATATTTTACATGTAAGGTTTGAAAAGTGTAGTCTTTTACATTTTTCTACCACTTCATTCACTCCCTTGCCGTAATTTCCAA
>JAQWRG010000038.1 GCA_029243855.1 Flavobacteriales bacterium | reverse complement strand
TCAAGTCTTCAACCTCGTTTAAATCAAAACGGGAATAATGTTTATGTTGCTGGAGGAGGATTTGATCAGCAAGATAATTTATGGATAGCCAATTCTTTTGTAAGTGAGCCATTATCTGTATTAACCCCATCTGGAGAATGGGCATCTTTTTTCTGTGGAAGCGCTGCTTCAGATCAATTATGTACCGATTTGGTTGTAGATAAAAATTATGGATATATATGGATCATTGTCAATCAAGTAGGCATTGTTGTATACAATTACAATCAAACACCTTTAGATTCTTCAGATGATGAATATACCATTTTAAATACTGGCATTGGTTCAGGTGCATTGCCCAGTACATTTGTAAATACTCTTGCTTTAGATAATGATGGTGAAATTTGGGTTGGAACTAATGAAGGTCCAGCCGTTTTTTATAGTTCATCATTAATTTTTAGTGGAGAAAATTACGATGCCAACTCCATTTTAATTGAAGAAAATGGAACACTCCAATATTTATTAGAAAATGAAGTTATTTCAGATATAGTTGTTGATGGAGCAAATCAAAAATGGATAGCTACAAGAGGAGGAGGGCTTTTCTTAATGTCAGAAGATGGTACTCAAACGATGTTTTCATTTAATCAAGAAAATAGTCCATTGTTCAGCGACAATATACAAGCATTGGCAATGAATAATATTACTGGTGAAATCTATATAGCAACAGAACTTGGGCTTATGGGTTTCAAGGGAAATGCTATTGCTGCAAACTCGACATTCTCTACTTTAAAGGCATATCCCAATCCTGTTAGACCAGATTATCAAGGAAATATTGCAATTAAAGGAACAACAGAAAATGCAGAAATTAAAATAACAGATGCTAATGGTAAATTGGTCTTTTCAACTTTCTCCTATGGTGGCCAAGCCGTTTGGGATGGGTATACCATTTCTGGCTCTAAGGCCATTACTGGAATTTACTATGTTTTTGCTACATCAGAAGACGGATATTCAAGTCAAAAAACAAAATTATTAATAGTAAGATAGCTTTATTCAGTTGTTGGTGTGAATATCTAGTTTTTAACATCTATAAAAGAGGGTTAAATACCGATAAATTTGTTCCATGAATTGGTTGGATATATTGATTTTGGTTCCATTGATATGGGGAGCATATAATGGATTTAAAAAAGGATTAATTTCTCAAGTTTTTGGGACCTTAGGGCTTATACTTGGAATTTGGCTAGGAACTCATTTTCCTGGTATAGCAGAAGGATTTTTGACAGGGATAGTAAACGAGGAGTATTTAAAAATAATTTCTTTTGTAGTTATTTTCTTAGCAGTAGTAATTGCAACAGCATTATTAAGTAAGCTGGTTGAAAAGTTGATAAACTTTGTACAATTAAAAATGCTAAATAAACTAGGTGGAGTTGTTGTTGGCGCTGCAAAAATTTTATTATTTATGTTGATTTTGGTATTTATTTTAGAGAGCTGGCCAACTGTAGGTAAGCTTATAGGTTTAGATCATAAATCAGAATCTTTAATGTATCCCAAATTGGTAACCGTTTCGGATTTAATTCTTCCAGAAATACAAGAAAAAACAGCAATAGATATTTCTTCAGATCCTTTAGAGACAATTTTAGACACATCTAATTAAAACTATAAACTTTCCTTACATTTGAAACATGTTGTTTTCTAATTTGATAGGAAAAAATAATTTAAAAGCGCAAATATTAGCATTGTATAATGGCAATAGAGTTCCTCATGCCCTATTGTTTAATGGGAATGAAGGATCAGGAGCTTTTCAATTAGCACTATCTTTAACCCAACTTTTACTTTGTTCTAGCCCTTTAAAAACAGACTCATGTGGAGCATGCTCCTCTTGCCTTAAAGTGCAAAAAATGATGCATCCAGATTTGCATTTTTCTTTTCCCATTCAATTGTCACAAACAAATAAAATTACAACTTCAGATGATCTGCTTGAAGGGTTTATTGAAATGGTACTTGAATCCCCTTTTTTTTCTAGAGAACTTTGGGCTGAGAAAATGGGAAATACAAATAAGCAGGGTATAATTGGAACAAAAGAAAGTCAGCAAATAATAAAAAAACTCTCACTTAAGTCGTATGAAGGGGGAGCAAAAATATTATTGATGTGGTTACCTGAAGAAATGAAACAACAAGGCGCAAATAAACTACTTAAGTTAATTGAAGAACCACCAGAAAAAACCCATTTTATATTTGTTTCAGAAAAAAAAGAACAACTTTTGCCAACCATTCAATCTAGGTTGCAAACCATTGATGTCCCAGATTTTTCAGAACTAGAAATCAATCAATATTTAATAGAAAATCAAAACGTTTCAACAGAGCAAGTAGAGGTAGCTTCTTCTATTTCTTTTGGAAATATGAGTAAAGCGATTCAGTATCTCAATAATGAAAACAATCATGATGTATATTTATCGTTATTTATCAATTGGATGCGATTGTGTTATACAAGAAATATTGCCGACACAATAGATTGGGTAGATACAACTTCTAAAGAAGGTAAAGAACAAATAAAAGGACTTTTGTTGTACACCTTAGAAATGTTTAGAAAATGCATTTTAGGGCATTATTCAGTTGAAATTAAAGGGATGTCAAAAGAACAAGCAAGTTTTTTAAAAAAATTCAGTCCCTTTGTTAATCATAAAAATATAGTTCAGTTTTCCGAAGTTATAAATGATGCTCATTTTCATATGGAAAGAAATGCCAATCCTAAAATATTAATGTTAGATGTTTCAATACTTTTTTTCAGGTTGTTAAAAACAGACAAAAAATAGTTTAGCATAAATGGAAAGGTTATTTTTAATTAAATTTTTTTGATTATGGGTTGCGCTACATGTACAAATAAAGTTGGAGGAACTCCAAAAGGATGTAGAAGCAATGGATCTTGTGTGACTTTGGGGTGTAACGCTAGAACTACTTATAATTGGTTGAATAATATCGATCAAATTACCAACAATAAAAATAAAATTGTTGAAATAACTTTTAAAAATGGTAGAAAGCAATTTTGTCGTAACGAATCAGAACTTTCAATATACTCTGGCGATACAGTTGTTGTAGATTGCTCTTTAGGATATGATCTTGGAATAGTGACCTTAACAGGTGAATTAGTTCAACACCAAATGCAACGAAAAAACAAGACTAAATTCAATAAAGACCAACTTAAAATAAAAAGAAAAGCAACAGAAGAAGATCTTAGTATATGGAATTCAAGTAGAGTAAATGAAGAGTATTTTACTAGCCGTTCAAGAGAAATGGTTTTGGAGCAATCATTAAAAATGAAAATTAGCGATGTAGAAGCTCAAGGAGATGGTAAAAAAGCAACATTTTATTATACAGCAGAGAATAGAGTGGACTTTAGAGATTTGATTAAGTTGATGTCTAAAGAATTCAACATAAAAGTTGAAATGAAACAGATTGGTTCTCGTCAGGAGTCTTCTATGCTTGGAGGAATTGGCTCTTGTGGAAGAGAATTGTGCTGCTCTTCATGGATGACTGACTTTAGATCTGTTACTACAAGTGCCGCAAGATATCAGCAGCTTTCTTTAAATCCACAAAAGCTTTCAGGTCAATGTGGTAAATTAAAGTGTTGTCTTAATTATGAGCTCAATCAGTACGTTGAAAAGCTAAACGATTTTCCTTCTAATAAAAAGAAATTATATTCAAAATCAGAAAAGGCATTTCATATTAAAACAGATGTTTTTAGAGAGCTTATGTGGTATAATGTATCAAGTGAAAATAAAGGAGGCGGTATTGTGTGTTTTAAAACCGATGCAGTTAAAGAAATACAAGCGTTGAATGATGCAGGTAAAAAACCATTTAGTTTTTCTGAATTAACTACAAATGTAGAAGCACCAATTAAAGAACCAGAATATTCAAACGTAGTAGGACAAGACGATTTAAAAAGATTTGATAAAAGCTTTTCTAAACCCAAGAACAGAAAAAAAACATTTAAGAAAAAAACGGCTAAAAAGTGATGAAATTTTTTACATTTTATTTGTTTTTATTTCTCTTTTTTTTACAATCCTGTAAAGAAGAAGGAGTAGTATACAATGAGTTTATTAAAATAGAGGAATCTTCCTGGAAATATAAAGATAACGTTTCATTTAATTTTAACATTTCGGACACTATAAATGCGTACGATGTTTATTTACAACTCAGAAATACAAAGGCATATAATTGGTCAAATATTTATGTGTTTTCAGACATAAATTACCCTAATTCTAAAACAAGAAGAGATACTTTTGAGTTTTATTTAACAGATAAAAAGGGGCATTGGTTGGGTAAGAAATCAGGAAATATAATAGAGAATGAGTTTCTACTTTTTAAAGCAACAAAATTTCCGATAACAGGGGCTTATAACATTAGCATTCAGCAAGCAATGAGAGATACTGTCCTAGAAGAATGTCTAAATGTTGGAGTTAAAATAAAACAAAGATAAAGTCCTTACTTTTAGTTGATAAGTTAGTTGAATGTTTAACTATAATTAACTGTATATTCGCCATCATTATGCCATTATTTCAAAACAGTATATCATCCAAACTTCCAAGAGTAGGCACTTCTATTTTTACAGAAATGTCACACATGGCCAGTCAGTATAAGGCCATCAATCTTTCTCAGGGATTTCCAGATTTTGATGTAGATAAAGAACTGATCAAATTAGTTGAAAAATATTTAAATAAAGGAGTTCATCAGTATGCTCCAATGCAAGGAGCTATGCAATTAAGGGAGGCTATTTCTAAAAAAATTCAACTCCAACATGAGGTTTCTTACGATCCGAATTCAGAGATAACGATTACAGCTGGTGCAACTCAAGCTATTTTCACTGCCATTTCTGCTTTTGTTAAGGAGGAAGATGAAGTAATTATATTCACTCCAGCATACGATTGCTATGAGCCAACTATTGAATTAAATGGCGGAAGACCTGTTTTTGTACAATTAAAATCACCAGACTTTAAAGTAAATTGGGACGAGGTTAAAAAACTTATTTCTCAAAGAACTAAAATGATTATCATCAATACTCCTCACAATCCAACAGGGACTACACTTGAGGAGCAAGATTTAAAAGAATTAGAAAAAATAACAAAAGATTCGGAGATTATTATTTTAAGTGATGAGGTGTACGAACACATTATTTTTGAAGATAAACCACATCAGAGCATTTGTAAATACCCTGAATTGGCAAGTCGATCTATAGCTGTATTTTCTTTTGGAAAAACTTTCCATGTTACTGGTTGGAAAATGGGATATTGTGTCGGCCCAGAGAATTTAATGCATGAATTTAGAAAAGTTCATCAGTTCAATGTTTTTTCATGCAATCATCCATTACAATTGGCCTTAGCAGAGTATTTATCCAATGAAGATCATTATTTAAAACTGGGATGTTTTTATCAAGAAAAAAGAGATTATTTTTCAGATATTATTCAAGCCTCAAGATTTTCTATTGTTCCTTCATCTGGCACTTATTTCCAGCTTTTAAATTTTAGTAAAATTTCCGAAGAACCAGATGTTGATATGGCAAAGAGACTTATCGAAGAATATAAATTAGCCTGCATACCCATTTCTGTTTTTTATAACTCTACTCTTGATGAAAAAAACCTAAGGTTTTGTTTTGCAAAAAAGAAAGAAACGTTAGATAAAGCAGCAGAAATATTGGTTAACATTTAATTATTCACAATGTTTTCTTAAGATTTGGTTTCAATAAATGATGCCCCATTTTAAAATTTGCTGTAATTTTAAAATGATTTGAAAAAAATAATACTCATACTAATTGTTTTTTCTTCATTATTTGCCTCCTCCCAACAAGTATCCCTTATAGATGTCTATTGTGAGGAAGATAGTGTAAGCCATATTGTTATTGATCCTGAAGCACTTTATGTAGAGAGATGGGATACGTTAGCCCAACCTATTTTTTGGAAATCTGTAATGAACCTAAGTAGCGATACTTGTATCATTAATGATGCCATTTCCAGAGAAGTTTTAGGATATGTAGAGAAAAATAAATGGCACAAACAATCTGAGGAAGAAAAAACTGCCTTTAAAGATTCTGTAAAATTAGCCTATTGCTTAGATTACGATACAAAAATTTACATCACTTCAGGAAAAAAAGATTTTTATCTAATTGAAGAGGTTATTCCTAGTATTTCTAGAGCAATTGATATTTTTAAAGACAATACAGTTGACCCTTGGTTTGCTCAAGCCATTTTACTTATTGAAAGCCCAGGAAAACTAAAATATTCAAGAACTGGAGCCTTTGGATCTTTTCAATTGATGAAGTCTGTTGCTAGATCTTTGGGTTTAACCGTAAATAAAACGGTTGATGAAAGAAAAGATTTTGATAAGTCAGCTTTAGCCGCAAGTCAATTACTAAAGACAATATGTATTCCTCACGCAAGAAGAATTCTTTGTGATAAGGATATTGATCCTGTTGGCGATGAACTGTGGTTTAAATTATTGGTTTTACACATATATCATGCAGGAGCAAAAAATGTAGAAGGCTTATTGTGTCAATTAGAAGAGCCGCTTGAAGGAATGGAGTTAATTCAGTGGATGTGGACCAATGAATGGGGGAATTTTAAAAATGCATCACAAAATTATTCACAAGTTGCAATAGCTGCTATGCTTTGTCTTCAAGATATTGTTTTACAGGACTGTGATTTTATTTTCCCTTGCGAAGAACAGTTTAATAGATTTTAATGTTTAGAGTTTATTCTTTGCTTTCTGTTTTGATTTCTTTTTCTTATGCATTTATTTCATTCTTTCACTACAACGATGATTTTGGGTGGGAAATTTTTTTCTACGAAGAGCTAACTAATTTTACTTTAATAAGCTTAGTTATTTTGCTTGTTTTTAAAACACAAATTAGATGGCAAAAAACTTGGATTACAAGAAAAACTAATGGTTTTATAATAACAAATCAAGGATGGAAGAAAATAATAATTAACGAATCTATGTCTATTTTTGTAATGGTGTTTTTTGGTGTTATGTTGTTTGTTTTTTATGAGGAAAATAAATTTATTCCGTTAGTTTTATCTGGTTTTTTTTTAGAAAGTATTTTAAGTGTTTTATATGGAAAGGTAAATTATAAATTGGTCATTACATCAAAACTTATTTTTTTAATAACCAATAAACAGAGAATGTATTATTGGAACGATATAAGATCTTTCACCAAACGACACAATGGAGTTATTATTCAATTGAAAAATGGAATTCAAACACATATTAAAGAAGACGATTTTCAAAAAAAAGAAGATTGGCTTTCAACCCTAAAATCTATGGCTATTGAAAAAGAGATTTATTGGGAATAATCCCATTTTAATGAGTAAATCATAGCCTTAAGCTCTCTTATGAAATCTCCTTTTTTGAAATTAGGAGCATAAACATAACCTTCAATTGTTATAATTTTTGTTTTGCTTGGATTCAATCTAGAGATACTTATGAAAGGTCCACCCATTTTATCATTTACAACTCTCCAGAGCCCTGCAATTTCAACAATATATTCACCGTTTTTATTTAATATAGCATTGTGTGAAAAGTTGCCAAGTTCATCTTTTCTAGACTCCATAAAAGTACTGTCTTTTTTCCCCACTATGTGATTTTTGTATATAGAATCTCTAAACGATGTTTGGTGATCTAAATTGAATTGAGAGGGGCGGCTATATGGATATTCGTATATAATTAACCCCTGCTGTATTTCATGTTTTCCATTTTGATCTTTTTCAATAGTTAATTGACTTAACCAAGTAATATCTTTATTTGACTTGTTAACTTTCATACTTGAAGGAAGAGTTAAATGAAAGTTGTGCTTCTTTTTTACTAATGAATTTATAGCGGTTTCAGTTGAAAACCTTTTAGTAATGTTTGAATAGTAGAATTCATTAACGATGAGCTTGATGTTGTTTTGAGTGGTTTTAAAAAAATTAACCGCTTTTTTTTCATTTTTAAATTTAAAATCAAGAACCATTTGATTTTTGGCCCATAAATCATTTATTGTTGGGGGAATTAAAGATGAAACTTCATATTGTTCGTTTAGGTCGATAATAAAAATACAATTGTGGTTTTTTATGTTTTGAATCAAACCATCAGGGTCAATAAATTCTAAATTATATTCTTTTTCATAAGGCAAAGGAGTGGTGTTAACAAGCTGTCCAAAGTTTGCTCGTAACGTTTGACCTAATTCACTATGCCAGTTCCTTTTTTTAGTAACAACAAGGATTTCACCAAATTTTTTAGTAGCGTTAGGTTTTAAAAGTGCAGGGTTATAATCGTTTTCTAGACAACTAAAAAAGCATAAGAGAATAGAGAATATTAAAATGAGCTTTTTCATGATTTTTTAAACGAGCCAATTATTAATCCTGTAGAAAACAAATAATCATTATTGCTGTCTGAAAATATTGAAGAAGAAGAGAATTGACTAAAAAGCCCAAACCTTTTAAAAATAATATTTATGTGATAATTAAAGAAGTAGGAATTTAAGAGAAAATCACCTTTTGTTTTAGTTTTTAACCAGTTATTTCCGTCATTCTCTTTGGTTATTAATAGTGCTTTAATCTTATATGAAAAAGAGGCACCAACTTGAATTTGAAAAGCTGGTTTTTTTAATTTCAAAGGGAGAAACCCTAGTAATACAGGCACTTGAATATAATTGCATCGAAGTTTGTTTTTAGTAGGATTAAAAAGTGAATCTGTAGAAAAAGACAAAGTATTGGCGGTGACATTAGCAATGTTGTTACCAAGACTTATGTTGTAAGATTGGGTTCCTATACCAGAATAAACTTTGCTATATCCGTCTAAAAAGGTAAATAAGGTTTTATAATACGTATAGCCTATGTTGTTGGATTTTATTGATTCATAAGGTATTCTGTTGTTGTATTCAGTTATCCAAGGTTCATGACTGTTAGAAAACAACGATAAGCCAATATTAAAAAGAGTGGCTGTTTCTTTTTTCCCTTCTTTATCTTCCTTTAAGTTTTCGTTTAGTTCTTTATCAAAATCCCACTCATTGCCCTCATTATTTTCAGTTACTATAAGTATATTTGAATGTTTTAATTCAATTTTTACGGTATCCTTTTGTTGACCCCAAGTTAGGCTACTAATCAATAAAGACGCAAGCAAAAAAAAGGGATAAGGATTTAACATAATGAAAAAATTAAAAGTGTTTTGGGAAAAATATGGTTCTTATTTTGTTGATGTTTGGCAATATTTAATCATTTTAGTTATCATGATATTAGCGCTTATATTTTGGCTTTAATTATTGTAAAGCAAAAGAAGTAGCTCCAATTAAAAACCCTTCAGCATATATTTCAATTTTATAAGAGTTGGGCTCTAATGTGCTTTGAAGCTCATAAAAAATACATAAATCCGTATTCTTATTTTGGTAATTGACGCTCCTTTTAGCACTCATTTCAATTTCATTATTTTCATAGTCTGTTATGAAAATTGGAGAAGGAGCTGAATAAACTTTTCCAGTTTTAGATACTACTCTAATATAGATTTCTTTATTGCCGGGTTCAGCTAATTTATTGCCAATTAATGTACAACAACCTTTGATCATATTTGTTCTTGAAGCCCTTGTAGTTTCGGTTTGTTTTCCACTTGACCTAATCCTTAGAGCAATAGCGTTAATATTATTTGCTTGAAGAACAGCTCCCAGAGCAACTTTTTCCATCAAAGATTCATTGTGTTTTTTAAATTCTTGATTTTGGCTATTTACTTTATTTAAAGTTTTATTTTTTTCTGTTAAGGTGTTTTGCAGGTCAACATTCATCGAATTCAATGAATCAATTGTATGAATATATCCTTTCATTATACCACGAAGGGTTTCAGCTTCTTTTTTGAGTTTATAAATTCTTCCCCAATCTCGTTTTGATTTGGAATTTAATGTACTAACCTCATTCATAAGAGAAGTTATTTTTTCTCGTTGAATATTTATGCTATCTACCACCATAGTATTGGTTTGTTCGAGGCTATCATAGGAAAGTAAAAGCGTATTCAAATTGCTTTTAAGTGTATTATTATCATCTTCAGAAATTATACCTTCATCTCTTAGGCTTTGAATCATTTCTTCATTGTTAAATTCTAGTGATTTAACTTTTTCAGACAACTCATGATTGTTGCTGTTGATTTGACTAATAAGTATAGCTAGGTAAACTAAAATACCCATTAGGCCTAAAATTATAAACAATGAATAATTGTTTTTTTTCTTTTGTTCAACTTCCATTTGCTGTATTAAATCTAATTTTACATTATAAAGATAAAAGATACTTATCAAGAAGAATGCCAATATTTTTATTAATATCCATATGCCAATGTTAAGTGACTTTATTTCGTTGTTTTTTCCTCAATACTGTTCAGGATGCAATGCATTGTTAATTCAATCTGAAAAAGCAATTTGTTCTTCATGTTTTATCGAACTTGATAGGTTTAAATGTCAAACAGCAAAAAATAAATTCGTTTTTGGAAGAATTGAAGTGGAAGAGTATGTTTCAGCTTTTGACTTAATAAAAGATAGTGTTCTTCATAAAATCCTTCATAATGTTAAATATAGAAACGATAAAAAATCCGCAAATATTTTAGGAATTGAATTAGGTAAAAGAATCAAGCAACTTAAACTACACAATAAAATTGAATGCATTATTCCTGTTCCGATCAGTAAAAAAAAATTGAAGCGTAGAAAGTTTAATCAGTCTGAAGAAATAGCAAAAGGAATGAGTCAGATAATAACTGCTCCAGTCGAAACCAATTGGCTAATGAGAAAAAACAATTTAAAATCTCAAACATTTAGCAGTAGACTCCAAAGAGCAGCAAATGTGAAAGAAGAATATTATTTAAATAAAAAAAAGACACTTCAACAAAAGTGTCTTTTAATTATTGATGATATTGTAACAACTGGAGCTACAATTCAAAGTTGTTTAGAAGTAATTAATAAAGATGAATATTCAATTTACATTGCTTCTGTTGCTAAAACACAAAAAGATTAATCTTTTTCTGGAGTTTCGACAGCAACACCAACTTCAATATTTGTTATTTGACCATCTTTAAAGAAGCCTTCAAAAGAGGCACCTTCTTTAGCCCAATGGTATTTTCCTCTTCCATTAGCTTTGTCGTCTGCCCAGCTACCATCGTAATAATTTCCACTTTTCCATGTGTATCTTCCGTTGCCAGCTTTTTTACCTTTAACAAATTGACCTTTGTATGAATCTCCGTTGTCATAGAAAAAATCACCATACCCATTTGGAAGACCATCGCTCCAACTTCCAGCATATACGTGACCACTTTCCCAGTTAAACGTTCCGTGACCTCTATGACAGTTTCCTTTAACACACTGTGCAGAAGTTTGTGAAATAAAGCATCCTAAAAATGCTGCTAGAAAAAATATTCTCATTGTTTTAATATTTTTATTGTTTTTATTTTTCATAGTTGTTCAAATTTAATGAAACATAATATATAATGCATGATATTATTTGTTTTTATCACACAAACAATACTTCAATAAATATGCCAAACATTAAATACGCAACAATCAAGCTAACTGTTACAAAGAAATGAAGCAAAATCTAAATTTTCTTGTTTTATCATTTTTTCATGTCTAACAACATCAGCTTCTTTATCAATGGGTTCCTTAAAAAGGATATGTCGGATTAAATTATTAGCCAACCACGGAGCAGTCATAACCCCTTTGCTCCCTAGTCCATTTAATACATAAGACTTTTTCAAAATCGGATGTTCTCCAATCATAGGCCTTCTGTCTTTAGTTGTTGGTCTAAAACCAACGACTTGATTAAGTATTTCATGGTTAAAATCACCAATTGCATTAAACTTTGATAGTAAATCTTCTTTTGCGACTTTAGTAGGTAAATTAGTAAGGTCTTCATGGCTATAAGTTGACCCAATTAAAAAGGTGTTTTTATTTTTTTCTGGAAGGATAAAAATCCCTTTACTTATTAATTTTTGAGGTAGGGTGTTGCAATTTACTTTAAGCAACTCTCCCTTGTTTGGAATAATAGGTAAGTAATTGAAAAGTGGGTTGTTTTTTAACTCCAAACCTTCGCAATAAATAATATTTTTTGCTTTGTATCCTCCAAGTTGATACATTCCTTTAATTTTAGGAATTGCAGATACCATAGTATCTGATTTAACAAGAGCCCCCTTAGCTTTCATGTATTTAGAACAGGATTTAATGAAATCTTTAACCGCCAACCTTCCACATGATTTAACATTTCCATACCCATAGGGTAAGTTCAAATTTTTATTGGTAAAATTAAATTGTTCATCACCAAGAAATAAATTAAACCTAGAGTCACTGGTTTTAGAAATCCAATTGTTTTGCTCTTCATAGGAACTAAAAATTCTTATTACATCTAAAGGAATGAAGTTTTGAGCATTTAATTTTTGATTGGTTTCTTTATAGAACGACAGACTATAAGGGTTTAATACACTTGCTTTCCATGAGTGGATACACCTCTTGAATGAAATTGGATTTAAAATACCAGCAGCAATGTTGGAGCTTGATTTTTCATTTGGCTGGTCTAAAACCACAAATGATTTTTTATATTTTTCTAGAGTTAATGCAACAATACTACCCGCTAAACCCTGACCAACAACAATAAAGTCTTTTTCAGACATTGACATCTTTTAAACATATTGCAATTCCAAAAGTGATCAAGGCAATGCCAATTCCCATTCCAACAGATCTAATATTTTTTGGAGTCAACCTTTCTTTTAGTTTACTTGCAAAGTAAATTTTCCCCATATCAACTAAAAACATGGTTAATAGAGTAGCACCAAAATAGTATAATAAATAAACGTCTTCAATCTTCAATTCTTCAGTTGCATAAGTACAAGCAGCAATCCAGTAAATTAGTACACCAGGGTTAATTGCATTTAACCCCATTCCTTTCATAATTGAAGCTAAAGGGCTTTGTTTGGCACTTTCTGCAATTGAATCATTATTTAGGCTTTTATCATATTTTTTGATGTAGTTTTTATATAGAGTTATGCCCCCCATTAAAAAAAAGGCACCCCCAGTTATGTATTTTACATACGGATTAGCATGAAGCCATATGTTAATTTCTTGCGCAACAAAAAAAGAAGCCAATAAATAGATAGCATCACTAAATAAAATGCCTATATCAAAGAAAAAAGCAGTTCTAAAACCTTTACTAATGCTAGTTTCAATTAACATAAAAAAGGCAGGCCCTAGAAGAAAGCTAAGGAGGAAGCCAAATAATACACCGTTTAAAACAACAACCATT
>JAQWRG010000016.1 GCA_029243855.1 Flavobacteriales bacterium | reverse complement strand
CCCATTCCAAAACCTTTAAGAAAAAGTAAAAAATATTCTCTCATAAAACTAGTAATATTTATTCCATTCTTGAAAACCTCCTTCTAAATGATAGTAATTTTCTTGATATAAGCCGTTCATTATTAAAAATTTTAAAATATTCATAGAACGATTACCAGAACTACAGTGAAAAACGACTTTTCCTGATGAATTTAACTCCTCAAGTCTAGAAACCAACTCACCCATAGGAATATGTAAAGATTTAGAATTTCCATCATTTTCAATTTCATAATCTTCCCTTAAATCAACAATTTGAATGTCTTCACCACTTTGAATAAGTTTACTTAATTCAGCAGGATAAATAATGTTAACTTCCATAAGATGAAATTATTTTTTGGTTTCTTCAAGAATGGGTTTTCTTTCGTCAATTATACTATCAGGAAGATAATTAAAGAAGGTATCACCTCTTAAACCTAACCTTAAGGTTTCTAAAGGAATAACCTCATTAGGAGCAATATTACCAAGGTTTACATTTTCCCCAAATAAGTTGATAAACCAAACTTGTTGTTTTTTAGCTGGAGCTTCCCATAAAATATCATGAGGCTTTACCTTAGATATTATTTTATTAATTAAAATTGAATGGGGCGTTCCATTTGGTCTAAAAATACCAACAGAACCACTTTCTCTTCCTTCGGCAATTACTTTCCATGAACCTGCCTGCAGTTCATTAGTCATCATTTTGACCCATTTTGAAGGACTAATTAGAATCCCTTCTTCTTTAGAACCAACTTCGCTTAGTACCGTAAAATTTTTGGATAATTTTTGAATTATTTCACACTTTTCATCATGGGGAACTACAATAGAACCATCTGAAACTTCAAGTAAATCTAGACCATGAGCATCAACCATTTTTTGAAAGTCTGATATTTGATTTCTAACAAAAAATATCTCAAATAAGGTTCCACCAAAATAAGGTCTAATACCAGCATCTTGATAGATTTTGATTTTTTCTTTAATGTTGTTTGAAACCACTGCAGTTCCAAATCCAAACTTAACAACATCGGTATATTCACCAGATTTTTGAACAAAATCTTCAGCCTCTCTAGTACTTAACCCTTTATCCATCATCATTGTACAACCACTTTCTCTAGGCTTTTGTGGTCTTGAAGGAATGTGCTTTAAATTAAAATTCATTAAGATTTTTTATCGTTATATAATTCAATAACAATACTTATTTCTGGAATATTTTTTGCTTCTGGGTAAATTTCAAAGAGCTGCTCACAAGAAATCTTAGCATTGTTTTGCAAACTTACCAAATTAGTCTTTGCTTCAACCAAATTTCCCTCAGCAATTTGCATAGCAACTAGTCTAAGTTGCAAATCTTGTTGATCTTTATTTTTCTTTATGGCTCTTTGCACCTCATCAATCGCTTTATTTTTAGAATCATTATCAAATAAGAAATTTGAATAATCTATCCAAGCATCTATATTCTTAGGATCTAATTCAACCACTTTTTTATACGCCATTTCAGCTTCTTCTTTTAAGCCTATTTTGGTTAAAAGCTCAGCATAAATGTACCAATATTCAGCATTGTCAGGCTCTAATTTAAGGGCCTTATTCATGAATTTTTTTGCTTCCAAAGGTTCATTGATTAAATCTCTTACAACCCCTATACCAATCCATGCATCAGATTGAGAATCATCAATTTCTAAACTTTTCTCATAAAACATAATTGCTTTTGAAAAATCCCCCATTTTTTCATAACATTCACCGATACTGCAATAGGCAAAAGAGTGAGGGTGGTCAAATTGAAAAGATTCGTTAAAGGTGTCTATGGCATTTTGGTATTCCTTTAATTGAATGTAACTGCTTGCTTTTCCGTAATGAGCAGCTGTAAACTTTTCATTAATCACCAAACACATATCAAAAGAAAACATGGCATCTTTCCACATTTCTTTAGCATTATACACAGTCCCTAAGTTAAACCAAGCAAGATAAGAGTACGGATTTTCATCTATAATATCATTGAAATACACAATAGATTCTTCTAATTGATTAGCCTCATGAAAAGCAACACCTATTTCAAGAAGTGTTGTTTCATTATTAGGGTCTCTAGATAATATTTCTTTCATTACCGAAACCGCCTTATGGTGCAGTCCCATTTGAAGGTATTCATAAGCAATATCAGAAAGAATTTCTTTGGCTTCATTGTCAACACTACATAATGAAAATGCTTGGTCAATATAATCTTCTGCAACTAATGGGTAATCTAATATAGAAGCCAACTTCCCTATCGCAAGAATTACGTCTATATTATTTGGAAACAAATGCTCAATATCTTTCAACAACTTAAACGATTCTTCAAATTTTTGGTTAGAATTTAAAAGATCTACTTTCAAAAGTGTAAGAGCTAAATCATTGGGGTATTGGGCTAATCCTATTTTCAAAGCTTTTATTGCTTTTGATTTAAAATCAACACCTAAATAATAATCTATAATAGCCTCAAAATCATCTACATCAAAAAAAGTAAATGATTTTTCATTTATCATTTCTTCAAATAAAGCAACTTTATTTAATACATCTTGGTTATCATCTTTGTTTTCAAACATAGTGTAAAGGATAAGTATCTATAACAAATTTATTCATATAAATACGCCATGAACACTTCACCAAAAGAGCTTTTCCACAATTAAATTAACATTTGAAAAACCTAAGGCTATCTTGTGAATAAAAAAAATAAATTTTATCAATTAATCAGTGTTGATTCTGCTATATTCGGCAAAAAATAAAAGATGACATTAATCAAGTCTATTTCAGGAATAAGAGGAACTATTGGAGGTAAACCAAACAACAACCTCACCCCAATTGATATAGTTGAATCAACAGCAGCATATGGAAGCTGGCTGATAAGTAATTTTAAAAATGAAAAAGTTAAAGTAGTTATTGGAAGAGATGCTAGAATTTCTGGCCAAATGGTTGAAAACTTATGTATAGGAACCTTACAATCGTTAGGAATTGACGTTGTAAATCTAGGTTTATCTACAACACCAACTGTTGAAATTGCTGTTCCAATGGAAAAAGCACATGGAGGAATAATATTAACGGCCAGTCACAATCCTAAAGAATGGAACGCCTTAAAACTCCTAAACAACAAAGGAGAGTTCATTAGTGCTGAAGATGGACAATTACTTCTTGACATAATTAAGGGAAATGATTTCAATTTCTGTAATGTAGACAACATTGGTAGAGTATCTGAAGATCAAACGTACTTCACAAAACATATTGAAGAAATCCTTAAAATAAATAAGGTAGATATTACTGCCATAAAAAACGCTAATCTAAGAGTAGTTGTTGATGCTGTCAACAGCACCGGTGGAATGGTATTGCCACAACTACTTAAAATTTTAGGTTGTGCTGAGGTTATTGAACTTTATTGCAATCCAACTGGCGAATTTCCTCATAACCCAGAACCCCTTCCTGAACACCTTACAGAACTTAGCAAAACAGTTATTCAAACTAAAGCACATCTTGGAATTGTAGTTGATCCAGATGTAGACCGCCTTGCTTTTGTGTGCGAAGATGGAAGTATGTTTGGAGAAGAGTACACCCTTGTTGCAGTTGCTGATCATGTTTTGAAAAAAGAAAAAGGCAACACAGTTTCCAACTTATCATCAACAAGAGCTCTAAGAGATGTAACCGAATCTCATGGATGCAAGTACAACGCTTCTGCTGTAGGTGAAGTTAATGTGGTAAAACTTATGAAAGAAACCAATGCAATTATTGGCGGAGAAGGTAATGGAGGAATAATTTTTCCTGAGTTGCACTACGGAAGAGATGCACTTATAGGAATTGCGCTATTCTTGACGCATTTCGCTAATGAAAACAAAACGATGTCTGAATTGAAAAACTCATACCCAAATTACACCATTAGCAAAAATAAAATTCAACTAACACCCGATATAGATACAGACAAAATTTTAAACACTCTTGCTTCTAAATACAAAGATCATCCTCAAATTAATGTTGACGGTCTAAAGATAGAACTTGGAAACGAGTGGGTTCATTTAAGAAAATCGAATACAGAACCAATCATAAGAATTTATTCTGAAAGCAGTTCCAAATCAAAAGCTCATGAACTTGGCAATAGATTCATTGACGAAATTAATGCCCTCACTTAAATAACTTATATTTGCCAACATTCTTATGAAAGTATATTTAGATAATGCAGCAACCACTCCAATTGCCAAGGAAGTAATAACTGAAATAACCCCCTATTTATTAGATCACTTTGGTAATCCCTCAAGTACCCATTCATTTGGCAGAAAAACAAAGAATGCAATTGAGATTACAAGAAGAAAAATTGCAGACCTAATCAATGCTGAAAACAGTGAAATAATTTTCACCTCAGGAGGAACTGAAGCTGATAATATGGCCATAAGATCTTCTGTTCATGACTTAGGAGTTAAGAGAATAATTACCACAAAATTAGAACATCATGCAGTAGGACACACTGCTGAAGAGTTAAAAGAAAAACATCAAATTGAGATCATTTATCTTGAAACAGATAAAAATGGCCAGATTAACTTAAATGAATTAGAATCCCTATTAAAGAAAACAACCAAAACATTGGTTTCTTTAATGCATGCTAATAATGAAATTGGAACACTGCTACCAATTCAAAAAGTAGCTGAAATGTGCGACAAAGACCACGTCTTATTTCATTCAGATACTGTTCAAACAATGGGCCACTACCCTTTTGACACCAAAAAGATAAAAATTGATTTTCTAACATGTGCTGCCCACAAATTTCACGGCCCTAAAGGGTGTGGCTTTTTATATCAAAATAAACATATTCAAACATCTCCTTTAATAACTGGAGGATCACAGGAAAGAAACAGCAGAGGTGGAACGGAAAACCTATATGGAATTGTAGGCTTAGGCAAAGCAATGGAATTAGCTTACACCCATTTAGAAGAACATCAAAATCACATTCAAAGCTTAAAAAGCTACATGATGAAATCGTTAATTGAAATTGATTCTAAAATAACTTTTAACGGAGATACCAACCCCAACAAGAGCCTGTATACTGTCTTAAACGTATGCTTCCCAATGGACGCCTGCAACTCAATGCTACTTTTTAGCTTAGACATTCACGGAATTGCCGCTTCTGGTGGGAGTGCTTGTTCTTCGGGGTCAAACAAAGGCTCTCATGTTTTAGCAGAGCTTCCGAAACAAGAAAATTGTCAATCGGTACGTTTTTCATTTAGCAGGTACACCACTAAAGAAGAAATAGATTTTACTCTTTCTAAAATAAGATCAATAATTAAAAATGAGTAATGATGTTATGAAAGTAACCTTTAATGGAACAGGCACTTCTCAAGGAGTTCCTGTAATAGGTTGCCATTGTAATGTTTGCCAATCAAAAGACAAAAAAGACAGTAGATTAAGATCGTCAATTTCATTAGAATACAAAGACACTTCAATTGTTGTAGATGCTGGACCCGACTTCAGACAACAAATGTTAAGAACTAAAAATGAAAAATTAGATGCCATTCTATTTACACATGAACACAAAGATCATGTAGCTGGACTAGACGATGTTAGAGCCTATAATTTTTTAACTAAAAAACCATTAAACATTTACTGTACCGACTCAGTATTTAAAGCTCTTAAAAGAGAATATCATTACATTTTTGATCCTGCTTTTCAATATCCTGGAATTCCAAAAATAATAAGAAATAGCATTAACAAATACACTAATTTCAAGATCAATAAATTGAATATTCAACCTATTGAAGTTTTTCATTATAAACTTCCTGTATTGGGATTTAGAATAGAAGATTTTTGCTACATTACAGATGCTAGCTATATTAGTAAAAACGAAAAAAAGAAATTAGAAAATTTAAAAGTTTTAGTTTTAAATGCCCTTAGAAAAGAAAAACACATTTCTCACTATAATCTTGAAGAAGCATTAAAATTAATAAAAGAATTAAAACCTAAAAAAGCATATTTGACTCATATTTCCCACTTAATGGGAAAACATGAAGAAGTTAACAGCTTACTTCCAGAAAATGTTGAAATAGCCTACGATACTTTAAGCATAACCATTTAATAATTATGAAAATTGACATTATATCAGCTGTTCCTTCTCTTTTAAAAAGTCCATTTGAAGACTCCATTCTTAAAAGAGCACAAACAAAGGAAATTGTTGAAGTTAACATTCACAATCTTAGAGATTACAGCACAAACAATCAAAAAAGTATAGATGACTATGCCTTTGGGGGAGGAGCTGGGATGGTCTTATCCATTGAACCTATAGATAAATGCATAGCATCATTAAAGGAAAACACCAACTACGATGAAGTCATATTTATGACACCTGACGGTGAAAAACTTAATCAAAAAATCAGTAATCAACTATCGTTACACTCAAATATAATTGTACTGTGTGGTCATTATAAAGGAATTGACGAAAGAGTTAGACAACATCTGATTACAAAAGAGATTTCAATTGGAGATTATGTTCTTTCAGGTGGAGAACTTGCTGCTGCAGTCTTATGCGACAGCATTATAAGGTTGATTCCAGGCGTACTAAACGATGAAACCTCAGCACTATCAGATTCATTTCAAGACAACTTATTAGCACCACCGGTTTTTACAAGACCAGCAAATTTTAAAAACTGGGAAGTACCCAAAATACTTACATCTGGAAACACAAAAGAAATTGAAGATTGGAGACACGAAAAATCTCTTGAAAAAACAACAAAATTAAGACCAGACTTACTTAAATAAAGCAGTGAGTTAAAATAAATTACAAATGAATTGAGAAGTTTGTAATTTTCTTTGTAATATTGCACCCCATAAATCAGGAATCATGGATAAAATAAAAGAAATAGCAAACGAAATTAACGAATCAAACCAATGGCCTAATTTCAGCGCTGGAGACACTTTAACCGTTACTTACAAGATAAAAGAAGGTGAAAAGGAAAGACTTCAATCATTTCAAGGAACCGTGATTCAGAAAAAAGGTTCTGGAGTAACTGAAACGTTCACTATTAGAAAAATGTCTGGTGGAACAGGTGTAGAAAGAATATTTCCAGTTTATTCCCCAATGCTTGAAAGCATTGTAGTAAATAAAGAAGGTTCTGTAAGAAGAGCTAAATTATTTTACTTAAGAGAAAGAACTGGTAAGTCTGCTAGAATTAAGGAAAAAAAGCATTTTTCTAAAAAATAATTCTAACGATTTTCTAATCCTTTTAGAAATTCTATTGCCCCTTCTCTCATTTGATCAAGTCCAGGTTGTTCCATTGGAACATGACCGCAATTCTTTAAGAAAATAACGTCTTTAGTACAGGCCAACTTTTGATAAAATGGTTTTGACATTTTCCATGGGATTATATAATCTAACTCCGGCTGCAAAAACAACAAAGGACATTTTTTAAAATTTTCAGGCTCTATATTGGGTTGAGCTTCAAATAGCGTTCTCAAAAACTTTAAGTAAACCCAACTTCCTGAGCCAACTTTATCATTTTTTAAATCTTTAACAAACTCCTTATTGTTTGCCATTGCCCACATTTTAGTAGTCCACTTTATTGGTATTTTTATTTGGTCTGTAATTGAACTTAAACTTGTTAAAATAAAAGGTGATAGTTTTCCAAAAAATTTACTTTTTGCTAAATCTATTTGAACAGACTTAAGCCTGGTGTCGGCTAAACTAGTAACAATCAATCCAGAAACATTACTATTTAACGAAGCAACTTGATACGCCAACATTCCTCCTAAACTAACGCCACATAAAACTATAGAAGAATTTGATTTTTCTGTTTCATAGCTTACTAAATCATTAACTAAATTAATCCAGGTAAAATATGAATTGGGCTCATCACTTTTAGTCAGTCCAAAACCTGGTAAATCTGGTGCTATACACTCATACCCCATTGAAGAAAAACAAACTGCTATTGGCGACAACAATCTTCCATTTCCACCCCCGCCATGCAATAAAATTAACTTGATATTCTTACTTTTTTTAGGTGGATTAAAATGATCTATATGAACACTATACTTTCTCCATTCCCAATAATATTCATCTGGGTAATTACGTTTATTAATTCTCCATTCTTGAGGAAAATAAGGTTGGAATTTTTTCCAAGAATCTATTTCTTTATATGTTTTCAATAAACAAGTTAAGTACCGAATCTACATCCTTTCAGGAACATTAATTCCTAAGATTTGCATTCCTTTTCTAATAACATTTGCCGTTAAGGTTGAAACCTGTAATCTAAATTCAGCTAAATTTTCATTTTCTTCTTTAATAATTGGACACGATTGATAAAAAGAATTGTATGCCTTAACTAAATTAAATAAATAATTAGCCAAGATTGCTGGCGAAAGTTCGTTGGCTGATTGTTTAATGATTTCTGGGAACGAAGAAATGCTCTTAATTAACTCTAATTCTTGTTTTTGAAAGTTAACACCGTTTGAATTAAAACTAGAAGACGGTTTTCTTTTATTTAATAAACTTTGAATTCTTGCATAACCATATTGTACAAAAGGACCTGTATGGCCATTTAAATCTATTGACTCCTTGGGGTTAAACATCATTTTTCTCTTGGGATCAACCTTAAGTAAATAATATTTTAAACCGGATAACCCAATATCCGTACACAATGAGTCGATCTCACTTTCATCTAACCCCTCTAAATGTCCTCTTTCATTTGTGAGAAGTTTTGCTTCAGTGATAACCGTATTCATTAAATCATCAGCATCTACAACCGTACCTTCTCTTGATTTCATTTTACCCTCTGGCAATTCAACCATACCATAAGACAAGTGATAACACTCATCAGACCATGAGTAATTTAATTTTGAAAGAATTTTAAATAAGACTTTAAAATGATGATTTTGTTCATTACCAACAGTATATACAATTCCCGAAAGTTCTGGATAATCTTCAAAACGCTGAACAGCTGTACCTATATCTTGAGTCATATATACAGATGTTCCATCTGAACGAAGCAACAACTTATCGTCCATTTTATCCTCACTTAACCCACACCAAATAGAGCCATCCTCTTTTTGATAAAAACTTCCAGTATTTAGACCAGACTCAACAACAGACTTCCCTAAACTATATGTATCAGATTCATAGTACAACTTATCAAAGCCTACACCCATCTTATCATATGTCTTTTCAAAGCCACTATAAACCCAACCATTCATTTTAGACCATAAACTTCTAATCTCTTCATCCCCATTTTCCCAGCTAAGCAACATTTCTTGCGCTTCTTTAAATATAGGAGATTCCTTTTTAGCTGTATCAACATCATGACCACCACTTACTAAGTCTTGAACTTCTTTCTTATAGACTTTATCAAATTCAACATAATACTTACCAACCAAATGGTCTCCTTTAATATTTGCTGATTCAGGAGTTTCATTATTAGCAAACCTTAGCCATGCAACCATAGATTTACAAATGTGAATACCCCGATCGTTAATAATTTGAGTTTTAACTACTTTATGGCCATTTGCTTTAAGCAAACTAGCAACACTATCTCCAAGAAAAATATTTCTTAAATGCCCTAGGTGGAGAGGTTTGTTTGTATTGGGAGATGAGTACTCAACCATATACAACCTACCACTTTCTTTTTTTGTAAGTCCAAAATCATTATCGACATACCAAAGAGAAACTAATGAACCCCAAAATTCATGAGATAGCTGAATATTTAAAAACCCTTTAACTACATTGAAAGAAGAAAAGTTAGATGATTTCTCAATTAAATAATCACCTATTAAGGCTGCCGTTTCCTCAGGTTTTTTTTTTGAAAATTTCAATAATGGAAATACAACTAATGTGAAATCTCCCTCAAAAACTTTTTTAGTTTGTTCTATTACAACTGGATTAGCTATGGCTTCATCTCCGAATAACGAAGCAACAGCATCTGAAATGGTCTCAGAAATTTGATTCAAAAAATACATTAGCCTCTTTTTTCTATAATTGAAGTTGCTTGATCAAGAATTCTTAAGGCTGTTTCAGCCATTTTGTTTTGCTTATTATCTAAACAGGGGTTTATTTCCACAACCTCTAAACAACATGTTCTTTTATCAATTAACAAATGATTGATAACACTACTGGCTTCTTGCTCAGTAAAACCATTCATCACTGGTGTTCCAGTTCCATAAGAAACCAAATCACAATCAAGGCTATCAACATCAAAAGATATGTAAATCAAATCACAAGAAGAAAGGTATTTTAACACCTCATTAGCAACAACATCTGGAGCGATTCTTCTAACTTCTTCTACAGATATTTTCTTTATGTTATTTTCTATAATAAAGTAATCCTCAGGATCTTCTGATGATCTCAATCCAACTAACACAATATCATCAGTATTAACTTTTGGAGAAATATTTTCCAAATTTTTGTACTTGTCCCATTGTTGTTGGGTAAGGTGATCTAATTCATGAGCTCTATGTTTATCATTGTCATAACCAACAGATGCAGCCAAAGACATACCATGAACATTTCCTGATGGAGTGGTATAAGGAGAATGTAAATCAGCATGAGCATCAATCCAAACAACACCAATACGTTTATCTGGATAAGTTGACTTAACACCAGCTAAAGTTCCGGCAGCATTTGAATGATCACCAGATAATACTAATGGAAAATTATGTTTATTAAGAGATTTACCAACTATTGAAGAAAGACCTTCACAAACTTTAATTATAGAATCAATTCGCAATGCTTTTGGAAACTTAACAGGCTGATCAAGAACATCGTTGTAGTTTGGCACAACAACACTTTTATACTTTTTAAACAAGTTTGACTTTATATTTCTTGAAGCAACTTTAAGAGCGTCAATACTTAATGAAGACCCTCTAGTTCCAGCACCTATTTCAGAACAATTTTCAACAATCTGAATTTTACTCATTGATTTTATTGTTAATTAATTTTGTTTTTGAAAGTATTTTAATGAATTCGAAAATAAAAAACTATAACACATGAATGTAGAAAAATAGCTCATAAAATTGAATAATAGGCTCTAATCGGCTAATTTATCCTTAAAAACCTTTCTAAACTTATCAATTTTTGGCTGGATAACATACTGACAATAGGATTGACTTTTATTAGAATTAAAATAATTTACATGATAATTTTCAGCAGGATAAAAAACATCTAACATCATTATTTCAGTAACAAGATCATTTTCCCAAACTTTAGAATCATTCAATTTCTTTTTGTAAGTATTCGATAAATCGAATTGACTTTTACTAACACAATAAATACCAGAACGATATTGTGTGCCAACATCATTACCTTGCTTGTTGAGTGTTGTCGGATCATGAGTCTTCCAAAAAACTTCTAACAACTCTGTAAATGTTATTACAGAAGAGTCAAAAATAACCCTTGCCACCTCATTGTGCCCAGTATTTCCGGTACAAACCTGTTCATAAGTTGGATTTAACGTACTTCCAGCACAATATCCAGGAAGAACAGATTTAACACCTTTAAGTTGTTGAAAAACAGCTTCAACACACCAAAAACAACCCGCACCAAATACTATTGTATCATTTTTCATAGTTGGTTTTTCATTTTTAATTTCAACATCTGCTGTATGTGCACTACAAGAAATTATGGAATGAAACATTAACAGGGATAAAATAAATCGAACATTTAAAATCATGAAATTTTGTTGTGAATTCAAATTAACGAATCTTTGAAGAACTATTTTTAATTGTATGATAAAAATTGGATTAATTTCTGACACACATGGGCATTGGGACAATGCTTTTGAAAAATACTTTTCCGAATGTGATGAGATTTGGCACGCTGGAGATATTGGAAATATTTCTGTAATGGATAAGTTAAACAAAATATGTCCAACAAAAGGGGTTTATGGCAACATTGACAACCATATCATCAGAACAGAGTATCCAGAAAATATATTTTTAAAAGTAGAAGGAGTAAACATTTGGATTACACACATTGGAGGTAAACCATACAACTACAACAAAAAGGTTTACAAACAATTAAAAGAAAACAATATAGATGTATTTATATGTGGACATAGCCACATATGTAAGGTAATGATGGATAAAAAATTAGATGTACTATATATAAATCCTGGTGCAGCAGGTAAAGTCGGCTTTCACCAAGTTAGAACCTTAATAAGGTTTAAAATTAATAAGGGGAAAATTGAAAATCTAGAAGTAATTGAACTTAAAAAATAACTTACCTCAATCTATCCAAAGACTTTATTAGTTTTTCATCATTTTTAATACCTCTATTTGCTAGAAAAACAAAAGGAATTGCACTAACTAACAGATACAAACCAACGTCATATGCAGGATCTTTTGACGAAGCATAATCAATCGTGCTAACAGAAAGAAACATATAAATCAAAGTAATTAACAAAATAAAATAATTTCCCTTTCCTAAGGATAACTGTGCCTTTCGATTTTTATATTTCAACAACATTAAAGTACTTAATGATATAGATAAAAAATAACCAATAAATAAGGGATAGTTTGGCAAATCTTTTACCAATTGATTGTTTTCAGATTGCCATCCAAAAGCATCTAAAACCAGTACAGAACCACCAATTTCATAAGTGCCAAAAGGAAATAAAGATGCAACAAAAAAACAACAACTGATATAACAATATAAATGGACTGTACTCTTTGAATCATTGTAATGATAAATTTTAAGAATACAAATATAGTATTAGATACAATACGTTAGAAAAAGAATGAAAACAAAAAAATGAAATATGTTTGAATCTTAATAAGTTATCTTATATTTGAGGAATCAAGAATTAGATAGATAATTCTATTAATTACCCAATCAAAATCCCAACAAGCTAAATCAAGCTAATCCGATAATCACATATTTATTATAATTAATGTACGATATTGAAAATCTTAACAAGAAAAAGGTTACAGAATTAAGAGAAATTGCTGAAACTTTAAAAATTGAAAAAACTGAAAAATTAAAGAAACAAGAATTAGTTTATAAAATTCTTGATGAGCAAGCATTGAAACCTGTTGAAAACAAGCAAGTTGAAGCAAAACAAGACGCTCCAAAACAAGTTAGAAGACCTAATCCATCTAACAATTCAACAGCTAGAAGACCTAATCCTCACAGAAATAACGACAATAAAAAAACTGAAAATAGTATATCTAAGGAAGATGTTTCTGTAAAGAAACCAACTGAAGATGTCAAAAAAGAAAACACAAGAGAGTCTTCCTCAAATAGACCTCACAACAACAATAAAGAACATCAAAAACGTAAACCACATCATCAACACCAAGACAGAAATCACAATAAAGAAGATTACGACTATAATTTTGATGGTATTGTAATAAGTGAAGGTGTTTTAGAATTAATGCAAGACGGATATGGTTTTTTAAGATCTGCCGATTACCATTACCTTTCATCTCCAGATGATGTATATGTATCGCAATCTCAAGTTAAGTTTTTTGGATTAAGATCTGGTGACACCATAAAAGGTGTTGTAAGACCACCTAAACATGGTGAGCGATATTTCCCATTAGTAAAAGTTGAAAAAATAAATGGTAGAGACCCTGAATTCATTAGAGACAGAGTTCCATTTGAACACTTAACTCCACTTTTTCCAAGTGAAAAATTTAAACTTACCGGACATCAAGAAGAGACAGTTTCAACAAGAGTAATGGACTTATTTTCTCCAATAGGAAAAGGTCAAAGAGGAATGATTGTTGCACAACCTAAAACAGGTAAAACGATGCTACTTAAAGATGTTGCCAATGCAATAGCTTCAAATCATCCTGAAACTTATCTTATAGTTTTACTTATAGATGAAAGACCTGAAGAAGTAACCGACATGCAGAGAAGTGTTAAAGCAGAGGTAATTGCTTCTACATTTGACGAACCAGCTGAAAGACATGTTAAAGTTGCTAATATTGTTCTTCAGAAAGCCAAAAGGTTAGTAGAATGTGGACACGATGTATGCATCCTTTTAGATTCTATTACAAGATTGGCAAGAGCCTACAACACTGTTATGCCAGCATCTGGAAAGGTACTTACTGGTGGTGTTGATGCTAATGCACTACACAAGCCTAAACGATTTTTTGGAGCAGCTAGAAAAATTGAAAATGGTGGTTCTTTAACAATTTTGGCAACTGCTTTAACTGAAACTGGATCTAAAATGGATGAAGTCATATTCGAGGAATTTAAAGGTACAGGTAACATGGAACTTCAATTGGATAGAAAAATATCTAACCGAAGAATATTCCCAGCAATTGATATTCTAACATCTGGAACAAGAAGAGAAGATCTTTTACTTGATAAGGAAACACTTCAAAGAGTTTGGATTTTAAGGAAACATTTAGCTGACATGAATCCAATCGAAGCAATGGAATTCATGAAAGATAGATTGAGATCTAGCAAATCCAACGAAGAGTTTCTTGTCTCAATGAATGGATAAACACAAATAGATGAGCAAATCCATAAAAATTGGAATTGCAGCAGTTGTTGTTTCAATATTGTTTGAAATGATAACTTTTGGATATGGCCTACACGACAACATCAACTCAAGTGCTATATCATTCATGTTTCACTCTTTTGTATTGGTAACATCTGTTGCAATAACAATTATATCTATAAGCAAGCATAAAGATTTCAACGACATTATTTCCCAATTAAAATCAGGAATTAAAACAACTTCTGTATATGCAATCTTAATGAGTTCTTTTTTCTTCTCCTATAATAAATGGATTAACCCTGATTACATGGAAAACAGAAGAAATCATTTAATAGAACTAACTAATGCTAGTAAAACTAAAGAAGCTATTGAAAAAGAAATTAATGCAAATCCCGAATACTATGAAACAGAATCATCTGAAGACTTAATTGACAATCAGCAAGAAAGTATAAACACCACAAGAGAACCTAAAGTAATATTTGCTTTAAGTCTTTTCTCTTTAATGATTTTAGGGATGGGGTTTTCTTTGATAATTTCGCTTATCAACAGACTTTTTCAAAAACGGTTTAACCTATAATTTTTGCTCCCAACTTATTAAAATCAACTCCATTAAAATTTCCACTACTCATCATCAGTAAATTTTGATTCTCCCAATTTTTATTTTCTAATATTTGCAACAATTCATCTGATGAGGTTAAAACCGTTACGTTTTTGGTACCAAAAGAATTCAACACATCTTCTTCTGAAATATCAGCTAGCTTTTTGTGCTTAATAGTTTCTTTATTAAAATAAATGTAAGCTTCATCTGCATCAACCATGGTTTGATTGTACTCTTTTAAAAATGTTTTATTTAAACTACTAAATGTATGTAATTCCATACAAGCAATTAAAGATCTATTTTTAAACTGCTTTTTTAAAGCTTTTGTTGTTGCTCTTAGTTTAGATGGTGAATGCGCAAAATCTTTATAAAACGCACTAGATTCTCCTTTTTTAACCAGCTCTAACCTTTTAGAGGCTCCCTTGAAGCTTTTGATAGCACCATAAAAAGAGGAATCATCAATTCCAATTGCTTCACAAACCAATTGAGCAGCCTTTAAGTTTTGTAAGTTATGCTCCCCAAATACTTGAATAGGAATCTCATTTCCAAACTCATCTATCAATACAGTAACACCATCATCTATCATGTGAGAATGCGTAGTATAAGATTTTTTAAAACAATTGTTTTGTACAGAACTTACCATATTCACCAATGGTGCATCATTACTACAATAAAAAAGTGATCCATTTGCAGCAACTCCTTCTGCAAATATTTTAAACTGTTCAATATAATTTTCAAACGTTGGAAA
>JAQWRG010000012.1 GCA_029243855.1 Flavobacteriales bacterium | reverse complement strand
CACCATCCATGTCTATGTCGTTGATGTCAGGGATGTCATTTTTGCTTACATATAAATTAGGGCTAAACTGGAATTGTAGAGAAGAAATGTAAGGAATAGGTAATTGATCAAAAGATAAATTGTTGTTGGCTCTTGTATTTTTCCAAACACCTATGCCTCCATTAACAGAATGAAAAATATCTTTTTTGCCGTCTGTATTGTAGTCTCTTAAAAGCATCCAATTTTCAATTGCTGGAAAAAATCTTTCATATTGGTGGTCATAAACATAATGATCGGTTTTATTTATAAATGTTAATATTTTATTACCAGATTTATCAAATATGACTACGTCATCCAATTGGTCGTTATTTAAGTCTATGGTAGAGATTTGAGCAGAATTAATTCCGCCTGCCCAAGCACTTTTTAAGGAGTCGCCAACTTTAGTGATAATTAAATTTTCTGATTGAATAAAACTCAAATGCTGGCTAAAAATTAAATTTATCCTTTGATTAAAAAGCATTCCTAGTAATAGGATAAACAATATTTTTATATGGTTATTCATATATATAATAACGTTATAAAAGTTAAAAGTTGCTTCTTGTTATTCATTCTTTCTAGGGTTCTTTACACTAAGAATAAGCCTATTAACTACAGCTAATTTAAGGACTATATTTTGTATATAGTTAAGTTGTTGAAATAATGTTGTTTATAACCATTTGAAATTCTATATTTGCGGCCTTAATTTTATGTTGAATTAGATTAAAAAAATATTATGCGTAATAGAAGTGCAATTTGGATTTTCACAGTTTTATTGTTTTTAGCTTGTTTGTACCAACTTTCTTTTTCTTGGGTTGTAAGATCTTTTGAAGATGAAGTTAAACAAGAAGCAATTGCTGAATGTGATACTGTATTATATAACATTTTAGAGAATGGTGTAGGGTATGTTGTTGACGATACATTAACGTATGAAAACCATATAGTAATTGACACCATAATTGAAAATGATGATACTCTATTTGTAGAATCTATAACTGAAAAAACAAAAATAAAGTCAATAGCTCGTTTTGAGCAAGTTATTTTAGATAATAACAGGGACGAAAAAATTTTTCTAAATACCTTAAGTTATCAAAGTTGTAAAGATCAAGAATTAGGTCTTGGACTTGACCTTCAAGGGGGTATGAGTGTAACGTTAGAAGTTGCTATTTACGACTTAGTAAGGAATTTAGCAGGTAACTCAAGGCAGCTGTCTTTTCAAGAGCCTTTCCTTGCTGCTCTAAAGAGCTATAAGGCGAATGAAGATTTTAAAGATGCTTCTGGTAATGATTTTATAAGTCTTTTTGCAAAACATCATGAAGCACTTTATCCTGGTGAACGAATGAAATGGTTTAATGTAACCAATAAAGAAGAATTTGAAATTGAGTGGACCAATAATGAAATTATTGAAAAACTTAAAGTACTAAGTAAAGATTGTATAGAAAATACCCAACGAATTATTGAATCTAGAGTTAACAAATTTGGAGTTAGTCAGCCAAACATTCAAAAACAGCCTATTTCAGGTAGATTGTTGATTGAATTGCCTGGAGCAAGAGATAAAAACCTAATTAGAAAATTACTACAATCAACAGCCAGTCTTGAGTTTTGGGATGGGGCTCATAAAGATTGGAGAAATGATTTCTTATCATTGGATAGTAAAGTGACTGTTCAAGATTTTGAAGAAGATTCAGTTGAAAATCAATTTATAACAATAAGTGAAGATTCTCTTGCAACACTTTCAGAGGATGAAAAATTAGTATATCAAATTCAAAAAGAGCAAAACGATTCTCTATTAGCTGAAAAGTTAATCGAAGCAAAAACCCAAGATTCATTAAGATTGTCAAGTGGAAAAATTCTTGATGGTAACATGTGGTTCATCCAAGGTGGTACTAATCCTCATATTGGTTATGCTGAAGAAAAAGATACATCAAAAGTAAATGCAATTTTAAATTCTGAAGTTGGTAAAACTCAATTTAAATCTAAAGATGTTAAGTTTTTGTGGAATACTGAAACAACAGATTATCAAAACACAAAAGTCTTTTCTTTAATTGCTATTGAAGTCCCAAGAGACGGAAAACCAAAATTAAATGGGGAAGATATTTTAGATGCAGGTCAGAGTTACGACCAAGATGGACCAACAGTTTCTCTTATGTTTAAGTCTCAAGCAGCACTTGATTGGGAGAAATGGACAGGCGAAAAATTAAATAAAATGATTGCTATTGTTTTAGATGATCAAATTTATTCGGCCCCTTACATCAGGGCTAAAATCTCAGGAGGAAGTACTGAAATCTCAGGAAATTTTGATATTCAAGAAGCACAAGAATTAGCTAAAATTTTAAAAGCAGGCTCACTTCCAGCGCCAGCTGTGATTGTTGACGAAGCTATTGTAGGACCATCCCTTGGTGAGGAGAATATCAATTCAGGATTATGGTCTTTTGTATTGGCATTTGGCCTAGTGCTTTTTTATATGATTTTTTATTACAAAAAAGCTGGATGGGTTGCTAACGTTGCTTTGCTTGCTAATATATTTTTCATTGTTGGAACATTAGCATCTCTTGGTGCAGCACTTACTCTACCTGGTATTGCTGGTCTTGTACTAACCATAGGTATGTCTGTAGATGCTAACGTACTTATTTACGAAAGAATCAAAGAAGAATTAGCTAACGGTAAAGGAATAAAACTTGCGGTAAGCGATGGTTACAAACATGCTTATTCAGCTATTATTGATGCCAATGTTACTTCACTTTTAACGGCTGTTGTGTTAGCGTATTTTGGTTCAGGCCCAATTCAAGGTTTTGCTACTACATTGATTATTGGTGTATTTACTTCATTGTTTAGTGCATTGTTTATTACAAGATTGATTTTCTCTTACATGATGGATAATAAGAAAGAACTGGCTTTTTCTAGAACATTTACTAAAAACTTATTTAAAGGAACTACTATTACTTTCTTTAAGAAGAGAAAAATTTTCTATGTCATTTCTTTGTTGATTGTTGCTGGAGGAGCAGTATCGTTATTTAATAGAGGGTTAGATAAAGGAGTTGAGTTTACAGGTGGAAGAACTTACAGAGTTGAGTTTTCTCAGCAAGTGGATAGGCTTTCAATGAAAGAAGCCATTACTTCTAGGTCTGTAAATGAAGATGGAACAACAGTGTCTCCAGAATTAAAAACAGTAGATAATGCTTATAATTTAGAAATTACTACTAAATATTTGTATCAAGATACCGACAATAAAAAAATTGAAAAAATAGACAGTGTGTTGGTGGGTGCATTTAATGATCTAGGTTACTCAAATAATGAGGATGGAGAATCTTCTAATGGAGATTGGTTTAAAATTAACTCATCAAGAAGTGTTGATAAGCAAATTTCTGCTGAATTGATACAAAACTCTCTTTTTGCTATCATACTTTCACTTTTTATAATATTTATATACATTGCTTTCAGGTTTAAGAAATGGCAATTTGGTGTTGGTGCATTGATAGCCATGTTCCATGATGTATTGGTAGTGTTAGGATTGTTTTCTTTGCTTTATAACTTTGTTCCTTTCTCTATGGAAATTGACCAGGCATTTATCGCTGCAATCTTAACCGTAGTAGGTTATTCTATTAATGATACGGTGGTTGTTTTTGACAGAATAAGAGAGTATTCTATTTTACATAAAAAATCTTCTACTGAATCAATAATTGATACGGCACTTAATAGTACATTGTCTAGAACAATTAATACTTCGTTAAGTACATTCTTAGTTTTATTAACTATTTTCATTTTTGGAGGAGAATCAATCAAAGGGTTTTCTTTTGCTTTAATGGTTGGTGTAGTTGTAGGAACTTATTCTTCATTATTTATTGCAACTCCATCAGTAGTTGATTTAAGTAAGAAAAAAATTACTGCGTAAAATCTAAATATAAATGAATAGTTGCCTGTTATTACTCGAAGGAATAAGCATAGGTGAGCTTACATTTGTATTCCTAATTGTTTTATTATTCTTTGGTTCTAAAAGTATACCTAAAATTGCTAGAACTATGGGTAGAGGAATCCGTCAAATAAAAGATGCTTCTCAGCAAATTCAAGATGATATAAAGAACTCTGTTTCATCTACTGAATCTGATAAGAATAAAAGTTCTGATAAGAATAAATTAGAATCATGAGCTATTTATTTTTAATAATAGGTTTAGTTGTTCTAGCTTTTGGAGGCGATTTATTAGTTAAATCAGCTGTTTCAATAACTAAGAAACTGAATGTGTCCCCATTTTTAATAGGTCTTACAGTCGTTTCTTTTGGAACTTCTTTTCCAGAATTATTAGTAAGTCTACAGGCAGCTATTGATGGAAATCCAGGAATTGCCATTGGCAATGTTGTAGGGTCAAACATTGCTAACATTGGATTAGTATTGGGAGTAACGGTTTTAATTAGTCCAATGATGATAGACCGAAAAAAATATGTTTTTAGTTGGCTTTCAATGTTGTTGTCAGCATTGCTATTTATTTGGTTTTCTGTTGATTTGATAATTTCTTTCTATGAAGGGCTTTGTCTTATTTTTCTTTTAATAGCCTTTATATTATTTTCAATAAAGTTCAATAAATCCGAACCTCTTGAAGTTGAAGATGATGAAATATCATCGTTGCCATTAATTCTATTGTATTTTGTTTTAGGTTCAATTGGGCTTTATTTTGGGGCTGACTTATTGGTTCAAAATGCCGTAATTATAGCAAAAAACTGGGGTGTTTCTGAATTGGTTATTGGTGTAACAGTAATTGCTCTTGGAACGTCACTACCTGAACTGGCCACATCTTCTTTGGCTGCTATTAGAGGTCATAATACCATTTCAATAGGAAACCTTATTGGCTCTAATATTTTTAATGTATTTGCAGTGGTTGGTATTACTTCTGCAGTAAAATCCATTAAAGTGGATGCTTCAGTATTGTTGTTCGATTTTCCTGTAATGCTTGGAATAACACTATTGTTAGGAGTTATTCTATTAGGTTCAAAAATTAATAGATTAATCGGTTTTGGGTTATTAGCAATCTACCTTTTTTATATCATATATTCTTTTTTGATATAAAAAAAGCCTAATAATTTATTAGGCTTTCAATTAAATATATATAATAAGGGTTTAGATTTCTACTCCTTTAACAGTTTGTATAATTCTTGCTGCAATTTTATAAGGATCACCATTTGAGGCAGGTCTTCTATCTTCAAGCCATCCTTTCCATCCATTTTCAACAGTCATAATAGGAATTCTAATAGATGCTCCTCTGTCAGAAACACCGTAACTAAAATCGTTAATGGATGCTGTTTCGTGTAGACCGGTTAGTCTTTGATCGTTAAACTCTCCATAAACATCTATATGTTTTGATCTTACTGGTCTAAAAGCTTCACATATTTTCTCGTACGTTTCTTTAGATCCGCATGTTCTTAAAGTTGTATTTGAAAAGTTTGCATGCATTCCTGATCCATTCCAATCTCCTTTAACAGGTTTAGGATGAAGCTCAATATAATATCCGTATTTTTCGGTAATTCTGTTTAGAAGGTATCTAGCAACCCAAATTTCATCACCTGCTTTTTTAGCTCCTTTAGCAAACAATTGAAATTCCCATTGTCCAGCGGCAACTTCTTGGTTAATCCCTTCAAAATTAATCCCTGCTTCAATGCATTGGTCTGCATGCTCTTCAACTAAATCTCTGCCCCAAGTATTTCTTCCTCCAACAGAGCAATAGTATAAACCTTGTGGTCCAGGATAACCTCCAATAGGGAATCCTAATGGTAGTTGGGTATCAACATCCATAATAAAGTACTCTTGTTCAAATCCAAACCAAAAATCATTGTCATCGTCATCAATTTTTGCTCTAGCATTTGATTCATGTGGGGTTCCATCTGAATTAAGAACTTCTGTCATAACTAAAAATCCGTCAATTCTATCAGGATC
>JAQWRG010000129.1 GCA_029243855.1 Flavobacteriales bacterium | reverse complement strand
GTCGATAATATCTTTAGGAGAAACGCCTTCTTTTTTCGCTCTTAGGGTTATGGCAGCCCCATGTTCATCAGAAGCGCAAATAAAAGCAACATCTTCACCATTAGAACGTAAAAAACGAGCGTATATATCAGAAGATATGTATACACCAGCAAGATGCCCTAAGTGTAAAGGCCCGTTGGCATAGGGCAAAGCGGCCGTAATGGTATGTCTTTTAGCTTGAGCCATAAAAATATTTGAAGGCGCAAATATAAGTTTTATATAGTTATTTTTACTTCCTTAGTAGGTAACAATATGATCATTCCAGAGAAATTAACAAAAGGTGACGTAGTCCTTATTATTGCTCCAGCAAGAAAGGTAGAGCTAAAGCAACTTGAAGCTGCAGAAAAATTATTAAACGATTGGGAGCTAAAAGTTGAAAGATCTCCAAATTTAATGCAGAAATCTGGAATTTTTGCTGGGACAGATGCTTTAAGAAAGTCTGATTTACAATGGGCGCTTGACCACCCACAAGCTAAAGCTATTTGGTGTTTTAGAGGCGGTTATGGTACAGTAAGATTAATTGAAAACTTAAGCCCCATAGGCTTTTTAAATAAACCAAAATGGATTATAGGGTTCTCTGACGTTACCGTTTTGCATTCTTTTTCAAACATCATATTAAATACAGCTTCTATTCATGCAACCATGCCAATAAACGTTATAGAAAACACCCCTGACTCCTTAAAGTCACTAAAAGAGGTGTTGTTTAGTGTGGCAATCAACCATTCATGGATTTTTAATAAAAATAATAGAATAGGAGAGACAGAAGCAGAAATAGTAGGAGGAAACCTTTCTGTTTTAACAAGCATGTTGGGAACAAATTATCAGCCCGATTTTGAAGGTAAAATTTTATTTATTGAAGAAATTGACGAGTATTTATATAATATTGACAGAATGTGTTGGCAGTTGAAGTTTGCGGGAGTTTTTAATCATATTAAAGGGTTGGTCATTGGGCACTTTTCTAAAGTTAAAGACAATAAAATTCCTTTTGGAATGACGATAGAAGATATCATTTTAGAGAAAGTAAAAGAATTTGATTTTCCTATTGCTTTTGATTTTTCAGCTGGACATGAAAATGAAAATCAAAGCCTATTGTTTGGAGTAAAGACCAAATTTTTTGTTCAAAATGATAAATCAATTTTAAAATAGCACATTATTTATGAAAATCAACTTATAAGATGAATTTTGCTGTTTAACGATTTTAATTCCCAATGAAAAAAGTAATATTAATTATTGCAACTATCTATTCAATTTCGATTTCTAGCCAAGTAGAAAGAGTCGTTTTTGAATTAGAAAAAACACCACTAAAAGTTAGTATAAACCCTGGGGTTTATAGATCAAGATTGCCGGGATCTAGTTCCTTAGAAAGCAGTTTTCGTCAGCCGGCTTTTTTTGCTCAGATATATTTCCCATTTAAAAGGTCTTTAGATACTCCATCAAATTTTGAGCGGTCTACTTTTGATTCTACTTATTACGACCGTTTGTTCACGGCATCTCCGTTAGCAATTTTTCATCTAACTGAAAAAGGCGGAAATGGATTGGGTTTGGGACAGGAGCTGTCTTTTAAAATTGCTAAAAAAACGTTCATAAAGTCACAACTTGCCATTTTATGGGTTGAATCAAATGCTCAAAAAAATGATGGATTAAAAAGCGGGTTAAACTTTCACCATTACTGGTATGTTTCATCCTATATTACTCAGAATACTTCCTTGTCAATTGGTTACAATCACATTTCTAATGGTAAAATATTATCCCAACAATTGGGGGCAGTATTTGACATGATAACCATAGGAGTGTGTGTTACTTTTGTGAAAAAGTAAACTACATCAAAAACTATTTAATTTTTAATTGTTTGATTAACTCTTCTGCTTTTTCATCATATCCATAGGAGTCTTCAGCAGATCCAGCCATTTCAATTACTTTTTCCGCTATTTGGATGGCTTCTGAGAATTTGTCAAACTGAATAAGAATTTTTGCTTTTTGATAGCTCATCCAAAATGCTTCTGGTCTTTTTTCAATAGCTAAATCTATCCATTTTAAAGCTAAATTCATATCTAAATTATTATCAAGAAAAAAACGTGCTCCTTTATAATAAGTATTGGCATCTGGTCCGGCCTCTAATAAGGCTGTATATTCTTTTTGAACTTCTTCTATAGTATTGGTGTAAATTGGTATTACAACTTTAGTCCTTTCCCATGAAAGAATTAATTCAGCACCAGCAGATGTAAAAGACCCAAAATCCATTGTAAACGATTCAACATGATTATTTTTTAACCAATCAAATGTTTCAGATTTAAAGACACTTTCAGTATTTGAAAAAAGAGAATGTTGGCTCTCGCCTTTTGATTCGATTTCATCTTTGATTTTATTAATTTCATCTTTGATTTTATTAGTAGCATTAGCGTCTCCTTTTAGTTCTGCAACTTTCAGCTTAGCTTCTAGTTTATCAATAGTTTTCGCATGTTCTTCTTCTAATTCAGCATTTCGTACATTTTCTGAAATAGGAGCAAGAGTTGTATTGCTGATTGAAGGAACGGTAATTCGCAATGCATCCATATCTTGGGAATATTTTCCAGTACCCCACAAGTCTAAGCTTTTATTAAAAATGATGGTCCATTCTTTTTGAGAAGGAATGGTAAATAGGGAGTAATCTCCAGCCTCTAAATCTTGTCCACCAACTTTAACATCTTGGCTAAACGAAATTTTCGTTGCTTTATTAGCCCCTGTCCTCCATACTTTATCAAAGGGAACTAACCCACCAAAAATCACTCTATTTTTAACTCCTGGCCTTGAGTAAGTGATGGATATTTTAGACGTCCCAACATATTGAGATATCTCACAAGTAGGACTTGCTTGTGGAGTTTTTATTTGAGCATTTGAAATAAATAAAGAACTGCAAAAAAATAGTGTCAGGATATAATTTTTTTTCATGGTTTAAATAATTAGATTAGAATGAATTTCAGCTAATTTAATGAATACTTTATAGCAAATATTTTTTGTCAAATAATTCAAATATAATTTTAGGTAGAGAAGGAGAAAAAGCGGCCTTAAAATTTCTTCAAAACAATGGATATAAATTGCTACATAAAAACTGGAGACATAAAAAAATGGAAATTGATCTTGTAGTTAAAAAACAAAACAAAGTTGTATTTGTTGAGGTTAAAACCAGAAAAAACGCAATAAATAGTTTAATAAATGATGTAGTTTCTTTTTCACAACAAAAGCGAATCATTGATGCTGCACATAATTATATTGATGAATTTAATGTTGATGAAGATATTAGATTTGATCTTATCGAAGTTCATATGCCCAATAAATCACCTAAGTTTGTGCACCATAAAGACTTTACTTACCCTACTTTATAATGATAAGACTAAATAAATTTATTGCCAATGCGGGTGTTTGCACAAGAAAAGAGGCAGACGTGTTGATATCTTCAGGTAAAATAAAGGTCAATCAGCAAGTGGTAAACTCATTGGGATTTAAACTAAATGATGGGGATGTTGTCGAGTACAAAGGGAAAGAGATTAAGAAAGAACGACTAATTTATTTGCTTCTAAACAAAGCCAAAAACACTTCTCTTAAAGAGGGGTTTCTAAAAGAATTGTCTGTTTTAGGTGAATTGGATGAAAAAACAACAGGGTTGACAGTGCTTTCAAATGATGACTCATTAATTAAACGATTATCAAACCCCAATGCTCTTATTAAGCAAAAGTATATTATACATATACAAGAATTGTTAAGCAATAAGCATATAAAAGAGCTTCTTCAAGGTATTAAAGTAAAAGAAGAAAAAGTTGTTTTTAATGAGATTAAGCATGGAAAAAAGACCGTTGATCATCATCAAATTATAGTAACGGTTTCTTTTGTTAATATCAACTTAATCAGAGAGGCTTTAAATGCACTTAATGTTGAGGTGCTTTATATGGATAGGGTTGAATATGGAGGAATAAGGAAAGGCGATTTATTAAGAGGACAAACACGCAACTTAGAACTTAAAGAAATAGGGTTCTTAAAAATGGCTAAGATCTAAGATTATATTTTTTGAAGCATTTTGTTCAGCTTCCTTTTTTGAATACCCACTTCCATTGCTTTTTTCTTCATCGTTTATTAATGCTGAAACAGTGAAAAAGTATTCTCCATCCTTTAATTTTTTAGAATTTGTTTTAAAGGATAATTCTTTTTGTTCTTTTTGGCAATGAACCAACAATTCGCTTTTAAAATCACGCTGTTCAACTTGAATGGTTTCAAGATCGATAAATTTTTTTATTATAACTTCTTTGAAAATTTTTTGAGCCTTTACTATTCCTTGATCTAAAAGAATCGCACCAAAAAGAGCTTCAAAGGCATTGCCAATTAAAGATTTGTATTTGTTGGTACTTTTTTGATATAAAAGGTGTTCTTCAAGGCCTATTTTTTTACCCAATGAGTTCAGTTGTTCTCTACTTACAATTTTTGCCCTTAACTGGGATAAAAAACCTTCATTTTTATTAGGGAATTTTTCAAAAAGATGTTCTCCAATTACCATTGAAATAAAGGCGTCACCTAAAAACTCAAGACGCTCATTATCAGAAATATTTTTTTTGTTTTTTTTAAATGATGCATGTGTAATAGCCTCATTATATAGGTTCTCATCTTTTGGATAAACACCTAGGACTTCATTTAAAAACTTTAGATAATTTGGGGAGAGTAAACTTTCTTTTTTTTTAAAAAAAAAGGATCTAATCATTGTATTTTTTCATGATGATAGAGGTGTTGTGACCTCCAAACCCAAACGTATTACTCAAAGCAGCATTTACTGTTCTTTTTTGAGCTTTATTTAGAGTTAGATTTAAATTGTAATCTATGTTTTCATCTTTGTGTTCAAAATTAATTGTTGGTGGAACAATATCATTTTGAATAGATTTTACACAAGCAATGGCTTCAATAGCTCCAGCAGCACCTAATAAATGCCCTGTCATAGATTTTGTACTACTTATGTTTAAGTTGAAGGCATGTTCTCCAAAAACCTCTTTGATGGCAATCGTTTCAGCAATATCTCCAAGCGGGGTAGAAGTACCATGAACATTGATGTAATCAACCTCTTCTGGTTTCATACCGGCATCTTCTAAGGTTAATTTCATAACATTAATTGCTCCCAATCCTTCTGGGTGCGGGGCAGTTATATGGTGAGCATCTGCAGTAAGTCCACCGCCAACAACCTCAGCATAAATTTCAGCACCTCTGGCTTTAGCGTGTTCTAATTCTTCTAGAATTAAACAACCAGAGCCTTCTCCTAAAACAAAGCCGTCTCTAGTTGAGTCAAAAGGTCTAGATGCCGTTTTGGGATTATCGTTTCTTGTTGAAAGCGCTTTTAAGGCATTAAATCCACCAACACCAGCAATGTTGACTCCCGCTTCAGAACCACCTGAAACAATAAAGTCGCATTTACCTAATTGAATCAACATTAATGAATCAATTAAAGCATTTGTTGAGGAAGCACAAGCAGATACAGTAACATAATTAGGCCCTTTTAAGCCGTATTTAATTGAAATGTGACCGGCAGCTATATCAACAATCATTTTAGGGACAAAAAATGGATTAAACCTTGGTGTCCCATCTCCTTCTTTGTAGTTAAAGCATTCTTCTTGAAAAGTTTTCATTCCGCCAATTCCAGACCCCCATACAACACCAGCACGATATAAGTCTACCTTATCTAAATCAATATTAGAATCAGCAATAGCTTCTTTTGCAGTAGCCATGGCATAAACAGAAAAGGGGTCAAGTTTCCTTACCTCTTTTCTGTCCATGATGGAAAGCGGATCAAAATCTTTCACCTCACAAGCAAACTGAGTTTTAAATAGACTTGCGTCAAATTTTGTAATGAAGTCAGCACCACTTTTTCCAGCAATAAGATTTTCCCAGTATTCGTCTACAGAGTTGCCTATTGGTGTCAGCGCACCTAAACCAGTAATTACTACCCGTTTTTTTTCCATAACAAAAAGCTTGTGATTTAAATGATTTAAAAAAGTTTACTTGTTTTCTTCTATGTAAGAAATAGCCTGTCCAACAGTTTGGATATTTTCGGCTTGTTCATCAGGAATTGCAATGTTAAATTCTTTTTCAAATTCCATAATTAATTCTACAGTGTCAAGAGAATCAGCTCCTAAGTCATTTGTGAAGCTAGCTTCAGTTGATACTTCTCCTTCTTCAACACCCAATTTATCAACGATAATTGAGATTACTTTAGATTTTACGTCAGACATTTTTGTTTATTTATTAATTAAATTAAAGTGCAAATAAAAAACATTTCATTAAGTATGCAAAGTACTTTAAGGTTAACTTATTCATAAGATATAGTTGATTCATTGAAATTCTATCTATATATTTCGAAAAAAACAGAATGAATTTAGCTCTATTTGCTTCAGGTACAGGTAGTAATGTAAAAAATATTATTGATTTTTTCAAAAAAAATGAAACAATAAATATTGTTTTAGTGGTTTCTAATAATTCATCTGCAGGAGCGTTAATTCATGCTAAAAACAACGATATTGAGCAATTGGCTATTGATAAAGCCATATTAAATGAATCAATACCTATTTGTGAGACGCTTCATGAACTAGAGGTTGAACTTGTTGTTTTAGCGGGTTTTTTGTTGAAAATCCCAGAAAAATTTATATCAAATTTTAAAGGAAAAATAATTAATTTACATCCTTCGCTATTACCAAAATTTGGAGGAAAAGGAATGTATGGGAATAATGTCCATAAAGCTGTATTGGGAGCAAAAGAAAAAAAAACGGGAATAACCATACATTTTGTCAATGAAAATTACGATGAAGGTGCTATTATTGATCAGTTTGAAACAGCTCTTTCAAATAAAGATGATTTAGATACTATAGTTGAAAAAATAAAAAAGCTTGAGAAATTGTACTTTCCTCCAACTATTGAAAGGTTAATTCATAAGTTGTAATTATATTTAATAAGATTAATGATTAAGAAATTTAGACAGAAAACACATGAAATTATTTTTGAAGCTGACACCTTTTTTGGAAAGCTTTTTGATATAATTCTGCTGTTTTTAATTGTGTTAAGTGTAGCGGCAGTTATGGTTGAAAGTGTAGAAGCTTACAGCCGTAAATATGTGACATTTTTAACAACTTTTGAATGGATTATTACCGGCATCTTCACCTTAGAATACGTTTTAAGAATTATTAGTGTTAAAAAACCTTTAAAGTATGTTTTTAGTTTTTATGGGTTAATTGATTTAATCTCTCTTTTACCAACCTATTTAGGTCTTTTTATGTTTTCGGAATCAATCTCTTCAATTAAAACAATACGAACGATTCGACTTCTTAGAGTGTTTAGAATTTTAAAACTCATTCGTTACGTAAAAGAAGCCAATACACTCAAGCAAGCACTTATCGCTAGCAAACAACGAATTATAGTATTTCTTTTAGCTGTTTTAGCTGTTGCTACAATAATGGGAACAATCATATACATTATCGAAGACCCTAAAGACGGTTTTACCAGCATTCCAAGAAGTATTTATTGGGCTATTGTTACGCTAACCACTGTAGGTTATGGAGATATTGCTCCCCAGACTGTATTGGGCCAGTTTTTTGCTTCAATAATAATGATTCTAGGTTATGCTATTATTGCGGTTCCCACTGGAATGATTTCAGTAGAGTTGGCAAGAGCAGAAAAAATGAATACGCAAAGCTGTCCAAGTTGTTCTAAAGAAGGGCACGATCAAAATGCTACATATTGTAAATATTGTGGTGAAGAAATAAATCCGAAACAAGTATGAAAATTACAATGTACACTGATGGTGCAGCAAAAGGAAACCCTGGTAATGGCGGTTATGGTATAGTGCTAAAAGCTGGAAAACATTATAGGGAAATTTCGGAAGGTTTTAGAATGACAACCAACAATAGAATGGAACTACTAGCGGTAATAGTTGGGTTAGAATCGATTAAAAAACCCGGACAATCTATAGCCGTTTATTCAGACTCTAAATATGTTGTTGATGCCGTAAATAAACGCTGGGTTTTTAATTGGGAAAAGAAATCATTCAAGGGTAAAAAAAATATTGACCTATGGAAAAGATTTTTAATGATATTTCAAAGTCACCAAGTCTCTTTTCATTGGGTAAAAGGCCATGCAGGAAACATTTATAATGAAAAATGTGATGAGTTGGCAGTTATTGCAGCAGAACAAAATGATTTGTTAATTGATGAAGGCTATGAAAAGCTTCAAACACCACCCAACACATTACTTTAATCAATGAAAGCAATTCAATTAATAAAATACGGAGATGCTTCTACAAGTTTTCAAATAGCCAATATTTCAGAACCAGAGCTTGTTAATAAGGATGATGTGCTAATTCAAGTTGAAGCTTCTGGAATTAATTTTGCTGATGTGATGGCAAGAAGGGGGCTGTATAAAGCGGCACCACCATTGCCTGCTGTTTTAGGCTATGAAGTTGTTGGAATAGTAATTAAAGTTAAAGACCCTATCAACAATCGTTTCATTGGAAAAAGAGTTTTAGCAATGACAAGATTTGGAGGATATGCAGAATGTGCCATATCAACCATTAATGGCATTCAAGAGCTCCCAAAAGAAATCAATAATGGATCTGCTTTAGCATTGGCAACACAATACTGCACGGCTTATTATGCTATAAATATTGAAATGAACCTTATGGAAGGCGATACTGTTTTAATTCATGCTGCTTCAGGAGGTGTTGGTACGGCCTTAACACAATTAGCAAAAAACAAAGGATGTAAAGTAATTGGTTTAACACGTTCAGAAAAAAAAGTCGCTTATTTAAAGCAAATAGGAGTTGACGTTCCCATTGTTACTTCAAGCAATGATTATGTTAACGAAATTGAAGAGAAAGTTGGTGTTAAAAACGTTGATGCAATATTTAACCCAGTTGGTGGAAAAACCGTTAAAAGAGATTTAAGCTTGTTAAATAGTGGAGGTAAATTGGTGTTTTTCGGAATATCAGATAGGATTAATAAACGAAAAGGCTCAGTAAATACTATTCTTCAGTTGTTGAAAATTGGAAAAATTCATCCAGCGTTACTTTTACTTAATTCGCAATCAATTATAGGGGTTAATTTGCTTAAAATAGCTGAAAATAAGCCAAAAATCATTCAAAAAGCACTTAATGAATTGGTTCATTTGGTAACCCAAGGAAAAATTAACCCAACAGCAAATTATGGATTCAATTATAAAGAGATTGACAAGGCGCATAGTGGTTTAGAAAAAGGGTTGTTCACCGGTAAATCGTTTATTAATTGGATATAATATCATGAAAAAAGTAATAGCAGTTCTTGTTTTTTTAATTGTTGGAATAGCCATTTCTTTATTTATGATTAATGAAATTCAATCGGATATTCCTTTAAAGGTATTTACTCCATGTGATGTAAATCCAGATTTATATGATTCTGAAATTAAGGGAAAATGTTTGGGACATAAAGTTAAATCCTTTAACCTAATAGATCAATTGAATAATCAGGTTACCGAAAAACTAATTGAAAACAAAATTGTTGTTGTAGATTTTTTCTTTGTTTCCTGTCGATCTATTTGCCCAATTATGACCAATCAATTAGAAAGGGTTCACAAACAATATAGTTATAATAAAAATGTGATTATTTTATCTCATACCGTTTGGCCAGAACAAGATTCTCCCGAAATATTACTGTCCTACGCAAATGAGCACCATGCAAAATACGATACCTGGAGGTTTTTAACTGGTGATAAAAAGGAAATTTATAAGCTTGCTAGAAAAGAATATTTAGTAGCTCCTGAAATTAACGACCCTAATTACAACCACGGTGGTGCTGCAGACTTTGTTCACACAGAAAATATTGTATTGCTAGATCAAAAGCAAAGGATCAGGGGTTTTTACAACGGAACAGATTCAGTTGAAATTACTCAGTTAATAGCTGATATAGCCAAGTTAAAAAAAGATTAATTTTCTTTATTCAGATACTTTGTTAATGCATGTGTTAACAAGTAAAAAGGGATGGTGTCAACCAAAGCAAAAAGCAGTTTAAATAAATATCCCGAAAGAATAAAATAAATAAGCGAGTGAGTCAATTCTCCATTTGCATCAACAGGTAATCCTTTAACAAGGTAATGTGTGATGAGTATCACAGCAATACTATCAATCAATTGACTAAAAACAGTAGAAACGTTATTTCTTAACCACAGTTTTTTCCCCTTTGTTTTTTCCTTTAAAAAATGAAAAATATGAACATCAATGAATTGGGCTGATATGTAAGCAATCATTGAAGCAGCTGTTGCGCCCATTGTTAACTTTCTAATTTGGTAAAAAGCATAATCATTTGGGATGTTTACTTCACCGTTTATTAGTCCGACAGTTGGAATTCCGTTATTTAAATCAGGACTATCTAAGTATCCTGAAAGCCAAACAAAAAAGAATACCCAAACATTTAGTGTCAAACCCATCCAAACTACTCGGTTTGCTTGTTTTTTCCCAAACAACTCACTAATTAAATCAGTACATAGAAAGGTTATTGGGTATGGAAGAACACCAATTGCAATGATGAATGGAATTTCAACATCAAAAAGAGTAAAGGAATAGTCTAAAAATCTTGATGTTCCTAATACGTTTAAAAGAGTAAGAGACCCTAGAAAAAAACCAGAAAGAATTAAAAAGACTAAATCAGCCCTAGATTTATTTTTGTAAGAAATTTCCAAAAGAGATTAGATTGATAATTATTTACCAATTATTCCGTGTCCAACATAAACACCATTTTTGAATACTTTTATTTCTTTAAGTAATCCAAATTCATCGTAAACATAAAGTCTTCCATTGAACAGGAAGTTGTTTTTAAACTCACCATCCATTAGAATATTTTTGTCTTTATCGTATGTTTTACCATAATTATCGATAAGACCAGTATTTGCATTGTTGAATTCACCAAAAATTTTGGGGCCTTTTTCAATTAGAGGGTCAACGATTTCTTTGTGGTCATGAACTTCTTTGAATTCTTTAGTTGATGTGGCTATTCCGTCAGTATACACTACTTCTTTTTTTACATCTCCGTTTTCATAATACCATGTAGCATCTCCGGTTTCTTTACCATCAACAACCTCAAATTTAAGCTCTGGCTGACCATTTGCATAGTAAAAAGAAACTTCTCCTTCAGGATTACCATAAAGATTGAACTTTTTTTCTTGCCTTATTTTACCATTTGGCCAATATAGCTCGAACCCACCTTGAAGTAATCCTCCATTCATTTCACCTTTTTCTTCTATATTCCCATTTTCAAAAAAAGTTATATAATCTCCAAAAGAACGACCGTTTTTGTATTTGATTTTACTTTTCGGATTTCCATTAGGCCAATACTTTGTCCAAAGACCATTTTTACGGCTATTTATATATACGCCTTCTTCAACTTTAGCCTCCGAATTATAGCCTTCAATTTTAGCCATTGAGCCTGTAACAATCCAATAACCTACTTTACGTCCATTAATAGGGTCAAGTTTATTTATTGTGTCAGAGTTTACATTAGAAAATGCACAAAAATGCACAAAGCAAAGGAAAACCAGTATGTTAAATTTTATAATCAATCGTATAATTTCTTAGCAAATTTAAGAAACCTTTCTTAAATCTAATTGTAAAGCATTATTTTTAACGAATACTTAACTAATTTGTAGTGAAAATATTATCCTTACAAACCAATATTTACTGGGAAAATCCGGAAATGAATTTTGCTAATATTTCAAAATTGTTTTCAACTTACACTAAGGCTGATTTAATTATTTTACCTGAAATGTTTAACTCTGGGTTTTCAATGGATTCTGAAAGAATTTCCGAACCAACGTCTGGTAAATCTTTAGAATGGTTAAAACAGTTTGCTAAAAGTAAAGGAGCCGTAGTAATAGCTAGTTTAGCTATTGTGGAAAACAACAAATACTACAATAGGTTATACTCTGTTTATCCTAATGGAGATTTAGAGTTTTACAATAAAAGACATTTATTTCGAATGGCTGGAGAAAATAAGCATTATCAATCTGGTTCAGAAAATATTACAATACAAATTAAAGGGTTTAAAATCAGGCCATTGATTTGTTACGACTTACGTTTCCCAGTTTGGAGTAGAAATCAAGCCAATGAAGAATACGATTGTTTAATTTACATAGCCAATTGGCCATCAGCTAGGTCTTTGGCATGGACATCTTTATTACAAGCAAGAGCCATTGAAAATCAAGCATATGTTATTGGAGTAAATAGGGTTGGTATTGACGGAAATGAAGTGGAATATAGTGGAAACTCAAGAGTGTTTGATTTTACTGGATTAAGGATGGATAAATTTAAGCCCAATGAAATACAAGTTCAAGAGCTTGACTTTAATATAACTAAGTTGAAAGACTTTAGGAAAAAATTTCCAGCTGGAACGGACTCAGATAAATTTAAAATTTTTGAGCTCTAAAGCTCCCATTTAATAAACTCTTCCCAGTTTTTTTGAACTTTAATTTTTTTATCTAAATAAATAACTTTTTCTGGCTGGCTGTTTGTTTTTATGTTTCCGCTTGTCCATTTTTTATTTCCATCGTTGTCTAAAATTAACCTTAAATCATATTCTCCTGGAACTACCCTTTCCATCGTTTTATTTAAAATGGTTTTTGTCCCAGATAACTCATGAATAACTTCATTGTTGGACAACAATTGAACAATAAAGTTGTTGCATAATGAATTTGTAATATTTATAGTTAATGTACCAAGATTTGAAGATGGCGTTATTGAAAAATAAACTTTTGTAGTATCAATTTTTCGGTGATAAAATCCAGTAAATCCAGCAGGTAAGGCTGAAATATTAAAAGCCCCAGACGGAATTTCAGGAGTTATAAATAGCTCATTATTCATTATTTTATATTTATAATCCATACGATTGCTATCAATTTTTAAAACAATTAATGCCGTGTCAATTGAAATTAGCTCTTGATTAAATATCAAATGAAGATACTCTGGACTGAAGAATTTCTTTTCGGAGTTGTTTCTATAAAGTAGCTTACTTTTTTCATCCTGAGATTTGTTCTTCCTGACAACTATAGTGTCATTAAACTCAAATGTTGGAACAGTAATAAGCAACTCATAGCTGTTAACAGTAGAATCTGAAAACCAAAGTATGGCTTCATTGTTATTTGCAATGATTTCATCAAAATTAGAAGAGTCTAAGCACTTAATTAACAAAGTATCTATTTTTTGATTAAACTCTAAAGTCAATTGACCATAATCATTAAGGTTAGCGGCTTCAATTTCTAAAGGAACAATAGGATCAAAGGTGTTAATTATTTCTTTGCAACAGGAGTCTTCTATTTGAACAGCATTAGATAAAAATCCGTGCTGCTCTTCTAGTGTGTCAAGAATGTTATTGTTATTGAGGTCACTCCATGCTGATAAAGTATATTTTCCAGGTTTTAAATGAGAAAAGGCATATTCTCCATTATCATTCGTTAGACTTAAGTAAGACAATGAATCTTTAGCTGTTGATTTCAGAGAAACTAAAAAGTCAATATTTGGAGTTTTATCTATACTATTCTTTACAAATCCATTAACGTTAATGGAATCAATAGTATTCCCAGTTGAAAAACAGAACCTTAAGTCATTTATATTATTTTTTTCATTTAGATCTGCAATGGATTTGGCAAACATAAAAGTATACGTAGTGTTTTCTTTTAAGGAAGTTTTGAATTTGATCTTTAGTGAATTCTTCTCAACAGTTAATTCGTGTTCCCCAATTGGAGGGTTGGCAATAAAAGAGGTGCTGCTTTTTTGGTAAGTAATATTTTCATTAAAAACCAATTTAACTTCTTTGCCTAAAAAGTTGATTGTATTTGGTCTAGGAAATGTTTTATTTACTGCTAATTCTGGAGGGGAAATGTCTTTTACACCACCAGTTAATGCAGTTTGTTGAGCACAACCAACACATAAAAAAATAAGTAAATAAAATAATTGTTTCAAAGTTTTTGAATAAGGGTGTTTAAATACATTAGACTACTAAAGTAAAAAAGATGATTAGATTTTATAAGATTAAATATCTTTGTCAATAGAAGTTTTAATAAAATTTAACTTTACTAATATATTTAGAATAATAGTTATTTAAAGACAATGGGAAGAGCATTTGAATTTAGAAAAGCAAGAAAGTTTAAGAGATGGGGGCAAATGGCCAAAACATTTACAAGAATTGGTAAAGACATTGTTATGGCCGTTAAAGAAGGAGGTCCCGACCCCGATTCTAATTCAAGATTAAGAGCGGTAATTCAGAATGCCAAGGCAGCAAATATGCCAAAAGATAATGTTGATAGAGCGATTAAAAGGGCATCGGACAAAGATACAAGCAATTATAAAGAGATTGTTTTTGAAGGATATGCTCCGCATGGAATTGCAGTGCTTGTTGAAACAGCTACCGACAACAACAACAGAACAGTAGCCAATTTAAGAAGTTATTTTACCAAACACAACGGAAGCTTAGGCACTTCAGGTTCTGTGGTTTTCATGTTTGATCATACTTGTAACTTCTCAATAAGTGACGATGGAACCGATACAGAAGAACTAGAATTAGAATTAATTGACTATGGAGCTGATGAGGTTTTTAAAGATGATGAAGGGGTTCACATTTATGCTTCATTTGAAAACTTTGGGGAAATTCAAAAGTACTTAGAAGAGAACCAAAAGGAAATTTTATCATCAGGGTTTGATAGAATTGCTCAAATAAATAAAGAATTGAACGAAGAACAAGAACAAGAGGTTAATAAACTACTTGACAAAATTGAAGAGGATGATGACGTTAATGCGGTGTATCATAATTTAAAGTTTAGCGAAAAAGAGTAACGTTATTTACAGCCTTTTTTGGTATAACTTAAATTCTAATTCACACTTTAGGAATTTAGTATGCGTAGGATATTTAGACTCAAATGAAAAGGTGTTTATAAAATTAAACCCAATACTAGTATACCATTTTGTTAAAAATTCTTTTTGAGAATGAGTCCAGTGTTTAGGAGTTAAAACTTCAATTTCTAAATAGTCAAAACCCTCTTTTTTGGCATTTTCAATAACCTGATTTACAAGCAACTTCCCAATCCCCCTTTTTTGTTGTGAAAAATGAGTAGTCAACATTGAAAATTCAAAAGCATTTTTTGATTTAGGGCCTGCTAAAACGAAACCAACAACCTCAGAATTTAGTTTTGCAACTATAATTTTTTTTTCAGAAATGTATTGTAAACATTCTTTTTCAGAAATTCTATAGTAGCCTTCTTTCCAAAATTCTTTTTCAGTTTGAAAATATACATCATTAGCAATGGAAACAATTTCATTGCAATCTTCGATTGATGCTGTGTTAATCTTGATTGGTGTCATTTTAATTTATTTGCTTTAGACAAAATTCTATTTATTAGGGTTTTTGTAAAGAAATCCAAAGCTCGTTATTTAATCTTGGTGAAACAGAGTTGTAACAAGCTTCTAGTTTTAAGATGTTAAATTTAGTTTTAAATAACAACTCATAATCCTCTTTTGACCCTCCAAATGGAGGAGATTCCTCATTAAAGTTAACATTAAAAAGTAAGCCAACAATTTTGCCATTCTTTTCAAGAAGTTCATAAGCCTTATTGATATATAGCACTCTTTTATTTGGTGATATTGCACAAAAAAAAGTTTGCTCAATAATCACATCAAAAAAGTCATTAAAATTCGATAGGTTAAAATAGTCATTAGCTAGTATTTGATTGGGCGGAAAATCGGGAAACTGAGTTTTAAATTTTTTAGCTGCAACAGTTGAAAAATCTAAATAATAAACATTCTTAAACCCAGCTGCATAAGCATATCCAGCTTCAAATCCACTTCCAGCACCAGGTATTAATATTTTTTTTGATCGATCTATTTGGCTGTCAAGCCAATATTTGATTGGATTAGAAACTTTTCCAATGTCCCACCCAATATCATTGTTGTTGTATCTATTATCCCAATATGTATTTGAAGGCATTTAAGATTTTGTTAATGGCTCATCCCATTGAGTAATACCATTTTTTAAGTTGTAGGTAGATAAGCCTAATTGTTCCATCATTTGACAGGCATACCAGCTTCTAACACCACTTTTGCAATAAACATAATAGTTGTTAGATTTCTCTAATTTTTCTATAAATTTTATAAAATCGTGCTGTTGATTGAAGTCAATTTTAATTGCACCATCAATTGTGCCGTTAGCCCATTCTAAGGGGGTTCTAACATCAATAATTTGATGGCTGTTGATTTTCTTAAAAGATTCTTTCCATTTGCTCGTAGATAGGTTTTCCATAATTATATTTTCCCTTTTTCTGAAAGCAACATTGCAATGGGTTTGGTGGACTGAAACTGTGAACAAACAATGATTAAAATTACGGTAATGGGAATACTTAAAATCATTCCAGTAGTTCCCCATATGGCACCCCAGAAAACCAATGCTATAATGGCAATCAAGGGACTAATGTTCATTGAGTTTCCCATCCATTTGGGCTCTAGAACGTTTCCAATAAAGACTTGAATGCTACCCACAATAAAGAAGACCATTAGACATTGAGTGAATTCTCCAAACTGTAGAAGGCAAAAAACAGCAGGAAAAACAGTAGCTAATAAAGACCCTATTGTAGGGATGAAGTTTAATAGAAAAATCAGAAATGCCCAAAAAACAGCATAATGAACACCAACAATCTTTAAAATAATAAAACTAAGTATTCCGGTCAATAAACTTACTATTGTTTTAATGCCTAAATATCTTGCTATAGACCATTCAATTTTTGACAATGTAGCATTTAACTTAGAAAACCTATCTGGGCTTCTTTCAATAAGTTGTTTGATTTTGGACTGAAAGTTTGTTTCCTCAATAAAAATAAAAATGGCAAAAAGCATAATCATAAAAGCATTGCCGACAATACTTGAAAGGGCGTCTAAAAACGATTTAATAAGTTGACCTACTTCTATGTTTTTAATATTATTGTCAACCCAGCTTTTAGTATCGATTCCAAATTGAATATTAATTTTTTCAATAATAAGTTCAATATTTTCGTCATAATTATGATGTGATTTGGTAATGGTATTTACACTTGAAATAACCACTTGCGCAAAAAAAGTAATTGCAAAAAACAGAATCGCGGTTGAAATCAGTTTTTTAATCCATTTAGGTAAATACTTTTTAAAGAATCCTACTTTATCAGTAAGAGAAGAAAGAATTCTTACAGTAAACCACAGCAATAGGGCAAAAATGAATGGAATTATAATACTTTGTCCATAATAAAGGATAACAACAAGTAATGAAATTACAATTAAAAAATGTGAAGTTCTTGATAGCATTATCAATTCAAAAATTATAGATTATTAAAAGTACAATAAATTGTTTATTTCATTAATATATTTATCTTTCATATAATATTAACCCATATGAAAGTAAAGTTTTTTGTATCCTTTTTAACAATTATATTGGCTATCAGTCGATTTTCTGCCCAAGAAAAAGTAGAAACCACCTATTTAAGGCCTTCAATTACTACCTTTTATGTTTCCCCATCCTCATCAAGTGCAAAAAATGTTGTCAGTAATCTTACAGCAAACAATTCTTTGGAAGCACGCTTTGATAAACATACAGTAGGTTTTGACAACCTAACGTTAGATTATCCTGCAAAAAATAAAAAAGTTTATTTTCCAGCACCACCTAAAAAACCCGATTCAACAGCTACAACCAGAGAACGAAAAAAATACAAATTAGCGTATGCTGCATATGCATCTGAAAAAGTAGAATTAACAAAAATGCAAAAGGCTTATAAAGAAGCTGAAGAAAAAAGGGGAGAATTACTTAAAGAGCGGTTAATTATGGTGAATAATTACATCCAATCTACTTCAAAACCAGTTGTAGCTCGTTGGTTTTCAAGGGATTCGTTGGGTAACATGAATATTCATTTGTGGGAAGAAAGGGCTCACTATTCCGCTAATGATGAACACGTCAATCAATCGCTTAATTCATCTGTTAGTAGAATAAGCACATTAGGAGAAGATTTAATGAAAAAAAGCTACATAGTTGTTTATGATCTTGGTGATATTGAATCTTATGAAGACATATACAATGAAAAGGATAGAGCTAAAAAAATAAAAGAAAAATACCTAAACATAGAATTTAAGCCAGTAAAAAGAGAAAAAGAAGGTTTTAGAGTTTCTTACATTAGATACATTTATAAATTAAATTTTGATGAAAATGTATCCAATGTTTTTTATGAAAAATATTGGCTAGATGAAAGTGTTACAACCAATAGAGAGGAAATAAAAAATCATTGGGAAACAGCCTCATTCCCTTTAATTAAGCAACACGTTTATAGCGGACTAATTGAGCAGTCTCAACCAGGGTTTGAGGAATATTGGGCAGGAGTGAAAACATCAAAAAAAAGAAGATCTAAAGAAGACTTATTGAACTCTTTGGGTAACAATAATTTAAATGGATCACTAAGCGCTTTGAAAAAAGTTATTGAAGATTTCCAACTAAAAACAAGTGTTTTTAAGGCGTATCCCATTACAGCTAAAATAGGGTCTAAAGAAGGAATTAAGCTTAATCATCGATGGTTTATTTATGAAATTCATTTGGACGATGAAGGGCATCAAATTATGAAACGAACGGGATGGGCAAGAGCTACTTCAATAGGTGACAATAAGGGGATTGCAACAGGAAAGAGCCCAACATCAATATTTAGGCAAGCTGGTGGTAAGGAAGCCTATTCAGGAATGTTGATGCAACCAAAACCTGGAGGTGCAGCTTCGTTTAATTTTGGCTATGGCTTGGTTTCTAGTGATCAATCTACAGCAGGTTTTATTTTTGATATGGACTTTAGAATTGGCAATCTTGCAAAAGGCGATTTTGGAAGAGGGTTGTATATTGGATTGGCAACCACCTCCAACTTTTTCAGAAACATAAATACCGGAGAAATAAAAACTATTGAACCAATAGAATGGGATATTTATGATTCTATTCCACAATTAGATAGTGTTAGTTTAGATACTATAGGTTATACTCCTGATACTGCATCTTACTCTATTAATGCGAATTTATTTGATGAGACAGATTCAACGGGGGCAGCTACAACAGCTAATGGTAATTCATCAGTAGTTTATTTATCTTTTGGGAGAGAATTTTTATTAGGTAATAGAGGGAAATATTTTATACATCCTAAGTTTGGCATAGGAATTGCTACTTATAAGTTTAATATAGGAGATGCAAATCACCTATATGCAACAATGGATAGTCTTCAAGTAGATTTTCCAGCTAAAGATTTGTCAAGTTTATATACATATAGAACATCGGTTAGGGTATTTTCTTTATCAATGGGAGTACATTTAACCCCAATGTTTTCTTTAATTTTAAAAGGAAGTATTGTGAATAGAGCACAGTTTTCTGCTGTATATAACAGTAATAATGTAATTAACACGCCAAATACTGGAGCATCCTCAAGTTGGGGAATTGATAAATTAAAAGGGAATACAACCTTTCCAATATTTGCAGCATTAAGAATAAATTTTTAAATTAAAAATCTAATCAATATATAATGAATATTTTAAATAAATACATATCTATTTCGCTACTTGTAAGCTTGTGCATATCTCCAATGTTATTAAGCGCTCAAGCCAAAAGAAAAGCAAATAAAGATACTCAGGCTTGGAGGTATGAAATTGAAGGCGTTTCACAAGGTTCACAAGGCACTTACCTTATTAAAGTTTGGTCATATTCTAAAAAGCCAAAAGTGGCTATTGAGCAATCAAAAAAGAATGCGGTTCATGGCATTATATTTAGAGGTTATGAAGGAAATAAAAAAGGGGTACAAAACCAACGACCTTTAACAAGGAACTCTAATCTTGAACAAGAAAAAGAAGCTTTCTTCAAAGATTTTTTTGCAACAGGAGGAAAATATATGAAGTTTGTTTCATTGACAAACGATGGTGCCGTTGCGGCAGGAGATAGAATTAAAGTTGGAAAGGAATATAAAATTGGCCTAATTGTTTCAGTGAGAAAAGATGCTCTTCGTAAAGACCTAGAGCAAGCTGGAATTATTAAGGGTTTAAATTCTGGATTTTAAAAAAAAAAGTAAATGAAAAGTATATACAATATATCTGCATTTCTACTAATTTCCGCATTAATTAGTTCTTGCAGTCCACAAAGACAAGCATCAGCCAATTACGATAACGAAACAGAGTGCGCAGGTGTTGAAGGAGACGGTTCTCAAACTGTAATAGCTTGGGGTAGCGGTAGAAATAGATTTGATGCTATAGAACAAGCTAAAAAAAGAGCTATTCAGGACGTTGTTTTTAAAGGGATTTCAGACGGGAAAGACGAATGCAATAAAAGACCTGTTTTAGGTGAGGTTAATGCAAGACAAAAACACGAAGATTATTTCAATACATTTTTTGCTGACAATGGTCCATACCTTGATTTTGTATCTTTAAAAGATGAAAGAATAGGTCAAAAAGTACTTAGAGACAGAAAAGCAGGAAGAAAAAGTGTTTCACATAGTATTGTTGTTCGCGTAATGAGGCCAGCTTTAAAACAAAAATTTATCAAAGACGGGATTTTAAAAAAACAAAAAAATATAAAATGAAGAAAATATCACTATCAATACTATTTACATGTTTTGCGATAAGTTTGTGCTTCTCACAGGCAAAAAAACCTTCCATTATGGTGGTTCCTCACAATAACTGGATGTCTCAAAATGGATTTATGGATAGCTATCAAATTCAAGGTAATTCGTATACTTATCCCAACTACAAAAGAGCATTAACTGAAAATGGAGATATCATTAATGTAATTGCTAAAATTGGAGAATTAATGGCAGAAAGAGGCTTTCCATTAATTAGTTTGGAAAAATCATTAGAATCGTTAGCTGCACAAGAGGCAGAAGATGCAATGCTCACAAGTAAAACAGGAGCTGATGTAAGTGAAAGTCCTATTGATAAACTAAAAAAAGTTGCCAAAGCAGATATCGAAATGGGAATTCGTTGGGATATAATTACACAAGGACCAAAGAAAAAAGTAGACTTCACCATTTTAGGCACAGATTCTTATACCAATCAAGATATTGCATCAGCATCAGGATCAGGAGAATTTGCTGTTGGCTCAACGCCTGTTGAATTGTTAAGAGAGGCTGTACTTGCTCAATTAGATAATTTTAATTCACAACTTCAAGCTCATTTTGACGACATGTTTGAGAATGGAAGAAAAGTATCAATTAGAGTTAAAGTATGGGGAGATTGGGAATACGATTTAGAAACCGAAGATTTTGGAGACGATGAATTAGGCATATTAATTGAAGATTGGATTAGCGATAATACCGTAAATAATAAATTTAGCACTGTTGATGTAACTGAAAACATGATGTTTTTTAATCCTGTAAGAATTCCATTATACAATGAGAAAGGAAGAGCGATTGATGCTAGAAGATGGGCTAATGGTCTTAGAAAGTATTTAAAAAACGAATTTGAAATACCTTCAAAATTAATGATGAATGGCCTAGGTCAAGCTACTCTAGTTTTAGGTG
>JAQWRG010000127.1 GCA_029243855.1 Flavobacteriales bacterium | reverse complement strand
CTATATATTGCCAATCATTTACTATATAGTCAAGTGAGCTATCTGCATGAGTGAAATCAGCAAGATAAAATTCTGTACTATCCAAAATTGATCCATTTGAATAGCCGTAGATATGGAGTTTAAAATAATCTTGATCAGTATTAGTGAATTTTTTAGCAAAGGCATCGCCATCTCTCATACTATTAGCTGCATAAGTAGAGTTTGAAATGTTTATACTTAAATCTTGTGGATTATTCATTACTATAGTTGAGTTGTGTGTTCCAATTGCATAATTGGAACCTCCGATTGGATGTCCTCCACCAGCTTTTGAACTGTATAAGTTTATTGAACCTGAACTAGTACTATCTGTAATATTCGAGTAGCTCCAACCACCACTCCAGTAACCACTTGTTAAGCCCCATGTAGTATCATAGTAATTAGAAAAAGTATAATCACCAGAACTAAAGTTGGTAGTAAAAATACTGTTGTTTTCATTACCTGTTAAATCAGAACCATTCCAATAGGATTCGTTAGATAAATTTAAATTTTCAAAGTCTGCAACATTATGCTGTTGTGATACAGCTTCATAACTATTAAAAAGTAGTAAAATTAAGAATAAGTAATTTCTTTTTTTCATTTTTTATTTATGTTAATATTAAAACCTATTTCATGATTAATAAGTGGCATAGGTCTGTTTAAAACCACTTGGTAATTTTCGTTGAATACGTTATTCATTTTATAAAAAATATTAATTGGATATTTGTTGATTTTAGTGTCATAAGCCAATTGTAAATTGGCTACATTAAAAGCTTCTAATAAATTTAAATTATCTGAACTGGTGAAACGATATCCATTGTAAGAATGAGAATATCTAAACGCTATATTTTTATAAACAAGACTAAAGTCAAGATTAAACACATAATAAGGCGTATAGATTAATTGCTTTCCAATAGATTGATCGTTTGGGTAGTAGGCTTGTTCATTGGTGCTTAAAACATAAGTAGAGTTGAAATTCATATTAAATCGTAGGTTATTTTTTATGCTAAAACCAACTGAAGTAGCTGTTTCTATTCCACGACTCCAAACGCTTAAAATATTTTGAGGTGACCAGAAAGAACCATTAGGGTACCAAATTATCCAGTTGTTGATTTTTCTGTTGAATAGTGTGGGTTCAAATACAATTTCAATATTTTTTATATTAAGTGATGCAATTAAACCAACATCATTACTGTAGCCGTTTTCTGGTTGTAAATTTATATTTCCACCTGGATTCCAATATAAATCATTAATGGTGGGAAGTCTATATATTTTACCTATGTTCCCATATATGCTAATTTGCTTAAAAGCTTTCCAATTAAATCCGTATGAAAATGTTAATGGGGTAAATTCATTATTGTTTAAAACTTGTCTTGTATTAAACGATTGAGTCCATTTTTCATTTTTTGACCTCCAATTGTACATCAAAGTGGCTGCCCATCGATTTTGAGAAATTTTATTAGCATAATTATTTCCGTTAGAAAAACAATATGTATTCATAATGGATGCAGAAAATTGATGATTCCTAAGGGAATTATTTTTAAAATCAATTTCATTTAAAAATGAAGTTGATGGGTTGTGGCTGTCAATCGAGGATGTGGTATTATAGTAATTGTTTACAGTATTAAAAAAAGTAGATTTGATATTTACGCTATTTTTATTTCTAATGATTTTTAAGTCCGAAAATATTCTAACGATGTTATCGTCTTGCTGAGCGAAGCTGAATTGTTCGTTTAGGGTAGGAGGTATTTTTCTTTTAAACCTTTGGTAAATTCCTATTATTTTTAAAAATGACTTACTTCCCAAATGAAAATAATTTTCATTCATTAAGCTAAGTTGATAGATACTAGAGTTTGTCTGTTTTTTTGTTTCGTTAGTTGTAGGGTTAAGTATGGAAAAGTCGTTTTGATTTTTGTTGTGAAAAAACCTAAAGCTTGTATGCCAATTTTTGAATCCTTTTTTGATGTTAAAATAATTTTTAACGTTTGAGAAACTTCCTATTGAAGAGCCAATTCTGATTTTTAATGAGTCGTTAAATTTATAATTGTTAGATAAGTGAATAGCCCCACTTATACCACCATTGCCCCATAGTGAGGCAGAATTTCCAGAAAGCAGATCTATTTCATCAACAAAAGAATTGGGTATAGTGGATAAATCACATATTCCATTTAATGGGCTGTTAATTACAAAACCATTCCAAACAACAGATGTTTGTTGAGCATTGCCACCTCTTAAAGAAATGGAAGATAAATATCCAGGTCCGTAGGATTTGATAAAAACAGCAGATTTTGAACTTAACAACTCATCTATGGTTGAGTTGTTGATTTGATTATTATTGGGTTTGTAATTTGCGGTTTTATTGTATGACTTTGTTTCATCTAACCTGGTGTTTTTAATGAACTCATCAAGAACAAAAATAGAATCGTTGTTTTGAGCATTATTCATAATTGAACAAGCTAAAATTAAAAACAAGAAAAAAAATCTAATTACGACCACTTACTATTTGTTAATAAGTCAATTCAAAATGGTCTAGTTTTAGGATGTATTTATAATGAATTAGAAACACGAAATCTTAGAAAACGTATTTGCTTTTCCATCATAAGAGTGTACTTCAATCCACGAAAGTAGGCCCCATGGCTAAAAAGGCAGGTCTCCTGACTTGTAAAAAATTTTCAATTGCCTTCCCATCAAAATTGAAAGTGGCGTTCTAGTGAAAATATAATTTACTTACAGTTGCGGGACAGTTGATGATTTTAACATCATTCCCTTTTAATTATTAAAATAAAACCTATTTAGCTGATAGTTTATCTGAAAGAACTGTTGCAAATATAAACATAATTTAATTCTTTTAATACTTGTTTATAGCCTATGTTTTATTTAAACAAATGTTGAAAATTTTAAGTAAATAAACTAAAATTAAGAATGTGATAATATTTTATAAAAGCTCATGTAGTTCTAAATTTTTTTCCTTATTAAATTTAATTTTGTCATTAATTACAGTTATTATAAATATGTTTTGTTGGTGTTTGAATAAATTCAATAATTTATCACACTATTTGTATTATATTTATTGAGTTGATTTTGGATGCAATTATCATAATGTAATTTTGTATTTTTTAATTGAATTATTTGGCAACTTTTTATAATTAATTCGTTGTTTATTTTTATGGACCATTTAAATCTAAAATAAGTTGAAAAAATTAAGTTTATTATTATTTTTCTTTACACTGTTTTCTTATTGTGTTTTTTCTCAATCCCCTCCGGAAGCATTTAGGTATCAAGCAGTTGTTAGAGATAATTCAGGTCAAGCTATACCAAATCAAATCGTTAGTTTTCAAATTTCTATATTTCAAAATAGCTGTACAAGTCCATCTAGCATCTTAACATACCAAGAAGCTCATGTAGATGTTTCGACCAATTTATATGGATTGGTAAATCTTTCGATTGGTTCTTTAGATACTGCAGGCCTTTTTAGTTCCATTGATTGGAGTCAAGGTCCATTTTTTATTCTTACTGAACTTGATATAGATGGCGGTGTAGATAGTTTTACTTGGATGTCATGTAATGAACTTATGAGTGTTCCTTATGCTCTTT
>JAQWRG010000123.1 GCA_029243855.1 Flavobacteriales bacterium | reverse complement strand
GCCATTGCAGGATTCCACTTTCTTCTTAAATGTCCAAAATGCACTCCCGCATTCAACATTTCTTCAAAGGTTACTTTTGCCATTTTTTGTTTACTTTCTTTTTACTGTTATTATTTTCAGCAGATTTATAGTAGCGATAATCGATCTACAAATCTTAGATACTAAACAACGTTTATAAAAACGCTCTTTTGTATAATTATCTTTTACTAAATTGAAATTTCTTTCTTGCTTTTGGTTGACCTGGTTTTTTCCTTTCAACCATTCTTGGATCTCTTGTCATTAAACCTTCTGCTTTAAGCAGTGGTTTATATTCAGGATTAATATCAACTAAAGCTCTTGAAATACCTAATCTTATTGCCTCTACTTGACCTGTAGTTCCACCTCCATTAACATTAATGGTAGCATCATACTTACCTTTAGTGTCAGTTAAATCAAACGGTTGAAATACTTTATATTGAAGAACATCAGTAGTGAAGTATTCTTTATGATCTCTTTTATTGATGGTTATTTTACCTTTACCTTCTTTAAGGTAAACTCTAGCAACAGACGCTTTTCTTCTTCCTAGTTTATTAATTACAGACATCTAATATTAATTAAGTTTTACTTTTTTAGGTTTTTGAGCTTCTTGATCGTGCTCAGAACCAACATATACATACAAGTTAGTGTAAAGTTTTCTACCTAATTTATTTTTAGGCAACATACCTTTTACTGCTTTTTCGATAAGTCTTTCTGGGTGTTTTGCTAATAAAGTTGAAGCATTCATACTTCTTTGACCACCTGGATATCCAGTATGTCTGATGTATTCTTTAGCTTCCCATTTATTCCCTGAAAGTTGTACTTTTTCAGCATTGATAACAACAACATTATCTCCACAATCAACGTGAGGAGTAAAGTCAACTTTGTGTTTTCCTCTTATTAATGATGCAATTTTTGTTGCAACTCTTCCTAATGTTTGGCCTTCAGCATCAACCAGTAACCATTCCTTGTTTACTGTTTCACTGTTAGCAGATACGGTTTTATAACTTAAATGACTCACTTTACCTGTAATTTTGTTTAATGGGGTGCGAAGATATAATATAATTTTGATACTAACAATCCGCTATGGATATTTTTTCAATAGATTGACATTAAGAGATAACCCCAAGCTCTTTTCCAACCTTAATAAATGCACTAATTGCTTTGTCTAAATGATGTTTTTCATGAGCAGCAGATATTTGAGTTCTTATTCTAGCTTTTCCCTTAGGAACAACTGGATAAAAGAACCCAATGGCATAAACTCCTTCTTCAAGCAATTTATCCGCAAAACTTTGAGATAGTGCAGCATCATAAAGCATAATTGGAACTATTGGAGAATCTCCCTCTTTAACATCAAAACTAGCTTGAATAATTTTAGATTTAAAATAGTTGGTGTTTTCTTCTAATTTATCTCTTAATTCAGTACTAGCGGTTAGAATATCAAAAACTTTATTTGCAGCACCAACAATAGAAGGAGCCAAAGAATTAGAAAATAAATATGGTCTTGAACGTTGCCTTAACATTTCAACCACCTCTTTTTTCCCTGTTGTGTAGCCCCCCATCGCACCGCCAAGAGCCTTACCAAGCGTTCCAGTTACAATATCTACTCTATCCATGACGTTATGATATTCTGGAACTCCTCTTCCAGTTTTACCTATAAAACCAGCTGAATGACACTCATCAGTCATAACCATTGCATCGTATTTATCAGCTAAATCACATATTTCATTCATTTTAGCAATATCACCATCCATTGAAAAAACACCATCAGTTACCACGATTCTGTGCCTTTGAGTTTGCGCATCTATTAATTGGGCTTCTAAGTCAGACATATCACTATGTTTATAACGATACCTTTTAGCCTTGCATAATCTTACTCCATCTATAATAGAAGCATGATTAAGCTCATCAGAAATGATAGCATCTTCAGGACCAAATAAAGGTTCAAACAATCCTCCATTTGCATCAAAAGCGGCTGCATAAAGAATGGTATCTTCCGTTTTATAAAAATTTGCAATTTTATTTTCTAACTCTTTATGAATGTCTTGTGTCCCACAAATAAATCTTACAGATGACATACCAAAACCATGAGTATCTAATGCTTGCTTTGCAGCATCAATAACTTCAGGGTTAGACGATAAACCCAAATAATTATTAGCACACATTATGACTACCTCATCTCCGCTTGAAACAGAAACTTCCGCACCTTGTGGCGTAGTTATTATTCTTTCTTTTTTAAACAACCCTGCATCAGTAACCCCTTGAAGCTCATCTGATAAAAAGTTTTTAATTTTTCCGTACATAGTGAGAAATTAAACTATTCCTTGATCAATCATTGCATCGGCAACTTTAACAAAACCAGCAATATTTGCTCCTTTCACATAATCAACATAGCCGTCAGCCTCTTTTCCATAATTAACACATTGCTCATGAATTGACAACATAATTCCATGCAATTTCTCGTCAACTTCCTTAGCAGTCCAATTGTATCTTAAAGAGTTTTGTGACATTTCTAATCCAGAAGTAGCAACACCACCAGCATTTGATGCTTTACCAGGTGCAAACAATATTTTATTTGAAGCAAAAACAGCAATTGCTTCAGGTGTAGAAGGCATATTTGCCCCTTCAGCTACACAAACACAACCACTATCAACAAGAGATTTAGCATGATTTTCATCAAGCTCATTTTGAGTAGCACAAGGCAATGCAACATCAACAACAACATCCCAAGGCTTAGCTCCTTCATTAAAAGTTACACCATCAAATTGATCGGCATATTCTTTTATTCTTCCTCTTCTATTGTTCTTTAAATCCATAACCCATGCTAGTTTTTCAGCATCAATTCCGTTGGGATCATGAATGTAACCCTTTGAATCACTTAACGTAACCACTTTTGCTCCTAATTCAGTAGCTTTTTGGCAAGCAAATTGAGCTACATTTCCAGAACCTGAAATAGCAACTGTTTTACCATTAAAGCTATCTCCTTTAGTTTCAAGCATTTCTGCTGCAAAATAAACAGTTCCATAACCTGTAGCCTCAGGTCTTATTAAAGATCCTCCCCAATTAATGCCTTTTCCAGTTAAAACACCAGTAAATTCATTTCTTAGTCTCTTATATTGACCAAACATGTATCCTATTTCTCTTCCACCTACGCCAATATCTCCTGCAGGAACATCTGTATTTGGACCTATATGTCTTGACAACTCCGTCATAAAAGATTGACAAAATTTCATTACTTCATTATCTGACTTTCCTTTTGGATCAAAATCAGAACCACCTTTACCCCCACCCATTGGAAGAGTAGTTAATGAATTTTTAAACACTTGTTCGAATCCTAAAAACTTTAAAATTGACAAATTAACTGAAGGGTGAAACCTTAAACCTCCTTTATATGGCCCTATAGCAGAGTTAAACTCTACTCTAAAACCTCTGTTAATTTGCACATCACCATTATCATCTAACCATGGCACCCTAAACTGCAATACTCTTTCTGGCTCAACAATTCTTTCAAGAATTTTAGCTTCCTTGTATTTAGGATTATCTTCAATAAAAGGAATAACTGTTTCTGCAACTTCTTCAACAGCTTGCATGAATTCTGGTTCGTTATTATTTCTAGCTTTTACGCTTTCTAAGAAAGCATCAATTTGGTTTTTGAAATCTGACATTTTAAAATAATGTTAATTTGACACGATAAAATTAATTTGAGCGTCAAATGTAGCTAAATTTATTATTCAAAATTATCTCTTATTGCATGATTTTTATTTAAGATTGGTCTTTGATTGTATAAATACTCAAAATAAGCATCTAAATTTGTAACAACTAGTGCCTTTATGTTTAGTTATTCAAATATAAACAACCTCAACATTGACGAATATTATCACTCGGAAGATGGATACATCGTTTTTACCGAAAAATATCACTTAAAAAGAGGTTATTGTTGCAAAAGTAATTGCAAACATTGTCCGTATGGATACGATATTAAAACCGATCAAATTAGAAAAAAATGAAAGATTTTAAATCTTTAATCAAAGCTGGAATTCCTGATGAACTCCCTAAAAAAAAAGAGTTAAACCAATCAATCAGTCATGCCCCCATAAGAAAGAAAATACTTTCTGAAAATGAAAGGGTTTTAGCCATTCAAAATGCATTACGTTATTTTCCTAAAAAGCATCACAAACTATTGGCAAAGGAATTTTTAGATGAACTTAATCAATATGGAAGAATTTACATGTATCGTTTTAGACCTGAATACGATATTTATGCACGACCTATAGATGAATATCCTGGTGAATCTAATCAAGCTAAGTCTATTATGCTAATGATTCAGAATAATTTAGATTACACTATTGCACAACACCCTGAGGAATTAATTACATATGGTGGAAATGGTGCTGTTTTTCAAAATTGGGCTCAATATTTACTTACGATGAAATATTTGTCAGAGATGACTGATGAGCAGACACTTGTAATGTACAGTGGGCATCCTATGGGATTATTTCCATCACACACAAATGCTCCTAGAGTTGTAGTTACCAATGGTATGATGATACCAAACTACTCGAAACAAGACGATTGGGAAAAATTCAATGCTCTTGGAGTAACACAATATGGACAAATGACTGCAGGATCTTACATGTATATTGGCCCTCAAGGAATTGTTCATGGAACTACCATAACTGTTTTAAATGCTTGCAGAAAAATTGACAACAATGGAACCAAAGGAAAATTATTTGTTACTGCAGGACTTGGAGGAATGAGTGGTGCACAACCCAAAGCAGGAAATATTGCTGGAGTTGTTTCTGTTACCGCAGAAATAAATCCTGCAGCAACTTACAAAAGACACGAACAAGGCTGGGTTGATGAAGTTATTGGTGACTTAAACGAACTATGCAATAGAGTTAGAAAAGCTGTCTCAAACAAGGAAGTTGTATCAATCGCTTATGATGGAAACATTATCGATGTTTGGAAAAAATTTGATGAAGAAGATCTCTACATAGATTTAGGTTCTGACCAAACTTCACTTCACAATCCTTGGGCAGGTGGATATTACCCAGAAGGTTTGTCTTTTGAAGAGTCCAATCAATTGATGGCAAAACAACCAGATTTATTTAAGCAAAAAGTCAAAGCATCGCTAGTTTTACATGCTAAATATGTAAATAAACATACCGCAAAAGGAACTTACTTTTTTGATTATGGAAATGCTTTTTTACTAGAAGCTTCTAGAGCTGGAGCTGACGTAATGGCTAACGATGGAATAAACTTTAAATACCCTTCCTACGTTCAAGATATTTTAGGTCCTATGTGTTTTGATTATGGATTTGGCCCTTTTCGTTGGGTTTGTGCCTCTGGAAATGCTAAAGACCTTGAAAAAACCGACAACATTGCATGTGAAGTTCTTGAAAAATTAATGGGTGACTCCCCAAAAGAAATTACGCAACAAATGGCCGACAATATTCAATGGATAAAAGGTGCTCAAGAAAATAAATTAGTGGTTGGCTCACAAGCCAGGATATTGTATGCAGATAGCGAAGGAAGAATTAAAATTGCTGAAGCATTTAACAACGCCATTAGTTCTGGAGAAATATCTGGGCCGATTGTTTTAGGACGAGATCATCACGATGTTTCAGGAACAGACTCTCCATACAGAGAAACATCAAACATTTACGATGGTTCAGCTTTTACTGCTGATATGGCCATTCAAAATGTAATTGGAGATTCATTTAGAGGAGCCACTTGGGTTAGCATACACAATGGCGGTGGAGTAGGCTGGGGAGAAGTAACTAATGGAGGATTTGGCCTTACTCTTGACGGAACTAAAGAAGCTGGAGAACGAGCTAGAAACATGCTGTTTTGGGATGTAAACAATGGAATTAGCAGAAGAAACTGGGCTAGAAATGACGAAGCTATTTTTGCCATAAAACGAGAAATGAGTAGAAATCCCAACTTAAAAGTTACCATACCAAATATTGTAGATCAATCCATTATTGATTCCATTTCATAAATGGTATTTTAATATAAGTTACACAGGAAATACTTAAAATTAAATTATTACTCGTTTCTTTGTTTTTTCTAAAGCAAAAAGAAAATGCAAAATAAAATAGCAATAATAGGAGCTGGGAACCTAGGTATATCACTTGCAAAGGGTTTAGTAGAGTCAGGTGTTTACAAACCCAATCAATTCAATTTATCAAGAAGAAGAATTAAAAAACTACAAGATTTACAATCCTTGGGTTATAACGTATTCAACAACAATACTGACGCCATTCATGATGCGGACATTATCGTTATTTCTGTACTTCCTCAAAAAATAAATGAAGTTTTAGAAGAATTAAAAACAACTATAAAACCAAATAAACTTATCATTTCATTAGTTTCAGGTGTCGAAATTGATGAAATTTCTACTCAAATTACTAATGACGTCCCAATTGTTAGGGCAATGCCAAATACAGCCATAGCTATAAGAGAAAGCATGACCTGCATTGCTACAAAAAACAAATGGAAAGATAAGTTAGAAATTGTAAAAGACATGTTTGACCATGTTGGTGAAACCACTGTTATAATTGAAGAAAAAATGACCTCAGCTACAGCATTATGTGCTTGTGGAATAGCTTTTTTCTTAAGAGCTATAAGAGCCGCATCTCAAGGTGGAAATGAAATAGATTTTCATGCCCCTGAAGCATTAAAAATGGCTGCTCAAACAGCTAAAGGAGCTGCTTCTTTATTGCTTAAAAACAATACACATCCTGAAGATGAAATTGACAAAGTTACATCACCAAAAGGATGTACAATAGCTGGATTAAACGAAATGGAACACAACGGTTTCAGCTCAGCTTTCATAAAAGGAATTACCGTTTCTGCAGACAAAGCAAAAAATCTTTACTAATGAATAATGTAGCTAACAAAGTAGTTTGGATAACTGGAGCCTCCTCTGGAATAGGGGAAGCCTTAGCTGTAAATTACTCAAAAAGAGGTGCTAAAGTTATTCTTTCTGCAAGAAGAGAGGAAGAACTAAGTAGAGTCGCAAATTCATGTTCAGGAGAAACATTTTGTCAAGTTTTAGATCTTTCTAAAACCGATGATTTTGAAAACATTGTAAATACAATTTTAAACCAATTCAAAAGAATTGACATTCTAATTAATAACGGAGGAATAAGCCAACGTTCAGAAGCTTCCAAAACTACATTGGAAGTAGATCGAAAATTAATGGAAGTAAATTATTTTGGAACTGTTGCGTTAACAAAAGCTGTTTTACCAGTAATGCAAAAACAAAAAAGTGGTCATTTTGTTGCTATAAGTAGTTTGTCTGGGAAATTTGGTTTTTTTCTTCGTTCGGCTTATTCGGCCTCAAAGTTTGCCCTTGTTGGTTTTTATGAGTCGTTAAGATTAGAAGAAGAAAAAAACAACATTAAAGTAAGTATTGTTTTTCCAGGTTTTGTTTTAACAAAAATTTCACAAAATTCACTTTCAGGAGACGGTCAAAAACATGGACAATTAGACAATAATCAAAAAGGAGGTATTAGTGCAGAAAAATGTGCTAATGACATCGTAAAAGGAGTTGCAAAAGAAAAACACGAAATTCTAAGTGGTGGAAGTGAAAAATGGGGGGTATTAATTCACAGATTATTCCCAAGGTTTTTTTATGAAATTTTAAGAAAAAAGAAGGGTAGCTAATTCATAAATAAATATACATTTGACCTGAGTATATTTTTATAACTATTTATTTTTTTAAATCAACTATGAAGAAATTATTTTTCTTTTTTACCTTAATAATTAACACATCATTTTCTCAATCAATCAAAAAAGACTCCTTATTTACAATTTGGGACAACACAAATCTATGTGATTCTATTCGGCTCAATGCTATTGACTTCATTGCTTGGAATATCTTTTTACACAATGACCCT
>JAQWRG010000112.1 GCA_029243855.1 Flavobacteriales bacterium | reverse complement strand
ATTTTTGCATTGTTCATGTTCTTAGTTTATACTTTCTCTGGTGATGCTGATGGAAATCAAGACTGGAAATTAGCAAGTGCATCGATAAACGCAACTGTAATTTTAATTCTTGTGGCTATTACAGGTTGGGTTGGAAGCCCATTTTTCAAATATTTTAGAAAATAATATGGCTAAGAGAGAGATAGAAGAAATAAATGCTGGTTCGATGGCAGATATTGCTTTTCTGCTTCTTATTTTCTTTTTGATAACTACTACAATGAATCTTCCTCAAGTTCAAGAAGAAAGATTGCCTCAAAAGAGTGAAGTAGAGTTTTTATTAAATGAGAGAAATGTGCTTCAAATAATGGCCAATAAAAACGATAAAATTGGTATTGAAGGCGAATTTGCTGAGTTGGAAGATATAAAGGAAGCAGTGAAAGAATTTTATGTTCATCCCGAAGGCACTCCAAATCAACCCAATTACGATACACTGGTAACAACTGAAAGGTGCCAAAAGCGATTAGATAATTTACAAATTGCTTTAGCAGCTTATCCTGACGCAGCCGTTTATAAAATTGATGAAGGCATTTGGTCTAGAAGGTTAGACGCTTGTAATGCTCTTATTGATGCTGGTAAAAAAGGTGAGTTTCAAGTTTTACCTGCCAACGCTACGGTTTCTATTCAGATGGATAATTCTACCAAGTACATTACTTATATGAAGGTGCTTGATCAAATTATGCAAGGTTTGAATGAACTTAGAGATGAATACAGTAAAGAAAATTTCGGAGTTCCTTTTTCAAAATTAAACGACAAAGTAGAATCTGATAAAAGGAAAATAGTAGCAATTCGTCAAGTGTATCCTAAAAAGATCATGAAGGAGAAAAACAGATCAGTACAATAAACTAAAAGAAATGTCAAAGTTTTCAAAAGGAAAAAAAAGAAAAGATCCAGCTATATCAACGGCTGCTCTTCCTGATATTGTTTTCATGTTACTTTTCTTTTTTATGGTAACAACAGTTTTTAAAGAAAAGGAGTCCAATAAGTTGGAAATAGATAAAGTAGCTATTAAAGAAACTATTGATTTAGAAAAAAACATTAAAGCTGCTTATTTCTGGATTGGTAGAGTACCTGGAACAACAGATGACTTTAGAGTTCAGTTGGATGATGATTTAGTAAACGATTATTCAGAAATTAAAGACTATTTGGTTAAGCTTAAAAAGAATCCAGAATTTTCACAGGTTTGGAACAATCGTTTTTTCAATGTTTTTAAAGTTGATCAAAAAACAGAAATGCGTGTAGTTAGAAAAGTGCATGACGAGCTTAAAGAAGCAGAAGCTTTTAAAGTGGTATACTCTGTAAACAGAGAGAAGTAATTATTTTTTCCTAAAATAAGTATAGCTCAAAACAATGGCTATTGCCAAACCAACTGGAGTTATTCCGTAGTTAATTATTTTTTCAAGTAACTCTTCCTTAAAGATTTCATTTTTAATCAATTGCATTGTTATCAATGAAAATGAATTGAAGCAAAAATGTATTATAACGCTATGAATTAAGTTTCTTTTAATTTCATACACATACCCAAAAAGTATACTTGCAAAAACTATGGCTAAAAAATTTTCTATTTGAAAGTGAAGTGCTCCAAAAATTAAGGAGGTCAGTATAATTCCTGTAGATTTTTTTTTGCTCCAAATAACGAAGATTTTCTGAAGACTCCCTCTGAAAAATAGCTCTTCGCATATTGCTGGCGTTAGTGCCATAATAAATAAATTAACACACATGCTTATCATTGAGTTGCCAATAAAATTAGCCTGTAAGTTTTCCTGTATTATTTGTTGTGATTTAAAATATTTTGCCCAATTTTCTGGAACAAATGGTAAATTAATGCCCTGTGAAAAAATGGTTAAAATATTGGTAGAAGCAAGAAGAAATAGCAGCAGAATGACTACTAAATAAACATCTTTAATTGATAATTTTTTTACTTCAAAATTTAAGTCTTTTGTAAATTTTGTAATTGCTATAGCTGGAATTAAAAATGTTCCTACTTGGTCAATAAAGCCAGTTAATTTTTGTGCCCTAACGTATTTAAACTCTTGATTTACTATATCAGCAATTAAAACTTCAAAATTTATGTCCCATACAGAATTTAAGATTAAGTCAGCAAGGAGTAAGAAAATAAGTTTCGATATTAGAACCAATACTAGCAATAGTAAAAATGTTCCAATTGGATTCCCTGACAGAGATAGAAAATTATTTTTCATGAACGAAAGATATGAATTAGTATTAAACAAGTAACTTTGCAGCAATTAATAGTAGATGATTAAAATTGGCAACATAGAACTTTCTGACTTTCCGCTTTTACTAGCCCCAATGGAAGATGTTAGTGATCCTCCATTTAGAGCTTTATGTAAGAAATACGGTGCAGATGTGATGTATACTGAGTTTATATCTTCCGAAGGCTTAATTCGAGATGCGGTTAAAAGCGTTAAAAAACTTGATATTTTTGAGTATGAACGTCCAGTTGGTATACAAATTTTTGGTTCTGACATTGATTCAATGAGGCAAGCTGCATCCATGTGTGAGGCTGTAAATCCTGATATAATTGACATTAATTACGGTTGTCCTGTTAAAAAAGTAGCTTGTAAAGGGGCTGGAGCTGGTATTTTGCAGAACATTCCAAAAATGGTTGAAATGACCAAGGAGATTGTTAATTCTACTAATTTACCAGTTACTGTAAAGACAAGATTAGGCTGGGATGATAATTCAAAATACATTGTTGAAACAGCAGAACGTTTACAAGATGTTGGAATAAAGGCCATTTCTATTCATGGAAGAACAAGAGCTCAAATGTATAAAGGAGAAGCCGATTGGTCTTTAATAGGGGATGTGAAAAATAATTCTAGAATGCATATTCCTGTTTTTGGTAATGGAGATATCAATTCACCTCAAAAAGCAGTGGAATACAAAAATAGATTCGGAGTAGATGGAGTTATGATTGGTAGAGCTTCTATTGGCAACCCATGGTTTTTTAATCAAGTTAAACATTATGTAAAAACTGGGGAGACTTTAGAAAGTCCTTCAATTCATGAAAGATTAAAAGTGGTCAAAGAACATTTAGATTTTAGTATTAGATGGAAAGGTGAAAAATTAGGATTGTTGGAAATGAGAAGGCATTATGCCAATTACTTTAAGGGCATACAGAATTTTAAACCTATAAGAACACAATTAGTTACTTTAGAAACAGCTGAAGAAATTTACAATGTTTTAAATAATGTTAGCCTTCAATTCGATAAAATAGAGATATGAAAATTTATACTAAATCTGGTGATTCGGGAGAAACATCTCTCTTTGGAGGTGAACGAGTAAAAAAATATCATATGAGTATTCAGGCCTATGGTACGGTTGATGAACTAAATTCATGGTGCGGGTTGGTTAAAGATCATCTTTCTAATTCTACTCAAATAAACCAATTGTTATCCATCCAAGATACTTTATTTGTAATAGGTTCTCATTTAGCTTCAAACGGAGATGAGAAATTAATTAGTAAACTCCCATCACTTACGGAAACAGCTATATCACCTCTTGAAAATGCGATTGACGAAATGGATAAAGAATTACCAAAAATGAAAAATTTTATTTTACCTGGAGGTCATTTTCTTTCGTCTTATTGTCATTTGTCAAGATGTGTTTGCAGAAGAGCTGAGCGTCTAATTATTGAATTAAATGAATCTATACCTGTAAATCCAATTATTGTTAAGTACTTAAATAGGCTTTCAGATTATTTATTTGTTTTGTCAAGACATATTTTATTACAAAACAATACCAAAGAACAACCTTGGATTCCAGCCAAAAAATAATTTTTACATCAATTAAGAGTTAATTTTTTTATTTTTTCTTGGTAGGTTCTGAAAAAAAATTACTTTTGCGCCAACTTGAATCGTTAACAATATAACAGATGTACTGGACTTTAGAATTAGCCTCATACCTAGAAGATGCTCCATGGCCCGCTTCCAAAGACGAATTAATTGACTTTGCAATGCGAACTGGTGCTCCTCTTGAAGTGGTTGAAAATTTACAAGCCCTCGAAGATGAAGGAGAGGTTTATGATACAATTGAAGAAATTTGGCCTGATTATCCGACTAAAGAAGACTTCTTTTTTAATGAAGATGAATATTGATTGACATTAAGACTTGTCTTCTTGTCTGGGATCAAATTTAAACTTCATTTTTTTAACCTGAACTTATTTTTAGGATTCAACTATTCAACTATTTTTGTTGTCTCAAAACAAAATAAATGTTTGATGTACTATTAAAAAAACTTTTTGGTGATAAGTCTAAAAACGACTTAAAGGAACTTGCTCCTATTGCTGAAGAAGTAAATAACGAACTTATTGATATTGAAAAATTAAGTGATGATGACCTTCGTCACCAAACTACAATATTTAAAAAACACATAACTGATGCTACTTCATCTATTCATGAAGACATTAGTAAACTCTCCGCTGATTTAAAATCAAAAGACTTATCTATTTCTGATAAAGAAGCTTTATTTATTAAAATAGAAGAGCTGGAAAAAAGTGAAGATGAATTGATCGAAAAAGCGTTGCTTGAAATCTTGCCAAAAGCGTTTGCTGTTGTTAAAGAAACAGCAAAAAGGTGGACAAACAATGGGAAGCTTACGGTAAAAGCAAATGATTATGATATTGATTTAGCTGCAAAGTTTTCAAACATTTCAATTGTTGAAAATTCAGCAGAATGGATTAATCAATGGGATGCTGCAGGTTCTGCTATAGATTGGGCCATGATTCATTATGATGTTCAACTTATGGGTGGAGCTGCTTTACACAAAGGTAAAGTTGCTGAAATGATGACTGGTGAAGGTAAAACATTAGTAGCTACACTTCCTGTTTATTTAAATGCATTAGCAGGCAAAGGTGTTCATGTTATTACAGTTAACGACTATTTAGCAAGACGTGATGCACTTTGGATGGGCCCTTTGTATCAATTTCATGGATTAACGGTAGATTGTATTGATTTATACTCTCCACATTCACCAGAAAGAAAGGCAGCTTACAATGCCGATATTACTTTTGGAACCAATAATGAATTTGGATTTGATTATTTAAGAGACAACATGGTTTCTGATCCAGAAGGTATGGTTCAGCGAAAACATCATTTTGCTATTATTGATGAGGTTGATTCCGTATTGATTGATGACGCAAGAACACCTTTAATTATTTCAGGTCCTGTTCCAAAAGGTGATGAACAAGAATACGTTACCTTAAAACCAAAAGTTGAAAAATTAGTTGATAATCAAAGAAAACTAATTAATGGATTACTTAACGAAGCTAAAACTAAAATAGCTAAAGCTAGTCAAGAAGGTGGTGATAAAAAAGAACAAAAGGTTCTTATGGATGAAGGCTGTTTGTCTTTATTTAGAGCTTTTAGAGGATTACCAAAAAATAAAGCACTTATTAAGTACTTAAGTGAACCTGGCAACAAAATTTTATTACAAAAGACAGAAAATTTTCATCTTCAAGATAATTCTAAAGAAATGCCTAAGGCAGATGAAGTTTTATTCTTTGTTATCGATGAAAAGAGTAACACCATAGATTTGACCGAAAAAGGAATAGATCTTATTTCTGGTGAAAACGATCCAGAATTTTATATTCTTCCAGACATTGGTGAAAAAATTGCTGAAATTGAACAAAAGACGGACGTTTCTGATGAACGAATTAAGTTGAAAGATGAGATGATGTCAGATTACACCATCAAAGCTGAGCGGATACATTCAATGAATCAATTGTTAAAGGCTTATGCGTTGTTTGAAAAAGACATAGAATACGTTTTGATGGACAACAAAGTAAATATTGTTGATGAGCAAACGGGTAGGGTGATGGAAGGTAGAAGGTATTCAGATGGACTTCATCAAGCTATTGAGGCAAAAGAAAATGTTAAAGTTGAAGCAGCGTCCCAGACCTATGCTACCATTACTTTACAAAATTATTTTAGAATGTACCATAAGTTAGCTGGTATGACTGGTACAGCTGAAACAGAGGCTAAAGAATTATGGGATATTTATGAATTAGACGTTGTTGTCGTTCCAACCAATAAACCCGTAATAAGAAAAGATCAGAATGATTTGGTTTATAAAACAGGAAGAGAGAAATACCAAGCTATTATTTCAGAAGTTGAAAATCAAAGAGCATTAGGTAGACCAATATTAGTTGGAACAACCTCAGTTGAGGTTTCTGAATTGTTGTCAAGAATGCTTAAAATGAAAAAACTTCCTCATCAGGTTTTGAACGCTAAATTGCATCAAAAAGAAGCTGAAGTTGTTACAGAAGCAGGTAAGCCAGGTACCGTTACTATTGCAACCAATATGGCAGGACGTGGAACAGATATTAAGCTTGGCGAAGGAGTGAAAGAAAATGGTGGCTTAGCCATTATTGGTACTGAACGTCACGATTCAAGACGAGTGGATAGGCAACTAATGGGTCGTTCAGGAAGACAGGGTGATCCAGGTTCAGCACAATTTTTTGTTTCTCTGGAAGATAATTTAATGCGTCTTTTTGGCTCAGAAAGAATTGCTAAAATGATGGATAGAATGGGCCATAAAGAAGGAGAGGTTATTCAACATGGAATGATTTCTAAATCTATTGAAAGAGCCCAAAAGAAAGTAGAAGAAAATAATTTTGGCATTAGAAAGAGATTGTTAGAGTTTGACGATGTGATGAATGCTCAAAGAACCGCTATTTATAATAGAAGAAAAAATGCATTATTTGGCGATAAATTAGATTTAGACATTGAAAATATGTTGTATGATATTGCTGAAAGTATATTGTATGCATCTCAACCTTTATCTGACTTTGAAGGGTTTAAATACGATGTGATTTCAAATTTTGGTATTGATTCTCCTTTTTCTGAAGCTGAGTTTTTAGAAAAAGATATTAACTATTTATCTGAAGAGCTTTTTAAACAAGCTAAAGAAAGATACGTACGAAAATCAAATTATATTCAAGAGAAGGTTTATCCAGTAATTAAGAAAGTTTACGAAGAGCAATCTGATAAAGTTGAAAACATAGTTATACCTTTTACTGATGGACGAAAGGCAATGAAAATTGTTGCCAAACTTGAAAAAGTATACGAAACAGAAGGTTTAGAAGCACTAAAAGCTTTAGAAAGAAACATTACTTTAGGATTTATTGACAATGAATGGAAAGAGCATTTAAGAGAAATGGATTTCTTAAAACAAAGCGTTTACCATGCCCAATACGAACAAAAAGATCCATTGTTGATTTATAAATTAGAAGGCTTTGAACTTTTTAAAGGAATGCTGGATAAATTAAATAAAGAAATTGTTTCTTTTTTAATGAAAGCTCAACTACATGATGCTGATACCAGTACTGCTCCAACAGCATTAAGTGAAAGACCTAAGCAAGACTTAAGTAAACTGAAAACTGGTAGAGAAGATATCGCTCAATCTACCCAAATGAATCAACAAGCAGCTGAAAGATCGCAGGGCCATCAGGTAAAACATCAACCTGTTATGGTGGCTAAAAAACCTGGTAGAAACGATAGAGTTAAAGTTCTTAATCTTCAAAATGGAGAAACTAAGGAGTTGAAGTTTAAACAAGCAGAACCATTAATTAACTCTGGTGCTTGGCAAATGATAGAGCTGGATTAAATTTTTATAACTTTTATTTGATCGACATTTTCTCAATTAAAAGATTTTAATTTATATGCACATTTAACATTCTTGTTTATGAATACTATTGAAATTACATACGATGGTAATTTAAGAACTTCTGCGCAACATTTAGATTCTGGTGAAGTAATTTATACGGATGCTCCTAAGGATAACCATGGACTTGGAGAATCTTTTTCGCCTACAGACTTGGTGTGTTCTTCATTAGCAAGCTGTATGCTTACTATAATGGCTATTGCCGTTGAAAAACATGGAGTCAACATAAAAGGGACAAGAGCCAAGGTTAAAAAAATAATGAAATCTAATCCTAGAATGATTGCTCAAATAGATGTTGTGTTAGAATTTCCTCAAGATTATGAAACAAAGATTAAAACCATTTTAGAAAGGGCTGCTTTAAATTGTCCAGTTCATAAAAGCCTTTCTAATGAAATAAAGAAAAATTTAGAATTTTTATATCCTTAAAAAAGTAATTTAGAAGATTTAAGCTATTTCTTCTTAAGGTATTGTGCATCTAGCCAATAAATTACTTTTAGCGAAAGAGTGTTCATTGGGCCATTTTGTAAAGTGTTGTTTAAGGTTTGCCAATAGTTTTCATTCACATTGCCATCTTCAGTGAAAATAGAATTTTTCCAAACTAAATTTATTTCGCTTCCTGGAAAAAACACCCACCTGAACAACATATCTATTGTGAAAGCATTGTAATTAATGTTATAGACAGAGTTTCCATCTATATCATTTCCAGTATAATTAGGTAAGGTTTGAAGTCGTCCGTTGTCTAGCAATTCAGAAAAGTAATTGTAGTTAATTTTTGCGTTGTAATGCCTTAACCTAAAAGTCATGCCAATTCGATTGGTTATGGTGTAATCTAATCCCAATGATTGAGTGGAGACAAAACGATTTCGATTTCCAAATAAGATTCCTTCAAATTGATTTGCTGGTTCTCCAAAAGTAACCGCATATCCTTCACTGTTGTATTGAAAGCTTTTTCTGAACCCGTGAATTAAATTGATTTGGTTGTTAATTCTAAATCTAAATTCTAAATCGTAATTCCACTCCCACCAATCGTTTCGTTTAACATCTATGTAATTCATCCCAATATCAATGGCTATACGTTTTTGATAATTGGATGAAAACCACGCCCTTGAATTGGTCCAAACAGGTCTAATGAATTTATTTTCTCCAATACTATTTCCTCTAGGCTCAAAATAATCGTTGCTTTCTCCAATAGTGCCTTCAAAATTAACTCCAGCAGCATTAAAAGATTTGGTAACAAACATTGCGTTGGTTTCCCAAAATGTGGCAGCAGAAAGATTGGGGCGGTACAATCTTTCATTAGAAACAGAAGCACTGGTTCTTATCTTATTTAGATTTTTATTCTTTGGGTTGAAATCTCTATAACTCAGATATATTTCTCCAACTCTGCTGTTGTTTGCTCTTAAAAATCCTAAATCATTGGGGTCGTAGGTGTCTGATTCTTCATAGTATTCTAACCCATATGCAAGTTGCCCTCTTTGTTTTCCTGTTTCGATAGACCAACTATGCCCTAAAGTATTTACAGCATCTTCTTGGATACTAGAAACTATAGCTTGCGCTTCAATAAAATAGTTGTTGTCTTTGGTATTTAAATTGGTTGATAGACTAGAAACATTGGCATCATAAAAGTTTCCAGATCGCAAGACACTAGTGTTGGTAAAGTTTATGAAACTATTGTTCTTTAAGTTTTGATCTAGCACCAATACGTTGTAATTGCTTAAAGGACTCACGGTAACTTCTCTATTGGTGTTTTCTACATCATTGAATGCTATTGCTTTTTGTTCAGCTGTAATGCCATTAAAAACCCCTATGCCTAAACCGTTTTTTAATCTGCCTGAAACTTTACTTGCATTTATAAGTGGAACTGAAGCAGGCAATTCTGAAATTTGTTCATTGTCCTCTAACTGATTTTGATATACTTTAGAATTCGTCTGAACGCCTATTCTACGGCTATAAAAAATATTTGATTTATTAAATAGTTCTGTTCCTTCTGTAAAAAATTGCCTGTTTTCGTTGAATTGAATTTCAAATGGACTGATGTTTAATACTTGTTGATCAAAAACAACTTGCCCAAAATCTGGCAATAGGGTAACATCTAATGTAAACGCTTCATTAATCCCATATTTAACATCCATCCCACCATTAAAAGTGGAAATTGTACTGCTGTATTTTGAAAAGCTGGTGTAATTGGATAGAAAAGGTATGAAAGCTAACCTTAATGGAGGTTCAATGTTTTCAATTCCTTTTACTTGTCCACTTTCTAAAAGGTAATTTTCCAGATCAGGTTTTACAGGGCTCCAAGTATTTTCTTCTCTAAATCTGCTTATTTGTCTAGCAAAATTGATGTTCCAGGTTTGAATCTTTTTTTTGGGGAACCTAAGAGCTGAGTAAGGGATTTTAATTTCAGCAAACCAACCTTCATCATTAATTTGTGTTTTGCTTCTCCAAACTAAATTAAATAAGTCATTAAAGTCCGTGTCAAAAATTTTGGCATCCAATTGAACACCTCTACTAGTTATGGAAAAGAAAAATCCGTTTTGATTGTCTTGATAGGTGTCAATAAAAATAGCAAAAACATCCAAATTTGGATTGAAGTCGTCTCTTATAGACAATACTTTAGACACAGAATCAGGGTGATCAAAGCACTTCACACCAAAATATACAGCTTCTTGGTCATACAGCATGGCAACTTCAGTAGGTTTGCTAGGTTTTTTGCCTGGAACAGGTTTAAGCTGAGTAAAGCCAGTTGACCAATTGCTGCGTTCCCAATCATTCTCATCGAGTTGACCATCTATAACTATAGGGACGGTTTTTTTAACTGCTGAAATCTCCAGCTGGCCGTAATTAGATAGAAAGCAAAAAATAGAGATAGTAATGAAAATAGATTTCATTTTTAAAAATATTAGTAGCTAAGAATTATTAATAAAAATGAAGTCATATGTTTTTTTTAAACGAGATAAAAATATGCTATTTTTTTTAATTGATTTGTTGTGTTTACTGTAATTGGTATAACTACATAGATATATAGGAAATACTAAATTTTAAAGTTGTTAGCTTTTGAAAAGTGATGAAAACCAACCTTTGTCCTTGCTAATTACAATTTGTGTTTCATTAAAAACAATTTTTTTATAATACTTATTAGCATGATGTTTGTTTTCTGTAAAGAAATCATCAACAGATTTGGCAATTCTTGAGGTTTGATCTAAGGGTTCTCCAGAAATGTCAAAATTATTTGTTACATAACTTGCAAAATCTGAATTGGGAAAAGTTACTTGAATAGATTTAATAAAAGATTCGTTCCATGATTTAGTATATGTTTTACCGTCACTTATTCCTTGCGTTTCAATTAGATAGAAAGTTAATCGTTTAAAAAAATCAAAATTTTGTTTTATAAATTTTTTATTGTCCATACAAAATTCAAAAAAACACCACTTTGCACAATATGGAATAACATGATTGTATTTGTCTTTATTAAATGAAATATTAAGTTTTTTTTGTTCGTTATTAAGGTTGTTAAATTTTTTAAGACCATGCTCATATAATATAACATCCAATTGATTGTGTTCTAAAATTAAATCTCTTATTTCATTAGAAATCTCTTTTGCTTTTGGCCTTTTGAAAGTCATTCTTTTGACTTCAATATTCTTCTTCCATTTAATTCCAGATTTTTCTCCAAAATAATACAACGATTCAGCAAATTGTTCAAAAATCCCAATGTGTATCGGAGTATTGTCAATTACATTAAGTACTTCATTTAAATCTTCTTGATTAGCAGCATGAAGGTCATACATTCTTCTGCCTTTTAAAAAGTTGACTACTGCATTTTGAGTTTGTCTATTTTTAATATAAGACTCAAAGTTTTTTGGTTTATTTTTTAATAAATCAATAAACTCCTGTCTTTCTTTAATAAAGTAATATTCAGAAATCAATCTATCTACAGGGTCTCTTAACATCATGAAAATGATGTATTCTTTGTATTTGTTTATGTTTTGGGAATCAAATATGTCTCCAGAATTGGATTTTTTATTTGCTAAAATATGACGATAATTAAAACCTACTTCTGTTTGCCAAAAAGTATTATTCATAGCAGAATTTATGGTTGTTCCACCTGTTTTAGGTATATGAATAAAAATGACTTTATCTTTGTTTTCCATTCCTTTTAGCTTTTAAATGTAATCCAGATATTTTATAAATTTACAATTATGAAAAAAACTGCAATTACATTGGCTGGTTTCTTTTTTATAAATTTCATTTATAGTCAAGGAATTAGTAACATTTCTATATCACCTCTTAATCCCACAGAAAGCGATACCATTATACTTTCTGTATATCAAACCTTTACTTCATCTGGCTGTCCTTTGCATAGCAAAGCCATTAGTATGAACAACAATAAAATAACATCATCATCCCTTCACTGTATTGGAATGTTACCTGCTTTATGTGATGAAGTAGATACTTTTCATCTACCCCCTTTAAGTCCAGGTCTATATTCTTATGTACATTCGATGAATTCAGGTTTTGGAATGCCCAATTGCACTCCTGGTGTTGCTCCAGATGATGTCGATTCTATATCATTTGAAGTCATATCAATTAGCAGTTATAAAGAAAGTTTAAATAATTCCTTAAAATCTATTTACCCAAACCCTTCTAAAGGCTCTTTTAATCTTGTTTGGAACAATCTTGGTCCTGTTGAATTATTTATATATGATTTGAATGGTAAATTGATCCATACACAACACATAAAATTGGGAGAAAATAACATCAATACAGTTTTTTCATCTGGAATATACTTTGCTAAACTTTTCGGAAAAAATGAATTTAGTTCATCAGAGAAAATCATTGTCAATTAATCCAACCCCCAAAGCATCGGAAGAATAAAATAAGTGGCCAACAGAATCAGTATTATGGAGAAAATGTTAATCCATAAACCTGCTTTTACCATGTCCGAAATTTTCAAAAGTTTTGAACCAAAAACAACGGCATTTGGAGGAGTGGCTACTGGCAGCATAAAAGCACAGGAAGCAGCAATAGTTGCAGCAGTAAGCAGTATATAGGGGTGAATATCAATAGCAATCGCTATTGGTAAAATAACGGGCAACAACATGGCTGTTGTTGCCATATTAGAAGTGATTTCTGTTAAAAAATTAACAGTAGTTATTATTATAGCAAGTACTAAAAACAAACCTATTGATGGAATAAGCTCAAATTGCATTCCAATCCATTCGGCTAGTCCTGTAGCTTTAAATCCAGCAGCAATGGAAAGTCCACCCCCAAAAAGAATTAATATTCCCCATGGAATTGTTACAGCGTCTTTCCAGTGCATTAGCTTTTCATTTTCCTTTGTAGAGGGAATAATAAATAACAATATAGCACTAGCTATAGCAATCATGGAGTCATCTAAGTTTGGTAGTAAAGGTTGTAATAGGTAAGACCTTGTGACCCAACAAAAAATAGTGGCTCCAAAAATAAAAAGGATTCTTTTTTCTTCCTTTTTCATTGGCCCCATTTCTTTTAATAGTTCTTTTATTTCTTCTTTTCCACCTGGAAACGCAGTTTTTTTAAGTCGAAAAGAAATTTTCGTCAAATAGTACCAAATGAAAAACAATAAGATTATAGAAATGGGAAGGCCAATTTTAATCCATTGAAAAAAGCTGATTTCAACACCAAAATTATCGTTTATAAAACCTGCTAAAATCATATTAGGAGGTGTTCCAATTAACGTGGCGACACCACCAGCTGAAGCACTATAAGCTATCCCCAGCATTAGTGCTTTCCCAAATGTTTTATTTTCATTTTCAATGGTGTCTGGATGATCGTTTAATAGAGCTATTACAGATAAACCAATTGGAAGCATCATGACACTTGTTGCAGTATTAGATATCCACATGGATAGAAATGCAGTAGCTAACATAAACCCTAAAATGATACGCTCTGTGCTACTTCCTAGTAATGAGATAATAGTCAGTGCAATTCGCCTATGTAAGTTCCATTTTTGAATGGCGTTAGCAATCATAAATCCGCCAATAAATAAGAAAATATACTTATGACCATAATTGGCTCCTGTATCTGTAATAGATAAAATTTCAGCTGAGGGAAATAAAAGAATTGGAAGTAAAGCAGTAACAGCAATTGGCACTACTTCAGCCGTCCACCAAATGGCCATCCAAGCTGTGATTCCAATTAAGCGATAAGCACCAATTGTCATGTTGTCAGGAGCTTCAAAAAGTAAACTCGACATAAAAATGGCAGGGCCTAAAATGGTAAATAGTAAGATTTTATTCATCAATTATTCATTTTACCAATTCAAAAGGTAGGCAAAAATTAAAGGGGCAACTATAGTAGCGTCTGATTCAATTATAAACTTTGGTGTATCAACATCTAATTTCCCCCATGTTATTTTTTCATTGGGAACAGCCCCTGAATAAGATCCGTAACTTGTAGTTGAGTCGCTTATTTGACAAAAGTAACTCCAAAATGGAGTAGTTGTTTTTTCCAAATCTTGATATAGCATGGGTACAACACATATGGGGAAATCGCCAGCAATTCCACCGCCAATTTGAAAAAAACCAATCCCATCATTTCCAGCATTTTTCGTATAATAATCGGCTAAATACATCATGTATTCAATCCCGCTTTTCATAGTGTTTGGGTTAAGTTCCCCTTTTATGCAATAAGAGGCAAAAATATTTCCTAGCGTAGAGTCTTCCCAACCTGGGACTACCATGGGTAAGTTTTCTTTAGCAGCGGCAATCATCCAGCTGTTTTTTTCCGGTATTTCATAATATTGCTCCAATTCACCAGAAAGTATTAGTTGGTATAGAAACTCGTGAGGGAAAAATCTTTCTCCATCTGCTTCAGCTTTTTTCCATAGTTTTAAAACATGATTTTGTAACCTTCTAAAGGCTTCTTCTTCAGGAATACATGTATCGGTTACTCTATTTAATCCTTGATTTAATAATTCTCTTTCTTGTTTTGGTGTCAAATCACGGTATTCAGGCACTCTTTTGTAATTACTATGAGCCACTAAATTCATCAAGTCTTCCTCTAGATTAGCACCTGTACAAGAAACAATAGCTACCTTTTTTTGACGAATCATTTCAGAAAAAGATTTTCCCAATTCAGCCGTGCTCATAGCCCCAGCAAGAGAAACCAGCATTTTTTTGCCTTCACTTAAATGTTTTTCATATCCTTTGGCTGCATCAACCAAAGCGGCAGCATTAAAATGCTTGTAGTGTTCAGTTATGAAGTTTTTGACACTCATGAATGGTTAAATTTATAAGATAGCATTTTATAATATAGTTTAGCGGCTAAAAAATTTGATGCCGGTTGTTCTTTTATTGGAGCTAACTCCACAATATCAAAACCCACTACATTTTTGGTTTTAAAAATTTTATTTAAGTAGGTAAGCATGTCGTTCCAAAGTAAACCACCAGGTTCTGGAGTTCCTGTGGCAGGCAGTATTGATGGGTCAAAAACATCAAGATCTAATGTAATGTAAACCTCATTGGTCATTTTAGCAATACTTTCGTCCATCCAAGTGTTGTTTCCATACATTTTTTCTGCAAAAAACACATTTGATGGCTTCATATACTTTTTTTCTGATGCATCCATAGAGCGAATTCCTACTTGAACTAAGTTGGTTTTTTTACTTGCATCATGAAGTGCACAGGCATGGTTGTAGGAACTATTCATGTAGGATGGTCTTAAATCTGCATGAGCATCCAATTGAAGAACAGTTAAAGAATCATATTTTTCATAAAAGGCTTTAATTATACCAATGCTTATAGAATGTTCGCCACCAAAAAAAGTTAAAAATTTATTTGATGTTAATAGCTTTTGAGTTTTTTGGTAAACACCTTCAAATACCTTTTTAGGATTGGACTTTTCAGTTATCTCCTTTAAAATGTGTATTCCTTTTTTATATACTTCTGAGTCAGTTTCAATATCATACAGCTCCATGTTTTCAGATGCCTCTAAAAAACTACAAAACCCTTTGTCGGCTCCTTTCCCCCACGTACTTGTCCCATCGTAGGGAATAGATTGTAGCAGTATTTTAGCCGTTTCATATGCAGCAAAATGTTGGTCTATTCCTGCAAAAGTCTTCATTTATATCCTAATAATTTAAACATTTCTTCTGCTGACTGCTCGTTTTGATAGACGTAGTCAATTAGATTACCATCTTTGTCCTTGTCAATTATAACATGTATTGGAGAAGGGATTAAACAATGTTTTATTCCTCCATAACCACTTATGGCATCTTGGTAAGCTCCAGTATGAAAGAAACCAAGATACAGCGGTTCTTTATCATTTTTAGTATAGGTAGGAAGTAATACTTCTTGATTGAAGTCTTCAGAATTGTAATAGTCAGAACGGTCGCAACTAATTCCTCCAATATTAGCTCTTTTGTATTCATTGGACCATTTATTTACAGGTAGAAGTATGAATTTTTCTTTTATGGACCAAGCATCAGGAATGGTATTCATTAAACTGTTGTTTATCAGATACCAATTTTCATTGTCATTTTGTTGCTTTTGTTCCAATACTTCAAAAATAATAGCACCACTTTCGCCTACAGTGTATTTGCCAAATTCAGTAAAAACATGTGGCTCATTAATGTTTTCAGTAACACATCTTTCTTTAATGTTTTTTATGATTTCATTAGCCATGTATTCGTAGTCGAAATCAAAACCAAGATTATTTCTAATAGGAAAACCACCACCAAGGTTGAATGCGTCCAATGAGATGGATTGTTTCTTTAAATCAATATATAGTTTTAGCGCTTTGTTAAATTCTTCCCAAAAATACAAACTGTCTTTAATGCCAGAGTCTACAAAGAAGTGTAGCATTTTTAGCTCAACATAATCGTTGTTTTCAACCTCTTCTTGGAAAAAATTAAGTACTTCATTGTGTCTAATGCCCATTCTTGAAGTATAATAAGAAGATTGCGCTTCTTCATTAATGGCCATTCGTAAACCGATTTTAATTTTTTTATCGGATCCTTTTAAAAGTGTAGTCAACCTTTTAAGTTCTGATTTGTTGTCTAAAACAACCAACACATTTTTGAATCCAATATCATAAAGTGATATGATTTTTTTAAGGTATTCAGTAGTTTTATATCCGTTGTTGATTACAATTAAATCGGTATTAATTGTGCCGTTATTATGAAGGTTTAAAATTAAATCTATATCAAAACTTGAAGACGTTTCTAAATGAACATTGTGTTGTATTGCCGCACTAATTACATGAGAAAAATGATTGCACTTTGTACAATAGCAATAGTGGTAATTCCCGTTGTATTTGTGTTTTTTAATAGCCTTCTCAAATATATTTCTGGCTCGGTTTATTTTTTTGCCAATATTTGGAAGGTAAAAAAGTCTAAAAGGGGTGCCGTATTTTTTTATTAGCTTTTGTAATGAAACTCCATGAAACGTCAGAAATCCATTATTTAGATCAAATCCTTCTTGAGGAAATTTAAAACTTTGTTTAATTAGATTAGAATAGCTGTTTTTCATTATCAGGAAAACGAATTTATTTTAAAATGAATTAAAAACACAATTGAATGCCTTTTTTAATGGCTAAAAAATTAAATTGACATATACATTGTATCTTGGCCATGATTAATGGATTCACTTACTCAAGTTGTGTTAGGGGCTGCTGTTGGTGAAGCAGTGCTTGGAAAAAAAATTGGAAATAGAGCCATGCTTTGGGGGGCAATTGGCGGAACTATTCCAGATTTAGATATTTTTTTAAAATACTTTGTAGATGAAATTACCAATACAGAAATGCACAGAGGATTTTCTCATTCTTTGTTGTTTGCCATTTTAATTTCTCCTATTCTGGGTTGGGTAGCTAAAAAATCTCATAAAAAGCTCAAAGATGTATCATTA
>JAQWRG010000096.1 GCA_029243855.1 Flavobacteriales bacterium | reverse complement strand
ATGGAGATACGAGTTCTGTATGTGGAGCAGTTCAAAATACTTATTATTCACCAGGGATTTATGATGTTCAGTTAACTGTTACAAGCCCAGATGGTTGTACTAATGACTCTATTTTTAATGACTTAGTTGAAGTTTATGATTATCCTCAAGCAGCATTTACATCTTACCCTAATCCTGCTCAAATTTTAACACCAACTGTTCAGTTTACCGACTCATCATCTAGTGATGTTGTTTCATTCTCCTGGACTTTTATGGATAGTGTAAATACTATTGTAGCATCAAGTAATGATGAGAATCCAAACTATACATTCCCTGATGATTTTGCTCAAAATTATAAGGTTGAATTAGTGGTGACAAATCAACACGGGTGTACCGATACTACCTACGGATTGCAAATAATTAATGGTTTTTATGCAGTTTATTTACCTAATACATTTACTCCAAATGGAGATGGTAAAAACGATGTTTTTAAAGTTGAAGGTGAAAATATTGGTTTACTCAATTTTAGTTTCGAAGTTTACAATCGTTGGGGAGAATTAATTTTTTATACTGACAACCCTGATATTGGATGGGATGGATACGATAAAGATGCTAAAGGACTTGTTCAAAACGGTGTTTATCTATGGAAGGTTAGAGCTAGAGATAAAGTATCTGGAAAAATAAATGATTATAATGGATACGTTTTAAAAGCAAAATAGCTTAAAAAATTCGTTGATAACCTAAATATGGAAGTGGAATAAATGGTCTTGGAAGTGATATTCCAATGAAACTTTGATTGTTTGTGTTTATTCCTAAAGCTCCAAGAGATATTACTTCAAATCCTCTTCTTGTTGTAAAATTTAAGGTTACGTCACCCAACAGTAAAATATTGTGAGAATCTATAGTGAGCCCACTAAATTCACCTGACAAGGTCAATCTTTCTTTTAACTTTTGTTGGGCTCCCAAATAGCTTCCATAAACCCATTGGTTAATCAATGAAGTTTTTGAAGCAATAAATCCCATTGATATATTCTGATTTTCATCTCCAAATGATATTCTTGGAATAATTCCAACACCACTTTGATTGGTTCCAGGATTGCTTGGTAAATAAAAAATATATCCCCCATAGCCACTCACAGCTAACCTTACAGATTTATATACTGGTTTTGAATAACTTACAGATGTTAGAATGGAATTTATAAAAATACTACCAATAGAAAATTCCCAATTGTCTGTAATTCCAACTTTTAAGTTTGCAGTAGTTAAGTAATGAGAGTAGGAAGCACTTTCTCCTCTTTTAGTTGTAAATGAGGAAGGAAAAAAACAATATCTAGTATAATTGTAGTTTGGAGTTTCAAATTGTGTTTTTGATTTTATTTCATTACTTGTTATGAATCGGTATCCCTGAATTTCATTCTTTAAAAAAGTAATTTCTTCATTTCCTAATAAAACTAGTAGTGTTGAATTGCTTTCTTTTATGAGAATCCCTCTTATTTCAGAGTTGTCTTTTTTAAGTATAACAACAATAGTGTCTGAAACAAAGGAGCTTCCATTTTCATTTGTGTTGTACGCATAATTTGCAAAGCTATTAGAGCAAATACAAATGAGAAACGAACTAATAAATATGGATCTCAATAATAACATCAAAAAAAGAAGACTTGAAAATGCTGTTTTTATACATTTGTGGGATGAATTTAAGCAATGATTTATTAATTCGAGCTGCTAAGGGAGAAAAAGTAGAAAGAACTCCAGTATGGTTGATGAGGCAAGCAGGAAGAATTTTACCTGAGTATAGAAAAATCAGAAATTCTTTAAGTGGTTTTAAGGAGTTGGTAGAAACGCCTAGCTTGGCAGCAGAAGTTACCATTCAACCTGTTGATATTTTAGATGTTGATGCAGCTATAATTTTTTCTGATATTCTTGTTGTTCCAGATGCAATGGGGTTGAGTTATGAAATGATTGAGAAAAAAGGTCCGTTTTTTAGAACTACCATTCAAAGTCAAAAGGATTTAGAAAGTATTGAAATTCCAGATGTTGAAGATAAGTTGTCATATGTTTTTGAGGCCATTAAAATCACAAAAAAAGAACTTAATGGGCGTGTTCCTTTAATTGGTTTTGCAGGAGCTCCATGGACAATTTTTTCTTACATGACAGAAGGTCAAGGGTCAAAGACTTTTAGCAAAGCAAAAAAAATGTTGTACCAAAACCCAACACTTTCCCATCAATTATTAAATAAAATTACAGACACAACTATTTTGTATTTAAAAGCTCAAATTAGAGCTGGTGCAGATTTAGTTCAAGTTTTTGATTCTTGGGCCGGAATATTAAACAAAGAACAATATTTAGAGTTTGGCATGAAATATGTCAATAAAATTTGTGATGCGATTGATGAAGTTCCTGTTACCGTTTTTTCCAAAGGAGCGTATTCAACACTTCATGAAATGGCTCAATTAAATTGCAATACAATAGGTTTAGATTGGAACATGGATGTTCAAAATGCAAAAAATATTTTCAATAACAACAAGACCTTACAAGGAAACCTTGATCCTTGTGCTTTATATTCAGATTTCAAAACTATCGAAACTAAAACCAATCTTATGCTAAATAAGTTTGGTAACAGTAGACATATTGCTAACTTAGGACACGGATTATATCCAGATATTAATCCTGAAAATGTTAAATGCTTTATTGAAACGGTTAAAGCTTATAATTATCAAAATAAATAAATAATGAATTTCAAGTCAATATTAATATTCCCCTTAATTTTTTCTGTAATTGTTTTTAGTCAGGAAGAAGAAAATTTAGTTTCTAATCCAAGTTTTGAAAGTATGGATGGGAAACTTAAAAAACTTAAACAAATCAATGTAGCTAAATATTGGGATTCTCCAACAGCTCTTAAAGCTGATTTATTCTCTAAAAAGAAAGATGCGCCTGTCTCAGCTCCTGTTAATATTTATGGAAAAGAATTCCCTAAGGATGGTGATAATTATGCTGGAATATTGATGTATTCTTATAATAATAAATCTCCAAGAACATATATTCAATCACAGTTGGCAAACCCATTAACTTCAGGATTAGATTATTGTGTAAAGTTTAATGTTAGCCTTTCAGATTTAAGTAAATATGCTGTAAACAATATTGGTTTACATTTTGGTGTTGAAGCTCAATCATTAGAAGGAAAGGGAGATATTATATTTGATAAAGCTGATGAGTTTTCAAGAGTTATTCGTGACGGAGAAAATCATATTTATAATGCAAGATATAATTGGGAAACTGTATGCGGGATATACAGAGCTGATGGTAAAGAAGAATTTATAACTATTGGTAACTTTTTTAACAATAAGGATACTGATTATGAGAAACTAAAAAAATTAGAAAATTTTCCTGGGACACAAATCCCATCAGCTTATTATTATGTTGATAATATCGAGGTTTTTTTAATTGAAAACATGTCTGATTGCAATTGTTCAGGCCAGAATAAAATTAAAAGAGAATCAATTGTATATCATAGAGATTACGCTACTGATGGGTCAGAGATATCTACAGAGATACAACTCAAAAGAGCAACTGTATATTTTGATGTTGAAGGTGATAAAATTGACAAAATGTTTTTGAAATCAATTAATAGTATTGCTGATTTATTGAAAAGTAACAAAGATTTAAAACTTGAGATTCATGGGCATACGGATAAAGCAGAACACGATGCCATTCAAGAAGATCCAGAAAACGAAAAATTAATAAACCTTAGTGAATATAGGGCTAAATCTATTTTTAATGCTCTTACTGAAAAAGGGATATCGGCAGATAGATTAACTATTAAAAGTTTTAAAGCAGAACAACCGGCCTTTCCTGGGTATTCAATGCTAAGTCTTGCAAAAAATAGACGTGTTGAACTTAAATTAGTGAAATAGGTTATTTAATAACCATGAAAGGAAACAAGAAGCTTCAAAATGCATGGGCATTTTACGATTGGGCAAATTCTGTATATCCTTTGGTTATAACGACTGCTATTTTTCCAATTTTTTACGAAAGTTATGTAAATGAAGAGGTTTTGTTTTTTGGAACAAAATGGATTAGTACTGCTTTGATTACAGTATTAAGTGCTTCTTATTTTTTATTGTTGGTTTTAACTCTGCCTTTTCTTACAGGAATAGCTGATAACGCTGGAAATAAAAAAGTTTTCATGCGGTTTTTTTGTTATTTGGGTTCGTTTAGCTGTATGCTTTTAGCTTTTTTTTCTAACGATTATTTAGAACTGAGCTTGCTAATTTACGTCATAGCTGGAATAGGTTTTTGGAGTAGCTTGGTATTTTACAATGCGTTTTTACCAGAAATTGCTCATGAAGAAAATCACGATAGTTTATCTGCAAAGGGTTTTTCAATGGGGTATTTTGGAAGTGTTATTCTTTTATTGATTTGTTTAGCACTTATATTCAAGAGCTCTGAAGAAAGTCGGTCGTTGTATACAAGGTTGTGCTTTGTTTTAACAGGTTGCTGGTGGTTTGGGTTTAGTCATGTAACATTTAAGCAGTTGCCTAATGGGAATAAGTTGAATTTATCAGATAAATCAACCTATTCCAAAGGGTTCAATGAAATTGTAAAAGTATGGAGAGAAGTGAAAAATACTGTTCGATTAAAACGCTTCATTTATTCATTTTTTGTTTACAGTATGGCGGTCCAAACAATAATGCTTGTTGCTGTATATTTTGGGACAAAAGAAATTAATTGGGGTGATGGTGCTGACGCTAAAATGGGGTTAATTATAAGTGTCTTGCTAATTCAATTGATAGCTATTCCTGGTTCAATTGCCTTATCAAAGATATCTGATTTGAAAGGCAATTTATTTGCTTTGAAGCTTGTGCTTTTTTTGTGGGTTGTTTTATGTTTTTGTGCAGGTTACCACCCAAAAGAATATGTTCGTTTTTTAATGGGAGAAGAAATGTTGCCTAATTATATAGTTTCTGAACCTTTTGATTTTTATTGTATTGCAGGTTTTGTTGGCTTGGTAATGGGAGGTATACAATCCCTGTCTAGAAGTACTTTTTCTAAGTTTATCCCCCAAGACACTAAGGATACATCTTCTTATTTTTCTTTTTATGACATTTCTGAGAAATTAGGAATTGTGATTGGAATGTTAGCTTATGGATTTATTGAACAAATAACCGGAAGTGCAAGAAATTCTATTGTTGCATTGGTGTTGTTTTTTTCATTTGGATTACTTTTGATGTTCTTTGTTCCAAAAGAAGAAAAGACTATTAATACATGACCGAAAAAATATATGATATTGCTGTAGTAGGAGGAGGTATAGTTGGCTCTGCTACTTTTTATAAACTCCAAAAACAATTTCCTGATAAGTCTTTAGTTCTTATTGAAAAAGAAAAAGCGTTAGCACATCATCAAACTGGAAACAATTCTGGTGTAATTCATTCTGGGTTATATTATAAGCCAGGCTCTATGAAGGCAAAGAATTGTGTAAATGGTAGACATGAGTTGGTTGCATTTGCTAAAGAACATAAGATTGATCATGACGTTTGTGGGAAAGTGGTGGTTGCAACTCATAAAAGTGAGTTTAAATTCATGGATCAAATTTTTGAAAATGGAGTAGCTAACAATACTGAAGGCATAGAAAAAATAAATGCGGATCAAATTAAAGAGATTGAACCATACGTTAATGGTATTGCAGGTATTTGGGTTCCATGTACAGGTATAATTGACTATGTTGGAGCAACCAATAAAATGGCAGAGATTGCCTGTGCCACTAACGAGAAAAGTAGTTTAATACTAGGAGAAGAAGTTAAAGATTTTGCTCAAGAAGGAAGTGTTAAAGTTATCTATACTTCAAAACAAACTATAAAATCAAAGTTTTTAATTGTATGTGGTGGTTTGCAAGCCGATAGATTGGCAAAAAGTGATGGGGTTAAATTGAAAGAGAAAGTTGTTGGCTTTAGAGGTGATTATTATGAATTAAATGATCATGCTAAACATAAAGTTAAAAACCTTATTTATCCTGTTCCAAATCCTGAATTTCCTTTTTTAGGAGTTCATTTTACTAGAATGGTAAATGGGGATATTGAGTGCGGTCCTAATGCAGTTTTTACATTCAAAAGAGAGGGGTATGGCAAAACTGATTTTAGTATTAAAGACACCATTGATGCTTTGTCTTATAGAGGAACTTGGAATTTGTTTTTTAAAAACATGAAATTTGGAGTTGATGAATATAGAAGGGCATTTTCTAAAAAAATGTTTTTAAAAACATTACAGGTTTTAATTCCTTCATTAACAATAGATGATTTACGTCCAGGCAGAGCAGGGGTAAGAGCTCTTTTATTAAGTCAAGATGGAGATACTAGAGATGACTTTAGAATTGAATACAAAGAAAATAGTATTCACATTTTGAATGCTCCGTCTCCAGCAGCAACCGCTGCTTTAGCTATAGGGGATGAAGTGAAAGATATGGCTGTTAACCATTTTAACTTTTAAGTTAAAATAGGTTATTCGTGATTTTATATTTATTGAAAAAATTATTCCAATCCCATAAGTAGTTTTCCATTATGTTGTCAATCCTTTTAAGAAAGATAGGGTTTGGAGAATTTAGTTGAGCAAAATAATCTTCTTGATGTTTTCCAAGGTCATATTTAAAAAAAATAGCTTTGGACATTCCGTATAAAACATTTTTGGACGGATGATTTACTCTTGAGATATAAGAGGAGTAGTCTTCTAATAAATCTTTGATGGTGTTGTAGTCTGAATCGTACGCAGCTGTGATTTTTTCTGTTATGAGTCCGTTTAAAGATATTTCTTCACTAGCCGGAAGATATCTTTCTAACAATTTAAGGTTGCCAGCAAATACTATGAAAATAAATTCATCCATATCTTTTTGGCTAATTAAAGGAGAAGATGATAATTCAGAATCATTTTTAATGGCATCAATTACATCGTCAAACGACTCTTCAATTGACCTGATTGTTGTATTAACAAATGATAGAGCCAATTGAGATTCTGTAATTTTCTTTTTTCTAAAAAGCGTTTTTAACATTAAAAAATCTTTCTAACAAAAATATTTGTTGAATGGCAGTAAATGAACTGTTGCTTAACGGGGTTTTCCACAAAGTTATTAACTATGTTTTATTTTGTTTACAATTATTAAGCAATATAAATGGCCTAATTAGTAAGAGTTTACTTGATAAAAAATATATTTGCGGTCAGAAATTTTATTTATAAATAATGGATAAGAATACAACAACAGGTTTTTTACTAATTGGTGCTGTTTTAATGGCTTTTTTGTACTTAAACAAGACAGATGAGCAAGATGTGCCAAAAGAAACTACTAAAATTGAATCAAAAGAAACAGAAGAAGTTATTTCTGAAGTTTCACCATCATTAGAGGAGGTTTTAATTCCTCCAACTGTTATTGATGGCAACGATACGTTAGCCGTTAATGCTCGTAATAAAGTATTAGAAGACCTCAATAGAAAAAAGTTTGGATTGTTCTATAAAGGTGCAGAAGGAGAAGATAAGGAAGCTATTCTTCAGAATTCTAAAATAAGATTGTCTTTTTCATCAAAAGGTGCAAGAATTAATTCTGCTGAATTGGTTGAGTTAAATACTGATGGCATATATAAATTTAGAACGCATAGCGATTTTGTCGATTCTATAAATAATCCCGTTAAGTTATTTGAAAAAGAAAATTCATTTCAGAGCTTAAGAATTGTAGATAAAGACAAATATATTCCTATTAATACTAGCGATCTTTATTTCAACTTAGTTGGTAGTTCTGAAAGTAATCTTATCTATAGACTAGAAACCGACAATTCTAATGAGTATTTGGAATTCTCCTATACTCTTGAGCCTGATTCTTATCATGTAGATTACAAAATTAAGTACCACAACTTAGATGATAAGGTTAGTTTGGATGATGTTGACTTAGAGTGGTCAATGTTAGGGTTGTCTACTGAAAAACTAGCAGATGATGAAAGAATGACTTGTTCTATAATGTTTCGTTACGAAAATGAAGGAAGAGATTACATAGGTGAAAGGTCAGACAATGTTGAGGAAATTGATGGAAATTTGAATTGGGTCGCTTTTAAGCATAAGTTCTTTTCATCCATATTAATTTCTGATGAACCAATACGTGAAGGTAGTTTAACCCAAAAGCAATTGGAAAGTGAAGAATACACCATTTCATATAAATCTGATTTAAGATTGCCATCTGAAAGAGAAGTTGATCTTAAGTTTTTCTTTGGTCCAAATGAATACGATTTACTTGAAAGTTATAATGCTGAAATGGACGGTATTATAAATTTAGGTTGGGGAATATTTAGATGGGTTAATTACATAATGATTGAACCAATTTTTAATTTGTTAAAATCATGGGGGTTAGGCTTTGGATTAATCATCTTATTGTTGACTCTTGCCGTTAAGTTGATAATTCTGCCCCTTACTTATAAGAACTATGCCTCGTCTGCTAAGATGAAAGTATTAAAACCAGAAATTGCTAAGATTACAGAGAA
>JAQWRG010000113.1 GCA_029243855.1 Flavobacteriales bacterium | reverse complement strand
GTTGATTGAAAAAACGTACTGGGCAGTTGTTGATGAACGACCTCCATATGAAAAAGGGGAATTGATTAATTGGATGAAAAAAAACCAACAAAAAAATAAGTCTAGAGCATACGATCAAGAAGTTAAAGAAAGTAAAAAAGCAGAGCTATTGTACAGCTTAATTGGAAGAAGCAAAAATTATTATTATTTAGAAATCAATCCTAAAACTGGTAGACATCATCAAATTAGAGTTCAGTTAAGTCATGCAGGATGCCGCATTAAAGGAGATGTGAAATATGGTGCAAACCGAACCAATAAAGATGGTTCTATACATTTGTTTGCTAGAAGCATTACTTTCAATCATCCAATCAAAAAGGAAACTATGACGGTTACAGCAAATCCTCCAATTGATCCGCTTTGGAACGAGTTTATCAATTTAGCCAAATAGCTAAGTTTTAGTCTTTACCTGCAATAAAGCTTATTTCTACATTTACATCTTTAGGCAGTCTTGAAACTTCAACGGTTTCTCTAGCTGGAAAACTTTTGTTGAAATAGCTGGCATAAATGTCATTGACCAATTCAAAATTATTCATGTCTTTTAGAAAGATGCTGCATTTAATTACATCATTCCAGTTCATTTCAGCAGCTTGTAAAAGAGAAGCGATGTTTTCCATTACTTGATTGACCTCTTTAGATAAATCATGAATAATTAATTCGTTTGTTTTAGGGTTAATGGCAATTTGTCCACTTGCATATAACATGTTGTTGTGCAATATAGCTTGGCTATAAGGACCAACAGGTGCAGGAGCGTTTTTAATGCTGATTGATTTTTTCATTGTGTGTTTTAAAAAAGGTTATTGTCATACCATGTCCTTCTTCTTTGAAGTTTCAGATCTTGTAGTAAAGAAGATTTTACATTGATTTGAATGTTGTAGCTTCTCATAAACCCAAACGGAATCCAGTTGAATCCCATTTGCCAGCAGTGTAAATCTCTTGCTATATTTATCGAAGTGAAACTAAATTCTTTATTGACAAAATCAAAGTTGGTCATATAGGATATTTTCCAATTTTTAGTAAGAGATAAATCGCCTCTTAATCCAACACTTTGAGTTACATATGCTGTATCTAATGAAGAAGAAATGTTTCTTATGTAGTCAATTTTATAATCTATGTTGAGTGACCAAGGAATGTTAAAGTCAATGTATAAATCACTGTTAGAATTAATAAAGTCTAATTCTTCTTTACTGCCTTTATTGCTTTTGTAGTTGTTTTTTGATCCTTTTTTAGATTTTAAATTCATCCCAATCGCTAAGTTTGCATTGGTAAGTGTACCTATTTTACGGTTTTTAAATTGATATTCATTAATTCTTACCCCATTTACATAACTGTACGGGTCAAGAGACCCTGCAAACCGTATGTTTACTTTTTTCCATAAAGTAGTTCTTCCTACAAGGTTTATTCGATCTAAATTAAAGGAATCTTTCATTATGTCATAGCCAGTATTGATAGAGAAATTATCTAATATTTTAGATTTTATAAACTCCTCTTTTATGGTAGTGTCGTTTAGATTTTTTCTTTTTAACTCTAAAGAATTAATCAAGCTAAAACCAATTCTTCCAGATTCATTAGAACTTACCGTTCCATAAATGTTATTTGAGTAGGGAGAATAATTAGTAAAATTATTTCCTGTAGTATCGTTCTGATATTGAAGTAAATTGTATGTGCTTGGCTTGTATGAAAAGTTAACATTTGGTGTAATGGTATGTCGTATTTTCATTTCATGTTTGCCTTTTAAAAATTTTGCCGGTTGATAAAATCCATAAATTTTACTTGTAGCAGAAGCACTAAAGCTATGCGAGTATATTGTAGAAAAATCTCTTACTGTATCGTTTTGAACTTCTTGATTGGTAGCATTCCATGACTTATTTATTTGGTCAAAGTACCAAAGAGATGAAAGTTGATATGCTGGGTTTATGGTTACGTTTTTCCCAAAAAGTTTAATAGAACTTGAGGCATTAATGTTGTGTCTTATTCCTTTCCTTGAGTTAACAAGCATGTTGTTTAAATTATCTAATTTAATGTCTTCAGATAGTTCATTGATTTCATTTTTTGTGTTCAATTGATAATTAACATTTGTTTGATTGATGAATTCATGGATGAAGTTTTTACTAATGGTAGTTTTACGAAGCATTTTTAGTGGGTAAAACCTATTTACATTGTATGCTATTTCTGGAAGAGTAAATGTCATCATTCCAGTATTGCTGTTTTGACTATGACGTAAATTACCATTTAAGTTAGAACTTATTTTACCTTTAAATTGTTTGCTCCAAGATATGTTAGAGTTAAAAGTGTTCGTTAAATAATTACTAGCCGATATGTTGTTGTAATCATTTCTAAAGTTTGTAGTTGTTCCAGCGTTAATCAATGCTCTAAAAGTTGTTCCAGGATTTAGTTTTGCATCGTTTTGGTGATTCCATTTCACAAAAAAATCTTTGGATTTATTGTAGTCTTCAAACCCTTTTTCACCTTGTATGGTATTTCTATAGTTTAGTGTAAATTGTCCACTGTATTTATACCTTGTTTTGTATTGTGTTCTGTTTGATATTCCCCAAGATCCTTTACTGTAAATGTCACCTGTTATGGAGGTGCTAAATTTCCCGCTTTTAAATTGATGGTAATACCCACCACCTAGTAAATAAAAACCAAGTGCTGCTGATTCTCCGTAGGTAGGTACAATTAATCCATTTGAGCTTTTATTTTTTTTATTGGGTAAGAAAGCAAAGGGGAGGCCCAAAGGAGTTGGAATGTCAGCAATAAAAAGATTAACAGGCCCTGAAACAATTTTATCATCGGGTTTAATGATGGCTTTTGATAATTTAAAATAAAAATGTGGATGATCTAAATCGCAGGTAGTGTAAAGGGCGTTTTTAATATGAATATCACCATTGGTCTGTTTTTTAACTTTTTCACCATGTATGTAGCTTTCACCTTCTTTTAATTTGACATGGTAAGTAATTCCCTTTTGTGTTTCAAAGTTATATTTTAATGAATCTGAAGTTGTAGCTGTTTCTCCATCTTTTATGACTGGAATTCCAATTTTTTTGTTGTTTGAATCAAGACAAAACCTTGCAATTACTATTTTTGTTTTAAGATCAAATTCTATAAAACAAGCATCTAAAGAAATTTCCCCATAGTCTATGTGAGCTTCATTGTAAAGAAAGCTTTTGTTGTTTTCCATGTCTAAAATCATAGAATCTTTAGCCGTATAATTTAAAACATCTGTTAGTTGGCTTGATTGTTGTTGAGATGGTTCTTTGTTTTGAGAATAAATGCCAGAATTGTTTATTAACAGAATAAAGAGAATAATTAGTCGTAATAAATTATGTTTTACACTAGAAGGCTTCATACATTTGAAACAAATGATAGCTATTTGAAGTTTTTGGATCAATTTTTAAAAATCGATTAATCGAATAACGAAAAAAATGACATTTAATTATACAAAGATAACGTTACACAACTTAAGAACATCTTTTTTTCTGATAGTTTCAATTTTATTTTGTTTTCAAACGGTTTTTTCTCAAACTGGACTTGGAATCAATACCATAGTTATTGACCCTGGTCATGGAGGGAAAGATCCAGGAGCAATAAGCCCAAATAAAAATTATGAAAAGACTGTTGTCTTAAAAGTAAGTCTTTTGTTAGGAGATTTAATAAAAGAAGCATATCCAGATGTAAAAGTAATATATACTAGAGATGACGATCGATTTATTGGTTTAGCTAAAAGAGCAAAAATAGCCAATGAAATTGGAGCAGATTTATTTATTTCTGTTCATGCAAATGCTGTAGAAAGTTCTTCTGCAAATGGGTTTGAAACTTGGGTTCTCGGACTTCATAAATCTCAAGCAGCATTAGAAGTAGCAAAATTTGAAAATTCAGCCATATTAATGGAAGAAAATAATGAACAAACGTATTCAGAGTTTAACCCCAACGATCCTGATGCATATATTGCTCTTTCTATGAGACAAAATGCATTCTTGGACCAAAGTTTAATATTAGCCAATGCCATTCAAAAAGATTGTGTTTCTAAGCTTGGCCTTAGAAATAGGGGAGTGAAGCAAGCGGGTTTTATGGTTTTGTATAGAGCAACTATGCCTGCTGTACTTTTGGAACTGGGTTTTTTATCTAATGCCAAAGATGAAAAATTACTTACTACTGAAAGTGGGCAAATAAAGTTAGCAAATCATATTTTTGAGGGTTTAAAAAGATACAAAGAAAGATATGATGGCGTTGACCAATCTTTAAAATCAACTGAATTTACAACTACTGAAATACAAAATAAAAAAGAGTCTTTAAACGAAGAAGGCGTGTTTCTTAAGGTGCAAATTGCAACTTCTTCGTCTAAAATTTCTACAGTTCCGGGGAACTTTAATGGATTAAAAGGAGTAGAAGTGTATATTAGTGGAAAATTTTATAAATATACCTATGGCAGGTGTATAGATATGGAAACGGCTCAAACCATGTTAGCAAAGGCAAAATCTACAGGATATCCATCAGCTTTTATTACTGCTTTTGAAAACGGGAATAAGATAAATGTAAATGAAGCTTTATTGAAGCTAAATAACAAACCAAATGAAAATTAAGAAAGAAATATTAGTCGGACTAATTTCAATTATCGGAATTGGTGGTTTAATTGTTGGTTTTTTCTTTTTAAAAGGTCAAGAACTTTGGAAAAACAGAGCATTGTACTATGCTGTTTATGACAATACAGAAGGGTTGACAACAGGAAGGCCGGTGAAATTAAATGGTCTAAAAATTGGTACCGTTATTAATGTTGCTTTTCAACCTACTAATTTTAATAGTGTAGTTGTTGAATTTGAATTAACAGATCCTTTTGTTAAAGAAATTCCTATGGGTTCTACCATTTTATTGAATTCTGATTTATTGTCTGGAGCTTATTTAGAGTTGGTCTGGAAGGATAACATAACCTTCTATCAACACAAGGATACAATTAACGCATTGGTTTCTCAGGCTTTAGAAGATCAAATTAATGAAAGATTATTGCCTTTAGAACAAAAGACAAATGAACTAATTAGTACAGCAGATTCTGCCATAAAAACCATTGAGGCTATTTTTAGTAGAAATACTGAAAACCTAGATGAATCGTTTGAAGGTATAAATAACTCTATTAGAAACTTTGAAAGAGTTTCTCTTAGAATAGATACTTTGATTAAGGCTGAAAAGTTTAGGATAAGTCGTGTTTTACAAAATATTGAAGGAATAACATCTAATCTCAATGAAAGTAATGAGCAAATAACGTCATTGTTGACAAACGTTTCCAAAATATCCGATACGCTAACGAAAGTTGATTTCATTGGTGTGGTAGATAATGCAAAAGAATCCCTAGATGAGGTAAATACAATTTTGTATGATATTCAACACGGAGATGGATCACTTACTCATTTAATGCAAGATTCAAGTTTATACAATAGGGTAGACAATATGGTCAACGAAGCTACAAGGCTGGTTGAAAATATTAAAACCCATCCAAACAGATATTTACAATTTAGTGTATTTGGAAGTAGAGATAAGAGTTTGTTAGATTCTCGTGATGAAAAAACACTTAAAAAGTTTGTAACGGACTCCTTAAATCTTTAAATTATAACTTAATTCTAATGAATTAATTAATTGTAACACCTTAATTAGTATGCACGCATAGCTTTTTATATATTTGATTTAATTATATATACTATTAAACTCATATGGTTTCAATCATTGTTTTTGCCATTTTACTAACATTTACATTTTCTTTTTTTGGATGGAATATTCTTAAAGTAAGAAGTAATATTTTAATGGGTAAATCAATTGATCGATCTGATAGAAAACCTGAACGAATCAAAACAATGCTTTTAGTAGCTTTTGGTCAAAAAAAAATGTTTCAAAATTTACTTCCTGCAATTTTGCATTTTTTTATTTATGCAGCTTTTGTAATCACTTCCACTGAACTTTTAGAGATAATCATTGATGGATTAACTGGAAATCATCGTTTTTTTGCTAATACATTGGGAAGCTTTTATGTTCTTGTTGTTAGTACAATTGAGGTTTTATCCGTTTTGGCTTTTGTTGCAACAATAATTTTTTTAGCTAGAAGAAACCTGTTGAAACTACCAAGGTTTCATATGGATGAAATGACAGGTTGGCCAAAATTAGATGGTAATATTATTTTGTATTTAGAAATTTTACTCATCTTTTGTATTTTCACAATGAACGGAACTGATGAGGTCATGTTAAGGGAATCTTGGTCTCATGCCCATTTGGATGACAGTTGGATTAACGCTCTTTTAGGTGATGGAGTAAAATCATATGGTTTTGCGGTTTCAAGTCATTTAGGACCATTAGTTTTTGGTGGGCTTGATCAATCAACATTAGAGATTTTAGAAAGAGTAGGATGGTGGGGACATTTGTTGATGGTATTTGGTTTTTTAAATTATTTGCCTTATTCCAAACATTTTCACATTCTTTTAGCATTTCCTAATACCTATTACAGCAATTTAAATGATAAGGGGCAACTCACCAATTTAAGCAATGTTAAATCAGAAGTTGAAAACATGTTTGATCCAAATTTTGATCCTTATGCTGCACCACCTGAAGGTGAAGCAATTTCTGAACCTGAACGTTTTGGAGCAAAGGATGTACAAGACCTTACATGGAAAAATTTAATGGAAGCCTATACTTGTACTGAATGTGGGCGATGTTCGTCTGCTTGTCCTGCCAATCAAACAGGAAAAAAACTTAGTCCAAGAAAAATCATGATGGATACTAGAGATAGGATGGTTGAGGTTGGAGATAATAGAAGAAAGCACGGTAAAGATTACGATGATGGAAAATCATTATTAGGAGATTACATTTCTGAAGAAGAGCTTTGGGCATGTACTTCATGCAATGCATGTGTTCAAGAGTGTCCAGTTAATATTGATCCTCTTTCAATTATTATTGATTTAAGAAGGTACTTAGTGATGGAAGAATCAAAAGTTCCCTCTGAACTTGCAGGAATGTTAACGAATATTGAAAACAATGGTGCTCCATGGCAGTTTTCGCCATCAGATAGATTAAACTGGGCTAACGAAGATTAAAGAATGATTGAAAAAATTAAAATACCTACTGTTGCAGAATTAGTTGCAAACAACGAATCACCTGATATCTTGTTTTGGGTAGGGTGCTCAGGAAGTTTTGATGATCGTGCAAAAAAAATTACCAAAGCAATCGTTAAGATTTTAAATCATTGCAATATAAAATTTGCAGTATTGGGTACTGAAGAATCCTGTACAGGAGATCCTGCAAAAAGAGCAGGAAACGAATTTGCATTTATGATGCAAGCCATTCAAAATATTCAACTATTAAATGGTTATGAAATAAAAAAAATTGTCACGGGTTGTCCACATTGTTTCAATACATTAAAAAATGAATATCCTGAACTAGGTGGAAACTTTGATGTTGTTCATCATACTCAATTGATTAATAAGTTAATTAGAGACGGGAAGATTAAAATGAAAGATGGTGGTACTTTTAAGGGTAAGAAAATTACTTTTCATGACCCCTGTTATTTAGGTAGAGCCAATGATGTTTATGAAGCACCTAGAAATGTTTTGGAAAAATTAGATTCTGAACTTGCTGAAATGAAACGCTCAAAAAGTAATGGATTGTGTTGTGGTGCTGGTGGTGCACAAATGTTTAAAGAAGCAGAGAAAGGAAATAAAGAAATCAATATAGAAAGAACGGAAGATGCTTTAGAGCTTAAACCAGATTTAATTGCTACAGGTTGTCCATTTTGTAATACCATGATGACCGATGGCGTTAAACACTTTGAAAAGGAGTCTGAAGTTAAGGTTTTAGATGTAGCTGAATTAATTGCAAATGCTGCTGACTTATGATTTTTCCAGATTTTAAATTCAATGCTAAGGTTTGGATGTATGTTTCTTCTGAATCAATAGATAAATTAACTCAAAAGACAATCTCTGATCAATTTTTAAACTTCACTGAAACATGGAAGTCCCATGGAGATCAGGTATATGGAAAATTGACGTTTATTAACGATTATGTTGTTGTTGTTGGGGCTGATGTTTTAGGTGATTCTATGTGCGGAAGAGCCGTTGATTCGCAAGTGAGGTTTATGAAAGATTTAGAACAAGCAACGGGGTTTATATTTATGAATAGACAAAATGTTTGTCTTAAAAATAAAGATCACCTTTATGTTGTTGCATTTTCTGATTTAAAACAGCTTGTTGAATGTGGTGATGTTGATGAAAACACTTTGATATATAATTCAATGATTCAGTCAAATAATGAAGATGTCATTTGTCCAATTTCTCATTCTTCATTTGGGAGTGTTATTTTTTCATAGAGTTTAAATCCATCCAGCTCATATTTTTCACTTTCTATAATAGCTGCTGAGTTTCCTGATGTTTCACTTTGAAATATGACTTCTTTAATGTTGTTTTCAAAGAAATTTATTTTCATTTTTTCACACTCTACTTTATTGGCATCACTTATGCTTTTGGTTTCTTCGTTTTCTGAAAAATAAATAACTTTTCCTTTGCCATTAATGAACATGGTACTCAACTGGTTGTCAAT
>JAQWRG010000087.1 GCA_029243855.1 Flavobacteriales bacterium | reverse complement strand
GTCGTTTTTAACTTCACCTTCGGTTTGAATTACAGCGAATGATGGTCCAACTTCAACAACGTCCCCCTCTTGGAATAAGATTTCTTTTAAAATTCCTGAAGCTGGTGAAGGAACTTCTGAATCAACTTTATCAGTAGCTATTTCAACAATAGGTTCATCCTCTTCAATTAGGTCTCCAACAGCTTTCAGCCATGTTGTTATTGTAGCTTCTGCTACACTTTCTCCCATTTTAGGTAATAGAACTTGAATTTCTGACATTTTATTTAGTTGATTTAGGCTACAAAAATAACTTTATTTACAGGAAAATCAAGATTAATATGAATACTATTGAATATATATTTATTAATTATTTATACAATACTTTCTTAAAAAGTACGCTTAAATCAGTACTCACGCTGTAATCTTTAGCATAGATGATGTTCATTTTGTCTAAGTAGTCGTGGTTTTCGATAGAGGAATTTAAGTTTAAATCAAATACACTTTTCTTAAGATGAGGTAACTTTATTTTTTGGTTAGTTTTAGCGTAGCCAACCCAAGTTTTAGACCCAAAAATCACAGGTAATATATTTTTTAAAATAGCTATTCTTTTATTGCTGAAAATTGCAATTATAGGAATGAACAGAATAATAGGAATAGAGATGTATAAATCAAAAGTTCGTTTTTTACGGATGTTGTTTGGGCTATTGATGTTATTCATTTTAGTAGTATACATATCCATCTCAGTATGTATGGTGTTGCTCCCAATAATGAATTGCGATTTTTCAGGTGATATTTTAAATTCGACATTTCTTTTAATTGAAATTGTAGACATGGCTCTTATTATTTCGTGAGAGCTAATGTCTTTAGCACAAAAAATGACTTCATCAATTTTTTTGATTCTAATAAATTCATCCAATTGATTAATGTTGATGTCAAAACCTTTAATGTTTTCTGAATCATTAGGGGATACTCTATATGTTTTATTATTAGGTCTTATTTTCTCTGTCAATAATTTGATTCTTTCTATTTCATTGTTTGAACCAATAATGGCAACTCTTCCTTTTGAACGTTGGTAGTTTTTAAATAATCCAATTTTAAACCATCTGAAAATCAAGCGAATAGATAAAGAAGAAATAAGAAACAATACACTTGCTGCTATGATTACCAACCTTGAGAACTGAATTGATTTAGGTAATAGAGCATATGAAGCAAGTAGAATGGTTCCTCCAATAGCGCTTGATTTTAATAGATTGTTAAATTTAAAAGGCGGATAATGTGTCCCGAAAGATCGACTTACTAAAGTTAGGATTAATGAATAAAATGGAATCATTAAAAAAATAGTGTCTTCAGGGAATTTAACCGTAGTGAAATCTTGGTATAATGTTGAGAAAATAAAAATTAATTGCGATAGAATTAAGAAATCAAAGATCGTAATGCTCCATCTTGAAATTAGTCTTTCGATGAGTGCCATAAAAGCTCTAAAATAGATAGCCCAATTAATAAGAAGTGAAAACGTTTTAGCATTCTTTTTAGAAAAATGTTTTTTCGCAAAAATGATCATGGCATTGTAAAAAACAAATACGTAATTAATGGAACCTTTTTTTGTGCTTTCTCCTTTATAGTGAATGATGTTTGTCTCAGAAAAATAATAGTTATCGTATCCAGCTAAGGTAACTCTGTAGGATAAGTCAATGTCTTCTCCGTACATAAAAAAAGCTTCATCTAAAAGACCTATTTCGTCCAATACGCTTTTTCTTAAAAACATAAAGGCCCCTGAGAGGACATCAATTTTATTGTTTTTTTCTTTTGAGAGATATCCTAAATGATATTTCCCCATTTTTTTAGATTTTGGAAATAATCGGGATAGACCAAATATTTTATAAAAGGCAACAGCTGGGGTAGGAAGACCTCTTTTAGATTCTGGTAAAAAATTGCCTTTTCCATCTATCATTTTTACACCTAAAGCTCCAGCGTTTTCATGTTTATTCATGAATTCAATGCACTTTGAAAACGTGTCTTCTTCAACTACTGTATCGGGGTTTAATAAAAGGACATACTTACCATTAGATACATTTATGGCTTGATTGTTTGCTTTTGAAAAGCCAGTATTTTCTTTATTTTCAATTAAGTTTACTTCAGGAAATTTTTCTTTTACCAACTTTACAGATCCATCTACAGAGTTGTTATCCACTACAAATACTTCAGCATCAATTTTTTCTATTGCTTTTTCAACAGAAAGTAAGCATTGCTCTAAAAAATGCTTCACATTGTAATTGACTATGATAATTGAAAGTTCCAATGACCGTAAATTAGGTGGTATAGTTTATTTCGTAAGGGCTTCTGTTTAAAAGAGATTTTCCAAGAGTTAGTTCATCAATGTATTCCAATTGATTTCCAATACCTATACCTCTTGATATTAAAGATAACTTAACATCAACATCTTGCATTTTTCGGTAAATGTAAAAATTTGTGGTATCGCCTTCCATAGTAGCAGGTAGAGCAAGAATTATTTCTTTGATTTCTTGTGTTTTAACTCTGTTAATAAGTTCTCTTATTTTAAGATCATCTGGACCAATACCTTCCATGGGTGATATTATTCCTCCTAAAACGTGGTACTGACCGTAAAATTGTTCGGTACTTTCAATGGCCAACAAATCTCTAACATCTTGAACGACACAAACAGTATCTGACTTTCTTGATGTATTGGAACAAATTTCACACAATTCGGTCTCAGAAATATGAAAGCAATTGCTGCAAAAGCATACATTTTCTTTTAGATTTTTAAAAGAGTTGATAAAATCTTCAACTTCTTTATTCGAACTTTTTAGTAGGTGAAGTACCAATCTTAATGCCGATCTTTTTCCAATTCCAGGAAGTGATGACATTTGCTCAACAGCCTCATTTAAAAGTTTTGATTTGAAATCCATTTTACTAATGTAATCATCATCAATAACATATCATATTTACTTCTTATTTTTTACTGTAAAAACAATGTTTTATTAAATATTAAAAGACAAACGTGGATTAACAATTTACTTATTTGATAATTGTATTAAACTATGAACTTATTTTGTGATATGTCTGTTTATTTAATAATAGGAATTTTAGTACTTTATTTTGCTGTGCTATTGCTCATTGCAAGATTTACTTCAAGAAATTCTGACAACGATTCTTTTTTTATTGGAGAAAGAAAATCGCCATGGTACATCGTTGCTTTTGGAATGATTGGGGCTTCACTTTCTGGGGTTACTTTTATATCAATACCAGGATGGGTTGGAAGTGAATTAAATCAGTTTAGTTACATGCAGGCAGTGTTTGGCTACTTGATTGGGTATTTTATTGTAGCATATGTGCTAATGCCTGTTTATTACAGAATGAATTTAACTTCTATTTATGAATATTTAGAAGATCGTTTTGGTATATGGAGTTATAAAACTGGAGCTACCTTTTTTTTAGCTTCCAGATTAATTGGAGCTTCAGTTCGTTTATTATTGGTGGCAAATGTTTTACAATATGTGTTATTTGATAGTTGGGGAATTCCTTTTTGGATAACAGTTGTTATTTCGGTTTTATTAATATGGATTTACACCAATGGAGGAGGTATAAAAACAATAATATGGACAGATACTTTACAAACCAGCTTTATGTTGGTAGCTGTTATATTTACCGTTTGGATTATCAGCGATGCTCTTGGTATTTCAGATAAAGAAGGAGTAATTAATGCGGTTTCAGAAAGTAGGTATTCTAAGATTTTCTTTTTTGATGATATTTCTAGTAGTAATCATTTTTTAAAACATTTTTTTGGAGGCATGTTCATTACCATAGGAATGACAGGATTAGATCAAGACATGATGCAAAAAAACTTGAGTTGTGCAACAATTAAAGATGCACAGAAAAATATGATTTCTATGGCTATTGTTTTGGTAGTTGTAAATCTTATTTTCCTTACACTAGGAGCTTTGCTATACATGTATGCCGATAGATTTGGTATTGGATTTGGAGTGAAAGGAGATTTATTGTACTCGACAATTGCAATGGATGAATCTACAGGCACGGTAGCTGGAGTACTTTTTGTTTTAGG
>JAQWRG010000081.1 GCA_029243855.1 Flavobacteriales bacterium | reverse complement strand
TATGGACCTTTAATTGGGCTGTTTTTCTTTGGCTTATTAACTAAACGTGTTTTAATAGACAAGCTCGTTTTGCTTGTATGTTTGTTAGTGCCAATCACAATAGGAGTTTTGTGGTATTTTTCTGCAGGTGCACCTGGAGTTGGGAAGGGTATGCCAGGGTTGTTTGGAGATTATAAATTTGGGTATGAATTAATTATTTATAATGCTGTAATTTCTTTTTTAGCTTTATTTTTAATCAGTAAGAAAAACAATTAAGCAATTTCTTCATATTTTTAAATCCATTTTAATTCATACATAGAGTTATTAATGGTAAACAACTTTAATTTATTAGCTGTAAAAAAAATATTTTAGACCCCAAATGAGTAAAAAATCTCTTTTATATAAAGCCGAATCTTACTTAAGGTTATGTTATTTAGAATTAAATAAACAAGATTTATTTGATGAAAGATGGTCTGAAGTTAAATCAGCTATTGAAAAAGATGGAACTTATGAATTGTTAGATTTTGAATTGGATTATGGTGCAAAAGTAGCTTGGAGAAACTCAAATAAATGTATTGGAAGATTGTTTTGGAAATCAATGGATGTATTTGATAAACGTACTGTAAATTTAATTGATTCAGTTTTTGAAGCGCTTTTTGAACACATCAATTATGCTACAAATGATGGAAACATCAGATCCACAATAACTATTTTTCACCATAAATCAGGAATACGTGTTTGGAATCCACAGTTGCTATCCTTTGCTGGATATGAAACAAAAGATGGATCTATTATAGGAGATGCTAAAAATTTGAAGTTTACCAACGAATGCATTAAACTTGGATGGAAACCAAAAATGGGGAATTTTGATGTTTTACCTTTAGTTGTTCAAGTTGGTTCTGAACTGCCTGTATGGAGAGATATCCCAAATGCTATTGTGAAAATAGTATCAATAGAACATCCTACATTAAAAAGCTTTAGTACCCTTAACTTAAAGTGGTATACCACTCCAATTATCTCAAATATGACGCTTGAAGTAGGAGGTATTGAGTTTAATGCTGCTCCATTTAATGGATGGTATATGGGAACAGAAATTGGTGCAAGAAATTTATCTGATGAAAATAGATACAACATGCTTCTTCCAATAGCGAGATTAATGAATTTAAACACCAACTCTAAAAATAACTTATGGAAAGATCGTGCTTTAATTGAACTAAATTGTGCGGTATTGAATTCCTTTAAAAAATCTGGTGCCAAAATTGTTGATCACCATACGGCTTCAAGGCAGTATATGCAATTTATTAAGAAAGAGCAAAAAGAAGGACGTGACGCAACAGGGGATTGGTCTTGGATTGTGCCACCTATTTCAGGATCAACTATGGAAGTTTTTCATACAAAAATGAACAACATTGAAAATTCCCCAAATTATTTTTATCAAGAAGAACCTTGGGATTGATTTATTGAACGATTAAGCGATTTATTTCCTTAATTAAGGAAGGTCCACTGTATATAAAACCCGTATAAATCTGTACTAAACTTGCTCCAGCATTTATTTTTTCAATAGCATCCTCAGCAGTCATTATTCCTCCAACTCCAATTATTGGAATGGATTTGTTAGATTTTTCGGAAATGTATTTGATTACCATAGTAGATTTATCTTTAAGAGGAAGTCCGCTTAATCCTCCATTTCCTATAGCTTCTAAACCCTTTGTTGAAACTTTGAGATTGTCTCTTTTGGTTGTGGTATTGGTTGCTACTAAACCATCAATTTTTAAAGCATTAACTATTTCAATTGTTTCGTCTAATTGAGATTTATTTAAATCTGGGGCGATTTTCAATAAAATTGGTTTTTTAACACCCTTATCTTCATTGAATTGGTGTAGTAAAGGAAGGAGTTCTTCTAAAAAAGCCCTATCCTGTAATTCTTTAAAGTGATTAACATTTGGACAGCTTACATTAATGACGAAATAATCAACGTAATCGTGTAAAACTTTAAAATTATCAAGAAAATCTTTTACGGAATCTTCATTTTTAGTGGTTGTATTTTTTCCAATGTTTCCTCCAATCACAATATTTTTATTGACTTTTTTTAATCTTTCAATACATAATTGGTTTCCATCGTTATTAATACCCATTCGATTAATTATTGCTTGGTCTTCAATTAATCTAAAGAGTCTTTTTTTGGGGTTCCCTGGTTGAGATTTAGGAGTAATGGTTCCAATTTCAATAAATCCAAAACCAAATGAAGAAAGCTCTTTTATGTATTTGCCATTTTTGTCAAAACCAGCAGCTAAACCTACAGGATTTGGAAACCGTATTCCAAACAATTCTCTTTCCAGTTTTTTGTCATCAGAACTGTAAATCTTATGGACTATTTTTCTAATAGGATAAATTATTAGAATAAGTTTTAAAAAATTTAAAGAAAAGTAATGGATTTTTTCTGCGTCAAAACAGAATAACAATGGTCTAACAATTAGCTTATACATTTCATTACAAAATTAATGCTAAAAAAGTTAATATAGCGTAATGTTTTGGAGTATTAATGCTATAATTTGTGTTCCAGTTGATTTTTAAGGTACTTTAATCCAGATCTAATTGAGTTGTATGCTTTTTCTTCTGGGAGCGTTTGGGGAATCACTTTTAAGTCTTCAAATTGTTTAAATATATGATCTTTTACACCGACTAAAATAACATCCATGTTTTTATCCTTAAAACTCGTTATAACTTCTTCAAGAACATAAATTCCAGAAGCATCAATATAAGGGACATGCGACATGTTAATAATTACAGCATCTTTATCTTTAATGGCTTCAGCTTGTTCCTTAAACTGATCAGAAAACCCATAGAATAATGGACCATCTAATTCAAAGTCGTATATTTTGTCTTTAATTTTTTCTGGGATTTTTAATTTCTTTTCAATGTCAGCCAAATTACCTTGCTTGCTTTGTTGGTCAACCAATTCACCCATACGTTGCATAAAGAAAAACGAAGAAAGAACCATTCCAACTCCAACAGCAACAAGTAGGTCAGCAAAAACCGTAAGAATTATAACAAGAATAAGCACCAATGTATCGCTGTTTTTGATTTTGATGAGTCGTTTCATGCCCTTAAAGTCAATTATCCCAATTCCTACGGAAATTAACAATGCTGAAAGCACTGGTATAGGAACGTTTTTTAAGTATTGCCCTAGCCCAAGAAGAACAATCAGTAAAATCAACCCTTTTATTATTCCACTAATATTTGATGTTCCGTTTGATTTAATGTTGGCAACAGTTCCTGTTGTCGAGCCTGCTCCAGGGATTCCTCCAAACAAAGCAGATACAAAATTTCCAAGTCCTTGACCAACCAATTCTCTATTGCCGTTATGTTTTGTTTTGGTAACATTATCTGCAACTACAGATGTTAGAAGAGTATCAATTGTGCCTAAACCAGCAAGAGTTAGTGCTCCAACAATCACAGAAGAAAGTTCGTTAAAATTGAAGTTTGTAAGATTTGAACCCTCAAATTCAGGAAGAGAACTAGGTATTTCGCCAATTATACTAAAAGTTCCTGGTTCAAGTGATAATGAAATTAATGTGCCAATTATTAACGCAATTAACCCAGCTGGGATTTTCTTTGAAAGAAGAGGTATGAGATAAATTAAAGCTAAAGTTGAACAACCTAATATTAGAGAACTTGAGTTAGGAGAAAGTATTGGATTATGGATGTCTCCAATTATTTCTAATATTCCACCTGGCCTATCTGTGCCAAAAAAAGAATGCCATTGAAATAAAATAATTATAACACCAATACCTCCCATAAAACCTGATAGAACAGGATAGGAGATGTACTTGACATATTGAGCAACTTTAACGAACCCAAACACGATTTGAAATAATCCTGCTAAGGCAAAAGTAGCTATAATAGTAGGCCATGCAGTTTCAGGGTTATTAGCAAAACCAGCAGAAGCTATTATTGTAGCAGCAACAATAGTCATAGGTCCGGTTGGGTCGCTTATGAGTGTTTTAGTTCCAGCAATTAAAGAAGCTATTATGGCAAGAATTATAGCTGTGTATAGGCCATATTCAGCACCAAGCCCACTTTGAAGACCAAAAGCCAGGGCCATAGGCAAAGCAATTATTGCTGCAGTCAATCCACCAGTAAAATCACCTTTTATAGAAGCTTTAATTGATTTAATATTCATTCTTTGAAATAAATTGCTTAATTAGGTAGTGAAAATACATATTTAAAGTTTAGTTACTAAGTTTTAAGAACTTATAATTGCAATTAATATAGATTATTAATAAATGAGTAAATCATAATAAAGGGTGAAATATTTTAGAAATATATTTTTTATTTTAAATCAAAAAAAGCAATTCTTTTTGTGTTTTTTATTTTATCTGATTGGGATTGTATTTCTCTTTATTTTTGTTGGAAATAAAGAGTTTTCTCAACTTTTAAACACCTTGTCATCATCTATTTTAGATGCGTTTTTTTATTTCATCACATATTTGGGTGATGGTGTTTTTGCAGCTTTATTTATAGTGTTTTTATTCTTACTTAGGCTTAGCCATGGCTTTGTTTCTTTGATTTCTATATTAATTCCTGGTTTGATAACACAAGTATTAAAAAGATGTTTTTTCCCAAGCATTCCAAGGCCTAGTGTAGTGTTTAATAAGTTCATTGAAAGTAATAATTGGCATTTGGTTGATGGAGTTGATTTACATAGTTATTTTTCTTTTCCAAGCGGTCATACCACAACTGTTTTTAGCATATGTTGTGTTTCAATTTTATTAGTCAAAAATAAATTTTATCAGTTATTTGTTTTGTTATTGGCTGTCTTTACTGGTTTTTCCAGGATTTATTTGTCTCAACACTTTTTAATTGATGTATTTATAGGAAGTATTGTTGGTTGTTTGGGAACATTTTTAGTATATGTGTTGTTTAATAGTTTCTTTGAAAAAAGAGATTGGACTAGATTTTCTGTTTTTGAAATGGGGTTTCAAAAGTTAATTAAAAAGTAAAGGTTGTTTTTAAGTATTTATTAACAATAATAGGAATAGTTGGTTAGTGTTTTATTTTTGCTAAAAATCAGAAAAAAATAGATTTATGAATGTAAGAGATCTTTCTCCATCACCCGTTTGGAATAATTTTGAGGATTTAAATGCTGTTCCAAGACCATCAAAAAAAGAAGAAAAAGTTATTC
>JAQWRG010000044.1 GCA_029243855.1 Flavobacteriales bacterium | reverse complement strand
TTCTATTCTACACTCCACTCCTTTACTTACTTCTTGTACTTCGTTGGATACAATTTGAGGAATAGATACTGCAAATTCACAAAGCTCCATGCTTTTTTCAACCTCTGCTTTAGATTCTTCGTAAGTTTTACCATTCTCTAGTTGACATAATTTAGAAAGTTCATCCAAGTTATTTTCTAACAAGGTTCTGTATCTAAAAAATATTTGTGCTCTTTCCTTAAATGTCATTGAAGACCAACCTATATAAGCCGTTCTTGCTGCCTGAACAGCTTTATCTAGATCTTCATAAGTTGAAAGTGGTAGTTTTGATATTACCGACCCGTCTAACGGGCTTTCAACTTCCATTAACTGGTTATCACTTAGGATAAATTCTCCATTAATGTAGTTTTTTACTTCCTTATTTTTTAACGATGTTTCCATTATAATTAAATTTTAAACTCCAGTAAATACCATATAAAAAATAGTACTACCTTTTTGTAATTTACAATAATCTAATAAAATAATAAGCGGTTTCAGGTCAGAAAATTAACCCTTTAGGATATTCACTTTGCACCAAAATTGAATGCTTTGCAAAACTAACAAAAAAATTAACGAAAAAACAAGCCTGGTCCTACTATAGGATTCAATAAGGTTGGAAATGTTTTAATGCTTGCCCAGTAGCATCATTTTTGTATGGAGAAACTATTGGTTTAGGAAATAATAGGTTGGTTGATTACCAAATTGGAATAGCAGCGCCTTCAATAATAACATCCAGAGTGGGATTTGGGGAATATTTACTTTTGGATATAGGTGGGCAAGAAATAGAAAAAAACAGGAAATGAATTAGGAGTTTTTTTCTTTCTTAAGTTCTTCCCTCATTTCTTTTGCCATTTCCCTGAACGCAGCTATTTCTTCTTTTTTACGAGCTTTAACAGTAACCAAAGCTTTTGCAACAACCTTATCGCGCTCATCGTAATCAGCAATTTTTCCGGGCTTTTCAATTCGCATATCCTCAGAAATGCCCAATTCATCTAAGATGTCGTCAGTGAAGTTAATTTTTCCAAGCCCAAAGTAAATTTTGATTAACTCTTTATGCTTGTTCATGATTAAGATATCTTGAATGGTAATATCTTTAATATCTCTATACCCAAAACCTAACCTAGATTTTCTAGTTAGTTTTCTAAGGTTAACGCTATATGTACTGTTTTCAAAATCTAAAATATCCATAATTCCTCAAAAGTAATAAATGAATTATATACCAACAACATATACCACCATTTAACAAAGCTTTTAAGAGAAAATATTTATTGTATTTTTAAGCAAATAAAAATTTTATGAGGCTCATATTTATTGTTTTGATTTTGCTTTTTCAACAAAGCAATTTCTTCACTCAGACTAATTTACCCATCCAGTCTACTAATGAAGAATTATCTCCCAAGGAAATAGAAAAATATAAAGCAACTTATAATTCCGAACTAAAGAACGTAATTACTACTCAACCAATAGGTTCGTTAAGAACTATGGCGGAATGGGAAGAAGTTCAAGCCATATGTATTACATGGACTGGTTATAAAAGCATTTTAGCCCAAATTGTTGAAGAGGTTCAAACCGAATGCGAGGTAATTGTTTTATGCAGCAATGCTAATTCTGCTCAAAATGAATTGCAAAACTATGGGGTTTCTTTATCTAACGTCTCTTTTGTTCCGGCAAATTACAACTCAATCTGGATGCGTGATTATGGCGGGAATACGGTTTATAAAGACTATGTAGATTCTCTTATTTTAGTAGATTGGATTTACAACAGGAGTAGGCCGTTAGACAATACTTCTCCTGCAGCAATAGGAAGCTTTAAAGGAATACCTGTTTATGAAATGTCTCAATCAGGAACAGATTTGGTTCACACTGGTGGCAACTTTATGGCAGATGGATTTGGAACAGGTTTCTCTTCTGAATTGGTTGATGAAGAAAATAGTGCCTCAGGAAATTACAACCTTACCAATAAAACCCCCGCTCAAGTAGATCAACTTATGAACGATTGGATGGGAATAGATAATTATATTAAAATGACCGTACTACCTTACGATGATATACATCATATTGATATGCACATGAAGTTATTAGATGAAGAAACACTATTGGTTGGAGAGTTTCCTCAGGGCACATCAGATGGGCCTCAAATAGAAATGAACATTCAGTATATTCAAGACAATTATACGTCAGTATTTGGTACCCCTTTTAAAATAGTAAGAATACCTATGGTGCCTTCAACATCTGGGGGTTATCCTAATGGAAGTTGGTCAGGCCCCTCTTATAGAACATATGCAAATAATTTAATCGTAAATAAAAAAGTATTGGTTCCAATATACAGAACCCAATACGATACAACTGGATTAAGAATTTTAAGAGAAGCTATGCCTGGATATGAAGTAATTGGTATTGATTGTGACAATTCAGGAGCTAACATCATAGGATCAGGAGGTGCCATACACTGTATTACTAAAGCAATAGGAACAAGTGATCCGCTATTGATTTCTCACCAAGAATTACCCAATACGGTTGATGAATTAAACCCTTACACTATTGACGCATTAATAATGCACAAATCTGGAATAGCAAATGCGTCTGTTTACTATAAAACAGATTTATCGGCTGTTTTTTCTAGTGTGTCGATGACAAACACAACAGGAGACAATTGGTCAGCAGACGTGCCCCCACAGTTAGCAGGCACTACCATTTATTATTATATATCTGCACAATCTAATTCTGGTAAATCTCAAATTAGACCCATCACTGCTCCAGATGGCTATTTTGATTTTAATGTTTCAGGTTTTGTTGATGTTCCTTCACTTGAAATTGACTTTGGTCGTGTTTTTCCAAACCCAAGTTCTGGTTTAACATGCATTGAAATTATAAACGCCCAACCGTTTAACGGTTCTTTAAGCTTAGTTAATGTCTTAGGGCAAACAGTAGAAACAATTCATGAAGGCCATTTCAAAGGAAGCGCAAGAAAATATTTTTTAGACGTTTCTAATTATAATTCAGGACTATACATGTTGAAATTAATGAATAATAAAGGCTTAAAAACTATGCCGTTACTAATTAAGTAACTAGAATTGTTAGTTATTTAAGACTACTTTTTTCACCACTCGTCCTTTATAGCTTTTATTGTTTAATAATAACTATCTAATTCACTTCGTTTATAAATTAAAAGTCATAATAAATAGAACAATGAATACGATAAGAAAACTTTGTTTTTTGTTGCTAATTAGCATTTGTCAAAGCATGAATGCCCAAACGTTAATTAAGTTTGAGGAAAACTCAATGAAGATAGATCAAAACGTAGCCTTACAGGTTAAAAAGGCATATAGTTATGCTAAAAACAACTCGGAAATTCACTTGAGTGTTCTTTCCAAAAAAGAGATAAAAAAACTAAACCAAAAAACCCAAATGAGAATAAGTGGAATTAGGATTAATAAACTAATTCAGTTTCTGAAAGACTCCTTATTTGTATCACCTGTAAATATGGTTTTACATATAGATCCTTTTGAAACAACCAATAAAAACAACAATGAAATAGGTCAACCAGCTGTAGGGGTTTCTTGGACTCAAGCGAATTATAAAAAATTCGCTACTATTTCAGGACGGCAAGAGCTTCTAATATTAAAATCAATTCATTTTGTTGCTTCGGGAGAAATAAACGACTCTATTAATGGAGTAATTAAAAGAAAGATTAATTGTGACAAATCCAATTATATATATGGAGACTACACTTATGTTTATATTCCTCCAAACGTTTTAGATTGTAGCTGTAAGGAAATTAGTTTTGAATTAAAAGAGTTTTTCACCCCATCACAATTGCTGTTGTCTGGATTAACAACAACAAGTAATGGAAAGCCATTAATTACAGGAGGAATGATACACATAATGGCCTATTGTAATGGAAAAGAAGTATTAATTAATAAAGAAGAAAACATTGAAGTTACTTTTACTACTATTGATCAATCTTTTGATGTGTTTTATGGAAGAGAGAAAAGTAACATTATAAATTGGAAACAGGATAAAAAGGCTGAAGTTGAACTTATACCATTTGAAATGGAAGAAGAAATGGAGGATGGAGAGTCTAAGAGACTCAAGTTATTAACGGATAAATTTGGATGGATTAATTGCGATGCTTTTGTTGAGGATGGCCCTAGAACGGAGTTAGAAGTTGACTTAAAAGAACCATCGAAAAAAACATATGCCAGATTAATTTTTAATGATATTAAATCATTGCTTCCTGGATATTTCACTAACGAAACCAAGTCTAAAGTTATTTTTAAAAATATTCCTGAAAACAAGAAAGCAAGTTTATTTGTTTACGAACTTATAAGTAAAACCCAAATTAAATGGGCAATACAAGAAATAAACACAGGAAAAGATAAGGAAATCACAACCCTAAATTTTAAGACAACGAATTACCAAGAATTTAAAAAAGTTGCCGATAAAATATGGTAATATGTTTTAAAGAAATACTACTTTTAAACCATGAAACCAACACTTTTAATATTAGCTGCAGGAATGGGTAGCCGTTACGGTGGTTTAAAACAAATCGATGGAATTGGACCCAACGAAGAACCTATTATTGAGTACTCCATATACGATGCAATTAATGCTGGTTTTGGAAAAATAGTTTTTGTAATTCGAAAAGAATTTGATGAAGCGTTTAGATCACGATTTGATCAATTTTCAAATAGAATTTCTATTGAGTATGTATATCAACCAGTCAATGTTAAGGTTGACGGAATTAACACTGTTGAGCGAACAAAGCCGTGGGGAACATCCCATGCTGTTCTAGTAGCTAAAGATGTAATTCAAGAACCATTTGCTGTAATTAATGCTGATGATTATTACGGTTCAGAGTCATTTAAGTTGATGGCAGATCATTTAGTTAACAAATGTTCACCATCTAAAATGTCAATGATTGGCTATGTGCTTTCTAACACTCTGTCAGAACATGGAACTGTTAATAGAGGAGTATGCGAAGTAGACGCTAATAATTTTTTAATTGAAGTAAATGAGAGAGTTAAATTAGCTCATCAAAATGGAAAAGTAATTTACAACATAGGATCGGATGACCCAACAGGGGAAGTTGCTGCTGACTCAAGTGTTTCTATGAATTATTGGGGATTTCATCCATCAATATTTACTCATATTGAAGAAGGGTTGCATGAATTTATGAAACAAAATAATACTAATCCAACAGCTGAGTATTATATCCCCGAGATTGTTACTGACATGATTGTTTCAGGAAAAATGAATGTGGAAGTAATTCCAACAAATGACAATTGGTTTGGGGTAACCTATAAGGAAGATAAGGCTATGGCTGTGGAGGCCATTAATAAGCACATAGAAAACGGTGTTTATCCAATAAAATTGTGGAGCTAAAAGAGGTTCAATATGTCTTAAATAAATTCGTTCCAGGAAGCAACATAATTGAATTAAAAGAAGCTAAAGAGGGGCTAATTAATAGTACATTTATTCTTAGTACTCTTACAGAAAAGTATGTGCTCCAAAAAATAAATCAAAGCATTTTTAAAGATTATAAAAAAGCGCTAGAAAATATAATCACAGTTAAAAACTGGCTAATAAAATCTGATTTCCCATATCAGTTTCCAACACCGATTAATGATAAATACTTAACTATAAATAATGAAGTATTTAGATTACAACCATTTGTAACTAATTCAATAGTTCTACAAAAAATTTCAAACAATGCACAAGCATATGAAGCTGCGGTATGTTTGGGGACATTTTATAAACACTTGAATAATAAACCAGCGAAGAAACTTCATATAACCATTCCCTATTTTCACAATGCAAATCACAGGCTTAAAGACTTTTTTCAAGCAACTAAAAAAGCCTCTTTAGAGAGAATGTCAAACGCTAAAAAGCTGATTATAGATATTGAGAATCAGCTGCAATTGGTAAAGGATTTTGACTTTATCAATAAGAGTTTACCTTTAAGAACAGTACACAATGACACTAAAATAAGTAACTTTTTATTTGATGAAAAAGCACAAAAAGTAAAAGCTTTAATTGATTTAGATACGCTCATGCCTGGAACAGTTCTTTCAGATATAGGAGACATGATTAGAACCTATTCTAATCCTCTTGGAGAAGAGTCTGTAGACTTTAGCAACATTACTGCCAATAATGAAACAATTGACGCGATAATAGAAGGGTTTTGTAGTCAAGCTATTATCAATTCGAATGAAAAAAAACATTTAAGGTTTAGTGGTAAAGCCATTACATTAATACAGAGCATAAGGTTTTTAACCGATTACTTAAATAATGATTTTTATTATAAGGTTAATTATGCTGACCAAAATTTTGATAGGGCAAAAAACCAATGGATGTTATATCAAACAATTCAAAGCTAATTCAGTAGATTTTTCTTATTTTGATGACTTAAAATTAGTACATGAATAAATTATTGATAGCGGTAATAATTTCAATGTTGTCAATCAACACTTTTTCACAAGAGATAAAATTTTTTAATCAACGGCCTGATAGAAATCTAACGTTAGGCTTAGGAGGGGATGGTGGTGTAATCTCTATTCACCATGAAAAACTTAACATCATTTCGTATAATTTAATTTTAGCTACTGAACTAGGATTAGGAGCAACTCAAGACGTTTCAATTGTAGATCCAAGCCACTATTACTTATCTATTCCCTTTAATATTTCAGCTTGTTTTGGAAAAAGAATGCATCTGTTTGAAGCCGGTTTAGGGTCAACCATTCATTTAAGAATTAATGATCCTTTTTATGAATTTTGCATATATCCCATAATTGGGTATAGACTTCAGCCTGTTAAGCCAAGAAAATTCATGTTTAAAATTTACACGTCAATTCCTTATAACCTCAATTACCAAACCTACATCAACTTAAAAGGTTCAGAAATATTTTTTATTCCCCTTGGGATTAGTATTGGAAAAAGCTTTTAGTTAATGGCAGAATAGAAAGGTAGTTTATTCGCTAAAGGGATTTACTTAATAATTTTTACACTGACTTAAAAAAAACAAAATAGTTAGACCCTCTTACTACTTAGGATTTAATATTAGATCTATTCTAAAGACCATATCTTTTAAATGGTATTTTGAGATCTCATCACTATAAGTAGGAAGTTTTTTATTTATTAACCTTTTTAATTCTTCTAATTTGGCTCTGCTAACAGAAATAATGTCAGACTGACTTATTGTTATAGAAGTTCGTCTTAGTGAATATTTTTCCAAGCCTTTTATTTCAGCTTGATCTTTATTGATTAAGTAATCCAACCTTTCAACATATGCTTTTTGAAGAGATCTCCTGTATACGTCAATTTCATTTCCAGCTTTCACTTCACTCCAAATGCCATTTTGTATATCACTAAACAGTTCAATTAGTGAATAGGAAGCCTTATCATTTACTGCACTATTTTCAATTACACGAGCCAATCTTGCAAAATCAAGTAACTTAGTTAAGCCGCTTGATTGAGTTTTTCTTATTCTTTCTAAAATTCCCGTAAATTCAATTTTATTAGAAATTTCTGAATCAATCATCCAATTTGGGGTTTTAAAAAGCTGATCATTTAAAAATTGCACGCACTCTTTTTGGTGATTGTTGTTTACATGAGCGTAAACAGCCCCAGATTGATCATAGGTTTTGTAATTTTCATAAACCCCACCAACATTAGCTATCACATGACCTATGTATCGGTTGTATTGATTAAATATTTGTAGATAAAGGTCTTCTAGGTCTTGAAAATCTTCACCTTCTTTAAATGTCCAGTCTTTTAATTTGGGAACAATTTTCTTTAAATTTTCAATTCCATACAAACTGGCTTTTATAGCATCGTCACCTAAGTCTTCAGTTTGTGAACTTGGGTCAATTGGATTGCCAAACTGTTGGCTCCCAAACCTGTACATTGCATCATTCTCGTGTTTTCTAATCCATTGGTTAAGGATAGGTTTTTCCTCTAGGGCTGATTCAGCCTCTAAAATGGGGCGATAGCCCCATTTTATGGAATGCTTATCGTAAACCCCAATATCAGGCATTAATGAAACTCCATGATCTTCCGGTTGTGCAACATAATTAAATCTTGCATAGTCCATTATAGATGGTGCTGTTCCAAATTTATTTGTGAAGCTTGCCGATCTTAACGAATCTACAGGATAGGCGGAACTACTTCCCATATTATGAGGAAGACCAAGTGTGTGACCTACTTCATGTGCAGAAACAAAACGAATTAACCTACCCATGATTTCATCTCTAAATTCGGGAGTTCTAGCCTCTGGGTTTATAGATGCCGTTTGAATAAAAAACCAATTTCTAAGCAACAACATTACATTATGATACCAATTGATGTCGGCTTCTAAAATTTCACCAGATCTAGGGTCGCTAACATGAGGTCCATTGGCATTAGGGATTGGCGAAGCTAAATACCTAACTACAGAATATCTAACGTCTTCAGGGCTCCAATCTGGATCCTCTTCAATAGAAGGAGGGTCTTTGGCAATAATGGCATTTTTAAACCCAGCTTCTTCAAAAGCTATTTGCCAATCTTCTATTCCTTGTTTCAGATATGGAATCCATTTTTTTGGTGTAGCTCTGTCTATATAATATACAATGGGATTTTTGGGCTCAACAAGCTCACCCTTTTTGAATTTTTCAACATCCTCTTCTTTAATCTCTAACCTCCAACGGTCTAAATATTTAACAGATTTACTTTTTTGAATATCAAGACCATAATCTGTTTGGCTTCTTGCAAACCAACCAACTCTTTGATCAAAGTAACGCCTTCTCATCTGGTTTTTTGGAAGAAGCACCATGGAATTATTTAGCTCTAAGCTTATTGAAGCAACGCTTGAGTTTGAAGGAGATTCATTGGCTTTATATGTTTTAACATGCCTGGATTCTATATTTAGTGGATAACTTTTTAAAGATTCTATATAACAACGAGATTTATCAATCCCTGTTATTTTATATTTTTTTCTTCTACCCTCTGGAAACCCTATTGCTTTTACATCTTCTTCAAAAAATTTGTTTACTTGAATTACCGTAGAATTAGAATCTTTTCCGATGGCCTTAATATTGAAACTATATAAGATGGGTTCAAAATTAGAATTCACAACAGCTTCGTGAATGGGCAACGAATCAGCCGCAACAACTTGATAAGAGACTACTCTAAGCAGTACTTTTTTATCTTTTCTTTCCCAACGTAGAACTTGAGTATTTTGTTTCCCGCCACCAAAACCAATACCAGCTGCAGTTTTAGAAATTCTCGTTACCATTAACATTTCTCTATTGAATAGAGAATCAGGGATTTCATAGTAAAAGTTATCATCAACCTTATGAGCAGTAAATAAACCTTTGTCAGAAATAGATGATTTGTTTATAACCTTTTCATAAGGTTGAATACCCTCTTTTCCCTCACTTTTTTTATTGACTTCTTTTTTATCTTTTCCCTTCTTTTTTTTATTTGATGCTTGAGCATAAGTATTGGAAACTCCAAAACCAAAGCATGATATTATTATGGCGAAGACTATTTTTTTCACAAAGTAAATTTTAGATGGGTTAAGGTACTAAAAAACAGAATAGGGGGGTGCAGAGACGTTTTATTTGAGTTAATGAGTAAGTGGAAGTAATAGATTATTATTTTATTTATAATCTTCGTACAACTTACAAGCTTTTTCCAACCCTAACTCACAAGCTCTCTCAAGGTCTGCTCTAACTCCACTATAATCCTTGTTTTGTGTTGCTATAAGCTGTATTCCTAATAAACCATCTTTTGCACGCCCTCTGTTATAATAAGCATCATCATCATTAGGATTTAACTCAATGGCTTTTGTATAATCAGTAATCGCTCCTTGATAATCTTCTAAATTATATTTTGCATACCCTCTGTTATAATAAGCTTTTGCATCATCAGGATTTAAATCTATGGCTTTGGTGAAATCATTAATTGCTCCTTGATGATCTTCTAAATCACCCTTTGCATACCCTCTGTTATTATAAGCTTTTGCATCATCAGGATTTAACTCAATGGCTTTTGTATAATCAGTAATCGCTCCTTGATAATCTTCTAAATTCCGCTTTGCAAGCCCTCTATTATAATAAGCATTAGCATGATCAGATTTTAATTCAATAGCTTTGGTGTAATCGGCAATTGCACCTTTGTAATCTTGAATTGTAAAGTGATATTTTGACATGCCTCTGTAATAATAAACATCAGTATTATCAAGACCTAATTCTATGGCTTTTGTAAAATCTACTATAGCGCCTTCATAGTCTTTTACATCATGCTTTTCAACTCCACTTTCAAAATACACTATAGCATTAACCGTAGAGTTTGAAGTACGTAAAAGGTTTTTCCTGTAAGCTGTATTGAAAAAAGCCTCTGTTTTTTCAGAGTATATTTTAAAATCATCAATGGCACCTTTTCCATCTCCTAACTCATTCTTTGCATTCCCTCTTTCATTATAAGCATCTGTATAATCAGGATTTAACTCAATGGCTTTGGTATAATCATTTATTGCTCCTTGGTAATCTTCTAAACCATCTTTTGCAAGCCCTCTTAAATAATAAGCATTAGCATCATCAGAATTTAACTCAATGGCTTTGGTATAATCAATTATTGCTCCTCGGTAGTCCTCTAAATTACACTTTACAGTAGCCCTGTTTAGAAAAGCTTTAAAATACTCAGGGTATATTTCAATAGCTTTAGTATAATATGCTATGGCTGCTTTTTTATTATACTGTTCTGCATAACTTTTTTTATTCTCTGAGAAATCCCTTTTATTATAGATAGACACACCCTTCTCATAAAACTTTATAGCTTTTCTACTTTGAGAAAACCCTAAAAAAGGAATTAACATCAATAAAAACAATAATCTTTTCATAAAATAACTATAAATCTAATATACTAAAAACAGAATAGGTGGTGGAACAAACTCATCCATCAATATGCATTAATTTTGATGAGTTAATGAGTAAGATTAAGTGTAAGAATTAGATTATTATTTTATTTATATTCTTTATAAGCTTCACAAGCTTTTTCCAACCCTAACTCACAAGCTCTCTCAAGGTCTGCTCTAACTCCACTATAATCCTTATTTTCTGTTGCTATAAGCTGTATTCCTAATAAACCATCTTTTGAAATTCCTCTGAAATAATAAGCGTAAGCATCATCAGGATTTAACTCAATGGCTTTAGTGTAATCAGTAATCGCTCCTTGATAATCTTTTAAATCTTTCTTTGCACCAGCTCTGCTGTAATAAGCATCTGCATAATCAGGATTTAACTCAATGGCTTTGGTATAATCATTTATTGCTCCTTGGTAATCTTCTAAACCATCTTTTGCAAGCCCTCTTAAAAAATAATCACCTTTATCAGGATTTAACTCAATGGCTTTGTTGAAATCAGCAATCGCTCCTGTATAATCTTCCGACCTTAATTTTGCATTTCCTCTTGAGCCATAAAGGTTCATTCCATTCTCAATTGATTTAGTGTAATTTTCAATTGCACACTCATAGTTTTCGCTAAAAAAACAGAACATACCTTCATCCATGTAGTATTCTGCGTTTTTTTGTCCTAATCCAATTATTGGAATTAACATCAATAAGAATAGCAATCTTTTCATAGAATCAAACTATAAATCTAATATACTAAAAACAGAATAGGTGGTTGGTTGCTAAACCTCATCGAAGATTTCTGGGTTGTGATATTTTCTTTCAGCTCTTTGAATTATTGTAGTGTAAGAATCTTTCTCTGGCCTACTTCTTGTGAAACCAGTTTTGTTTTTCACATCTTTCAAGTAAAGATTGTATACAAATGCTTCATACTCTTTTGCTGTACACTTAATTAAGATTTTTCTATATCTAAACCACATTATACTAAATTGGTTTTTAGTGAACTTTTCTTGTGAAAAATAACTCAATAAGAAATCCCAAGCCATCTTACAATCAAAGTCATAGAAAACACTTTTGTGTGGCTCCATAAACTCAAACTTTCGGAGTTTAGTTAATATTTTTTTAGATAATGGATTATTTCTTCTGCGGAGTTCTAAATAAACAATGTATAAAGAATAAAATATTTTTTGCTGGTCATCATATTCTGTTTCGGTATTTTCAAGAACATCATTAACAGAAATTATATTTTTGTTAATAGCATAAGCTTCATTAATTGATTTATCAATTAAGTTAAAAATCATTTTATTATGGGTAAGAATTTCTTCAAATGATTCTACTTTAAAAAACTCTACATTTTTAATTAATGCGTCTATATAATAAGCCCTATACTCTGGATGCTCTTTTTCGTTTTTTTTAAGCTTTATATTATTGTACCATTCGGTTTCTTTCCATTCTTCTTCTTTCATATTGCTCTAAGTGTATTAATGCTATTTAGCTTTTTAAAATGATTCGTTTTAAGCATTCTAAGGGCGTGTTGTTCTTTAGTTACCTTGATGTATTTAAGAAGTACAGATTCTGTTTTATGGCCGCTTAAATTCATTATTTGAATGGTGTCCATTCCGTTTAAATAAGCTATTGTACAAAAGGTTCTTCTTGCAGAATGATTGGTAAGTAGTTCATATTGTTTTGCAGTTTGAATTACATCACCTTTTTCATTTCTTAAATACAATACCTCATCAAAACCACACCATTTACCTATCTCTTTAAGTTTGTTATTTGAATCCTGTTCACTACCAATAGTAGGAAACCCATTATGCTTTTTTATTATGCTTAATGCTACATCAGGAATAGGGGCAATTACTTCTTGACCAGTTTTGGATTGAATGTATTTGAGGCAACTTATTTTGTCATTTGAAACCTCATCTTTAATCTCTATAATGTTTGATTTATTTAGTTTTTGATAATCTCTAACTCTTAAGCCGCAAGTAAATGCATTGATACAATAGGCATCTCTTATGTTGTGATAGGAGATAGGTTTATCATTTAAATCAAAATTGTAAAATGTATTTAATTGCTCAAGATTTAATGCAGTAGATAAAGTATTGGATTGTATTACTCTCCAATCTTTAGAATTGTAGTTTGGAAACTTTATACCATATTCATCAGTAAGTTTAGTAAGTGCTGCTTTAAAGTTTTTGATTATAGCACCTAAGTTACCATCAGCATAATTTTCATCAGAATCTTCCCTTAAATAAGCCAGAAGATTACTGTATAGTTTTTTATCAATAGTTCTTGGCTTAATACTTCCATACATCTTTTCAAACTCAGAAATATGCTTAAAAAGGGTTTTATAATTCTTGAAGCTATATTCAGAAAACTTCTTTCCGTTATCTTTTAATATTTTACCACTCTCTGCTTTTTCAATCCATTTTGATAACAAGTCACAAAAGTTGAACTGTTTTTCTTTCCTGTTTTTTTGGATTGATTGTCCACTATAGGTTGAGGGTATTTCAATTATTAAATCTTTTGTTAGTATTTCACCTTCCCTTAATAAGTCATTTACCTTTTCAATAAAGTGTGATTTAAGCTTTGTTAGATTATCATTAATGTACTTCGCATTATCAATTCCTTCATCTTTACAAACTCTAACTTTCTGTTTGTCGTTAATCCAGTTTTTAGTGTTGTTGATTTGAAACTTTGTAGCTAACCTAAATCTATTCTCTTTTCCTCTTCCATTGCTAAAATCAATGTATATAGAATTATACTTTGAGTGTTTTCTTATGTAATACTTAAACGCCATACTCTACATCAAATATAGTAAGTGTCAACATAAGTGACAACATAAGCTTGATATTATTTGATGAGGTTTTACACGATTTAGTATAAATATATCAGTTAAATAGATAAATAGTTGTAAAACTATATATGCTGATATTGAGGTTTAGTACTCCCACCGGGACTCGAACCCAGATCTACTGCTTAGGAGGCGGCTATTCTATCCAGTTGAACTATGGGAGTAAATACAATTACCTTATGGTGTTGCCAGTTTCAATATCTTTTGTAGGCGAAACAAAAGCCAAATCGCCTTCTTCGTTTTCGGCCATTAAAATCATTCCTTGTGACTCAACACCTCTTATTTTTCTTGGAGCCAAATTGAGTAAAATGCTCACTTTTTGACCAACGACATCTTCAGCATTGTAATGTGCAGCAATACCTGAAACTACTGTTCTAGTATCAATTCCAGTATCAACAGTAAGCTTCAACAGTTTATCTGCTTTTTTTACTTTTTCAGCAGCGGTTATGGTGCCTACTCTTATGTCAAGTTTTGTAAAATCGTCAAATGATATTTCGTCTTTCATTGGAGGGAATTTAGAAGTGTTTTGCGTAGTCTTTTTAAGCTTTTCAATTTGCGCATCAATTTGTGCATCTTCAATTTTTGCAAATAAAATTTCAGGCTTGTTTATGGTGTGGTTTGAAGGAATTAGTGAATTACTCCCAGCTTCAGTCCATTTTGGCAAATTTAAGTTTAGCATTTTAGCTAAATCAGAAGCTTTATGAGGCATAAATGGCTCAAAAAGAACGGCAAGGTTTGCGGTAATTTGAAGTGAAATGTTAAGAATGGTTTTGACTCTTTCAGGATTGGTTTTTATTTCTTTCCAAGGTTCGGTATCGGCTAAATATTTATTCCCAACTCTTGCCAACTTCATGGCTTCTGCTTGTGCATCTCTAAATCTAAAAGAACGGATAGCCTTTTCAATTTTACTTGGTGCTTCAGCAATAGATTTCAGTACTTCTTGATCAATAGCCTCTAACTCTTTTCTTTCAGGAACTATTCCATTGTAATACTTTTGAGTAAGCACTAAAGTTCTGTTTACAAAATTTCCAAAAATCGCCCCCAATTCATTGTTGTTTCTTGCTTGAAAATCTTTCCAAGAAAAGTCGCTGTCTTTGTTTTCTGGAGCAATAGAGCTAAGTACATATCTTAGCACATCTTCTTGGCCAGGGAAGTCAGCTATGAAGTCTTTTCCCCAAACTGCCCAATTTCTGGAAGTACTTAATTTTTGACCTTCTAAATTTAAAAACTCATTAGCTGGCACATTGGTTGGCAATATGTAGTCGCCCAATTCAGCAAGTATAGCAGGGAATATTATGGTGTGAAAAACGATGTTGTCTTTGGCTAAAAAGTGCACCAAATTGGTGTCATTTTTTTTCCAATAATCTTCCCAATTTTTATCATTTTCATCTGCCCATTTCTTAGTAGCTGAAATGTATCCAATGGGTGCATCAAACCATACATACAACACTTTTCCTTCTCCATCACTCAAAGGAACTTTTACGCCCCAATCTAAATCTCTTGTAATGGCTCTTGGTTGCAAACCTGCATTGATCCAGCTCATGCATTGTCCAATTACTTGATTTTTCCAATCTTTAGGATTGTGCACTTGTTCGCCATTAAATATTCCTTTTTCCATCCAATCTTTTAGCCACCCTTCATGTCTATTTAAGGGTAAATACCAGTGCGATGTCTTTTTAAGGACTGGGATTTTATTGCTTAAGGTAGAAACAGGATTGATCAACTCATTAGGGCTTAAAGCACTACCACATTTTTCACATTGATCACCATATGCTCCATCGTAATCGCATTTTGGGCACTGCCCTGTAATGTATCTATCGGCTAAAAATTGATTGAATTCTTCATCAAAATATTGTTCGGATTCTCTCTTAACAAAAGCTCCTTTTTTTTCCAATTGTAAAAACAATTCTTGAGCTGTTTCATGATGATGACTTTCTGAAGTTCTGTCGTAAACATCAAAACTTACACCCAATTTCTCAAAAACCTCTTTATTGGTTTTGTGATAAGTGTCGATAATATCTTTAGGAGAAACGCCTTCTTTTTTCGCTCTTAGG
>JAQWRG010000035.1 GCA_029243855.1 Flavobacteriales bacterium | reverse complement strand
CATTAATTACCTTCATAGCTGACATGTGATCAATACCTGGATCAAGTCCCATTTCATTAAGCACCATAATACCAGCCTCTTTAGCTTGATTATCTAATGCCTTTACCTCCTCAGAAATATAACTCGGGGTAATTATATGCTTTTTATTTTCAATACAATCTTTTACAACTTCTAAATGCAAATGAGCAGGAAGCATTGAAATTACCAAATCAGCTTCTTTAATTTTAACTACCCTATTCTCTTTATTTGTAGCATCAAATTCAAAACATTTTCCTCTTTTATGTCCATTAACTTTTTCTTTTGCTGAAGAAATATCGGCATCAACAACATGCACCATCCAATCTTGACCTTCTGCATTATCAAGTAAATATTTAATCATTGTAGCGGCTGATCTTCCGGCTCCTATTACTAAAATTGTTTTCATTGAGAAATTTTATAGTGCAAAGCAAATAAATTATTCTAAATTTCAATTAAAATTAGTTAAATAGTATGAACAGTTTAAAAACGAACAAAACATTAACGCTTATTTTAATTTTTGTTTTAAGCTTTTTAACAAAAAACCATTGGGCTCAAAATGGAACCAATCAACTTATAATTAATACTAAAGACTCTTCATATATTAGTGTTTATGTTAATCAAAAATTAATAAGTTCCGTATTTACCAAAAAAATATTAATTGAAAATTTAAGAATTGAAAGTCATCTAATTAGTATTGCATTAGACAGTTCATTGCAAATAATAAACAAAACCATTTTTTTTGAAAAAAAGGAAACCATAATTTATCTTGAATTGATAATTAATGACAGCATACCACAACTTATATATAATGGAGAATCAAAAATCAAAGATTTTGAAAGGGATAGCAATCAAGTAGTTTATATCTATTACGATAGCATAGTTGTTTTGGATTCAACAAGCAATCTCAAAATCCCTTTAATAAATAGTGATCTGATTAAATATAATGGACCAAAGGGCTGTGAGCGATACATCAATGATGTTGATTCTATTTTAGTTGACTTAGATAACATATTTTCTTCTGAAAAAAAAATGAATTATTTAAAAGGCTGGATTGTTGTAGAAAGTATTTTAAATAACTTATGCTTATCAACCAAGCATTTAAAAATACTTTTAGAATCTATTCCATATGAAGATCATAGAATCGAATTGTGTGAAAAACTGTATCCAGATTTAATATATGACTTAGATAATTTTCATTCACTAATTGAACTATTCAAATTTGAAAAATCAAAAAATCTATTTTTAAAAATAATTGAAGAAAATGACTAATAAATCATTTGTTAAAATCGCAGCTTTTAGCATAGCAATTTCTATTGTATTAGGTGCATTTGGAGCACATGCCTTAAAAGAGCACTTTAGCTCTAATTACATGGACATATGGAACAAAGGAATATTTTATCAAATCATAAATAGTTTAGGAATAATTGCTTTGGTTCTTTTAGAAAAATCTGATTTTGTAAAAAAAGTAAAAGTTTGTTGTATTTTACTACTAATCGGAATCGTATTTTTCTCTGGCTCTTTGTATACCATTGCCATAATGAAAACATTTTATACAGAAATAAATAGTGTAGTTAAACTTATGATTCCAATTACTCCATTAGGAGGGACAATGCTTATAATTGGATGGGTTTTGGTTCCCTTTAAGGTTAAATAAGAATTATGATTTTCTCCATAGATAAAAACCAAATCCAAAAGAAAGAATCCACATTATGAATTCAATCCAATTAGGATTAGAATTATAACCCGTAAACCCTTTCAACACTCCTCCAATTGAACCTTTATCATGTAACACATGAACATACTTTCCTTTTACTTCATTGTAAAAACTTGGATTTGCACCTTCATGAAGTTCTTTCGAAGGTTGAAGAATATCCCAAACTCTACCAATTTCATTTTTATCTTGAATCCCTATAGAACTTAAATGGTCACCTTTGACAAAAAATTCTTCTATCTCATGAATACCATAGGCAACCATCCCTGAAGCAAATATTACAAGTAAAAAAGATGTTACTTTAAAGAACTTCCTTAAATTAAGTCTTTTACCCTGAATAAATATCAAGTAACCGATAACAAATGCCAATAAAACACCTGCAAAAAAGTTTAGATAAAAATTAGATTCATCCATTTTTGAACCAGAAAATAGAAACATTACTGTTTCAAAACCTTCTCTTAAAACAGTAAAATATACCATCCAAAAAACACCCATTCTTTTAGCAGCAGATTTTAAAGTATCTGATTCGATATTTTCCTTAGAAGAAACGTGTTTTGATAACCAAAAAATTACGTAGTAAACAAAACCTGCGGTAACAACCATTAAAAGACCTTCTGTTAGCTTTTCAATAGATTCATTTTCTATTGATTTATTAACCCAATCCAACAATAAAGCAAAAACTACTGACGATACAACAGCAGCAAGCAAACCAAACCATAAAAACTTAATATGAGAAGACATTTGCTTTCTATGAAGAATGGTATATATAATACCAATGATTAGTGATGCTTCAAGAGATTCTCTAAATGTAATGATAAACGTATTCAATTTTCAGGTTTTAAAATTTGTGCAATACTATGATTAATTGTATTAAAATAAAAAGCTTGTTATTTAGAATGAATAAAAATACCATAAATATGGTATTGTGATAATCAGGTGTCTAATTTAAGTTTGCCAAAAATTTATTAAACCATAATAATTAAAAAATGAACAAATCTAATTACCTATTGATGCTTCCTGTACTTGTGATGTTATTCGCATTAGGATGTAAGAAAAAAGGATGTACAGATCCTGCAGCTAGTAACTACGACAGTACTGCTGAAAAAGACGATGAATCTTGTGAATATGCTGTTTATACAGTACCAACAACATACACATTTACAGATGCTGACGGAAACAGTACAGTTTCATACGGTGGTCAAACTGCAAGAATGGACATGCTTTCAGAAATGGTGACTTACTTAAAGTCAGCTAACGGAAGTAACGCAACTCCTGCTTCTTTAGACGCTGCTACTTTACTTTCAATGTATGACAACTCATACACTGGGTGGTCTGATACTTCATTAGTTGAAAACGGGAAACAACTTAAAAGTAAAACAGCTTTAAATGACGCTGGTGTTCAAGCAATTTTCGAAGGGTGGATGAATGCTGCTGCCGCTGGAAGTCCTGGAGACACAAGTGTATCTTACTTACAATCTGCCACTGGTTTAGAATGGACTCAAATGATCGAAAAAGGTCTTATGGGGGCTTGTTTTGCAAACCAATTGACTTCTAACTACTTAGCAGGTCTTGAAAGTGACGACAATACTGATGCTGTTGACGCTTCTACTGGTAAATATTACACTGAAATGGAGCACCACTGGGATGAAGCATATGGTTACTTTACTGATGCTATTGATTACCCAACAAATGGTACTGACAGATTTTGGGGTAAATACGCTAACAAATCTTACTTAGAAGATAACTTAGGTTCTGCTACGGATATCTCAACTGCATTTAGAACTGGTAGAGCTGCCCTTAGCGCTGGAAACACTACTGATGCATTAGCTCAAAGAGATATTATTGTTGCTGAAGTTAAGCAAATGCAAGCAGGAATGGCTATTCACTACCTTAACGATGTGAAATCTAAAATTGGTAATGCTTCCCAAGATGCTATCAATCACAGTATGTCTGAAGCTTTAGCTTTCATCATGGGAATTCAGTTCATTAGTAGCACGCCAGACATGTCGTCTAGTGATATTAATACACTAGTAAATCTAATTGAGCCGAATGTTGCTGGTTTCACACAGAGTGTTAATGACATAAACAATGCAATTGATCAAATTGCAGCAGCTACTGGTTTAGAAGCATACAAAGACGTGCTTTAAATACCACAAATGTGGTATTGGCATAATTAAAGCTTTATGTTAAATTTGCATTATTAACAAAACACCCAATAAAATATTGGGTGTTTTGTTAATTAAAAGATTACATACTTTATGTTCTATACTAAAAGAAGATTTTTATTATCAATAAGTGTGGTAATACTATTAATTACTAGTTGTCAAAAAAAAGGTTGTACCGACCCTACAGCAATTAATTATGATGCAACTGCAAAAAAAAATGATAATAGTTGCGAATATGAAGATTTTGACAAACAAGGACTTTTAACAAACTTAGCCGACAACTACATTATTCCATCCATAAACAACTACAAATCTAATGTGATTACATTAGATAGTTTAGTTGAATCGTTTACCCAAACACCTTCAGAACAAGCACTTGTTGATGTAAGAAATGCGTGGGTAAACACATTGCTTAGCTGGCAAGACATCTCTTTTTTAGATTTTGGACCAGCCAATTACATAATATTAAAAGAACAAACCAATTTATTCCCTGCA
>JAQWRG010000005.1 GCA_029243855.1 Flavobacteriales bacterium | reverse complement strand
ATCAATTACAAGAGAATCCCCACTTATAGATAAATCTTGTTCGTCTGTATTGTCGTAAAAGACTGTGAGGTTAATAGAATTTCCATTTTCAATAGACAATGTATCACCATCAAAATTAAGTTCTTGTTCGTCTGTACTTATGTCAGAAAGGTGTACACCATCACCATTATCGATTAAAAGCGAGTCGCCAACAATGTATAAGTCTTGATCAAAATTTATCTCAGAAAGTAATACCCCGTCACCATCATGTATTAAAAGAGAATCTCCATTTACCTCTAAGTCTTGAAAATTTGGCATTAGAGGTTCTGGTTCCCAAATGGAACTTATATCATTCCAAACTAAAATATCTCCCCATGAATTCCCTTGAATTACTGGTCCTGTTGCCCCAGTAACACCTTGAGCACCAGTCACCCCTTGAATACCAGTTGTGCCTTGAGCACCAGTAACACCTTGAGTACCTGTTGCACCAGTAGCTCCAGTTATACCAGTAACACCTTGAGCTCCAGTTGCCCCTTGAATACCAGTAACACCTTGCGCACCGGTAACACCTTGAGCACCAGTAACACCTTGAATACCTGTTGCACCAGTAGCTCCAGTTATACCAGTAACACCTTGAGCTCCAGTTGCCCCTTGAATACCAGTAACACCTTGCGCACCGGTAACACCTTGAATACCAGTAACACCTTGAATACCTGTTGTGCCTTGCGCCCCAGTAACACCTTGAATTCCTGTTGTTCCCTGAGCACCAGTTAGCCCGAAAGGTGATAGGTATATGGAGTCTGAATCACCATTTGAAATGGAAATGCTTATCAATTGATAAGTGGAGTCGTAATCTATAAAAACATCTTGATTATCTGTAAATTCTGCACTTGGGGGAACAGCCGTTTCAACGGTTAAGTTATTTACCGTATTGGAGTTTTCTGCATTGTCAGCAGTATTAGCATGAAGCGAGTAGGGAACAGCCACTAGCAATTGACTACCCATATATTCTTCACCAATATTGGATGATATTTCAATGTAAACACTTAAAAAATAATCTTGATTTGGCCAATCAAGGTCGTTAAAGCTTAGTGGGTCTTCACTACCTACAAACAATGAAAATAATCCATATGAATTAGTAGTAACAGAATGAAACTCTTCAAAATCAGGACTTGTAATTGGTTGAGTTGAATCGTTGTTTAATACAATTCTAACCTGAATAGCAGCAGAATCTAAAGGATTTCCTTGTAAATCGTGAGCTATTGCTTGGTAGTTAAAGAAACTATTGTTTTGACCTTGAGAATAGTATTCTTGACTTGAAAAAAATAAAGCAATCGATAAAATAATTAATAATCTCATTATTTGTAATTTTTTGAGGACATAAAAGTACCTAAGTTCTTTCTATAAATTACAATAAAATTAGTGAAAAAATTAAATATTTTGACAACAGCTATTCAATCGAGGATAATTGTAGAGAATTTGCTTATGAATGTATTTGTATTTAGGTCTAAAGTCTTTGTAGATGTTCAATCTTTCCATCAACACAACTGTAACACCATAATTTATATTTAAATATAGATGATTTAAAAATAGATTTATTTAGCAACATTCTTACACATTCTTGAACACCTTCAATAATTGAGGGGTGAGGGTGAACCATCTCTGCCAATTCTTTAATGCTTTTATTCATTTTAATAAGCAAGGCTACTGCTTGTATAGCACTAGAAGCATGTTCTCCAACAGCTCTCATTCCTAAGATTTTCATTTCATCGTCATTGGTGACAATAATTTTAAAAAAACCTTGTGTTTTTCTCATAGCTATTGCCCTAGCAATACACGAATAATCTAGTTTAACTACTTTAATGGGTATGTTTTCTTCTAAGCATTGTTTTTCATTCATACCTACAGATGCAACTTCGGGTTGAAGAAACATGATTGTACAAACATTTTTATAAGTTAAAGATGTTTTTTTATCCGTGAAAATTCGTTCTACCGCATGTCTACCTTCTAATTCACCAACATTAACTAAAGCAATGTGTCCACTTGCGTCACCAACTGCATAAATATTTGGCACATTTGTTTGTGTATCATCATCTCCAATATGAACACCTCTTTTACTAAGGGTAACTCCGGCATTTTCCATTTTAAGACTTTCAATATTCAATTGCCTTCCTACTGAAAGTAATGCTTTTTCAACTCGAATTATTTCTCTTTTACCATCTTTATAAGACAGTTCGTACTCAACTTCACCATCTTTTTGTTCTAACCTTTCTAATTGAGCCATTTTATGAATAACAACCCCATTATTTGTTAAATTTTTACTAATTAAGCTGGATATGTCGTTGTCTTCAAAAGGTAAGATTCTATCAGATCGGTCAATTAAATAAACCTTTGTTTTCCCAAAATTTGAGAAAATAGTTGCGTATTCACATCCAATAACTCCAGCACCGACAATTACCAAACTTTTTGGAAAATCATTCATGTGGTCAACTCCATCGCTTGTCATTATTATTTTTTCGTCAACTTTAATGTTTGGCAATTTTCTTGGCTTACTTCCTGTTGCTATGATGATGTTGTCTGCGTAAATGGTTTTTTCTTTATCGTTTGATTTAGTGATTTTAACTCGATGGTTGTCTATAAAACTTGCACATCCTCTTTCGTATTTAAAAATGTCGTGCATAACTTCAGATTGAAGCAGTTTGATGTGGCAAGAAAATTGAAACTTTCTGTCAAATAATGATTCTTGCAATGTTTTTTGAACGTCTTCCCAAGATAGATCTACTTTTCTTCTTCCAACAGATTGAATTCCTTCGTTTATTGTTCGAATCTTTTGTGATAATTCCCATAAGGTTTTAGAAGATAAGGCTCCGTTATACAGTCCAGCACCACCAACTTTATCTTTTTCAATTAAAACTACCGTTTTTCCAAAATCAACAGCTCTCATTGCTGCTGCATATCCAGAGGGTCCAGCTCCAATTACACACAGATCATATTTTTCTTCCATCAATGAATTTTATTATGCTCTACTACAAAAAAACAAAAAATCTAATCCTTTGTTTACTATTTAACCAATAAATATGTTAAAACTTCCACTTTAATGTCAATTCATTATAGGGTATTTGATTGTTAATACCAGTAAGATTGGGTTTGAAATTTAAGCTTAATTTATCGTCAGTATCAAATTGAAATATATGTGCCTCTACATTTGCATCAATAACTTGAAGAATGTATACTCCAAAAAAAGAAATGATTGATATGTCTCGAAACCTTCTGTAATCTTCTTGCAAATATTTCAATTGGCTATCAGAATACTGCAATAAGTAAGAAGGAGGATTGTTAAGTCTAGATAGTCTTTCGTTTCTTATTAATTTAAATTCATTTTGATTGAAATAAGTAAAATAACCACTTGCAGCTAGACCGCCATAAATGATTGGTAACTTCCACCAAACTCTGGAATGTATATTATCAGGTTTGTTTCTGTTGTTGTAAATATGTCCAGAACCAGGTATGATACAAGCTAAGTTTGTTGCCTTTTTTGCAGGATTAACAACCTTTTCATCATCTTGAGCCAATGGGAAATTAAAAATAAATACAATTAAAAAAAGGGTAGAGAGGAATCTCATTTTTCAAAACTATCTAAGATCCTAGTAAGATCTTCTTCATCTTTGAAAGATATAACTATTTTGCCATTTCCTTTGGGTGATTTAGAAATTTTAACAGTTGAACTGAACTGGAAGGATAAGTCGTTTTGCATCCTCATTTCATACCTAGATAGTGCAACAGGTGTTGAGTTCTTTTTCTTTTTTGATGATGTTAAATTCTCAGATGCTCTGACAGATAGTTTTTCATTAAGAATGATGTTGAAGGTATTAATCATTTCTTCTTCACTATTTAGAGACAAAAGTGCTTTAGCGTGCCCCGTTGTTATTTGTTGATCTCTAATAGCTTTTTGTATTTGTACTGGAAGATTTAACAATCTTAAAAAATTTGAAATGGTAGACCTATTTTTTCCAATCTTAATGCTTAATTGTTCTTGAGTTAGATGACATTCTTCTATAAGTCTTTTAAAACTTAACCCAATTTCAATGGCATTTAAATCTTTCCTCTGAACATTTTCAACAATTGCCATTTCAAGCATGTCTTGATCGTTAGCAATTCTTATAAAACATGGTAGTTCATCTAGTGCAGCTAATTTTGAAGCCTGATATCTTCTTTCTTCAGAAATTATTTGAAATTGATCTCTACCAAGCTTTCTTACAGTTATTGGTTGAATAAGACCGTGTTCTTTAATCGAATTTGTCAATTCTAAAAGAGGTTCTTTTTCAAAATCAATTCTTGGTTGAAATGGATTTGTTTCAATGTAACTCAAGGGAATTCTTGAAATTGAACCTGCTAAGAAGTTTGAGTCGGAAGAATTAGAGGAACTGGTAATATCTGTACTAGCGTTTTCTAATAAGGCGCTTAGCCCTTTTCCTAATGCATTTTTTTTATTGGTCATTTAATTCTGAGTTGCTGTTAACTGTTTCAACGGTCGTGTTTTGTCCTTTATTTTTACCAATAACTTCTTTAGCAAGGTTTAAATAATTTACGGCACCTTTACTGCTAACATCGTGCATTATAATTGTTTCTCCATGACTTGGCGCTTCCCCTAATCTAGTGTTTCTGTGAATGATGGTGTCAAAAACAAGTTGTTGAAAGTGAATTTTCACTTCTTCAACTACTTGGTTTGATAGGCGAAGTCTGGTGTCGTACATGGTTAATAATATACCTTCAATGTCCAGATCTTTGTTAAGTCTATTTTGAACAATTTTAATGGTATTTAATAATTTACCAAGTCCTTCTAAAGCGAAATATTCACATTGAACTGGAATTATGACGCTATCTGAAGCAGTTAAGGCATTCAATGTTATTAAGCCTAATGATGGTGAACAATCAATTATTATGTAGTCATAATCATCTTTGATGGAAGAAATAAATTCTTTTACAATGTGTTCTCTTTTCTCTAAATGAATCATTTCAATTTCGGCTCCCACCAAATCAATATGAGAAGGAAGTAAACTTAAGTTAGGGCTGTTGGTTTCTAAAATGATTTCTTGTGGAGGGGTAGCATTAATTATACAATCGTATATTCCACTTTTGATTTCTCTTGGTTCAAAACCTACGCCTGAAGTTGAGTTGGCTTGTGGGTCAGCATCAATTAAAAGTACTTTTTTATCCAATACTCCTAAACAAGCAGCTAAATTAATTGCAGTTGTGGTTTTACCTACACCACCTTTTTGATTTGCTATTGTAATAATTTTCCCCATTTATATCTCTATTTTTTTTCCAACATCAAGTAAATGCAGTTGAAGGTTATTTTTATTGAATGTATTCATTGCTTGATTGTGATCTATTTCTATAAAACCAAAAGTATCGTAATGTAATCCTATGACTTTGTTTGTTTCTACAAATTTAGCAGCATGGACAGCGTCATTTATCCCCATAGTAAAGTTATCTCCAATAGGAAGCAAGGCGAAATCAATATTTAAGTCTAAAGGGATTAATTTCATATCCATATGAAGCGCTGTGTCTCCAGCATAGTAAAAATTACCACAATTGGATGTAATTACAAATCCTCCAGGATTACCACCATATGTGCCGTCTGGGAGTACACTACTATGTACAGCATTTACGTATTTTACTTTTCCAAAATCAAATTCCCAATTACCACCATGATTCATTGGGTGACAATTGTCAATGTTGAATTTTTTAGTTACCCAACTAGTAATCTCAAAATTGGAAATAATTTTTGCGTTGGTTTTTTTTGCTATTGTTTCAAGATCAGCAATATGATCTTCATGCCCATGTGTAATCAATATATAATCGGCTTCAATAGAGTCGATGTTTATATTTTTAGCTAATGGATTAGGACTTATAAATGGATCAAACAATAAGTTAACACCGTTAATATTGGCGTTAAAGCATGCATGTCCGTAATAAGTTATGTCAATCATAATTTGTTTAATCTATATATCAAAAATACAAGATAACTGGTCATAAGAATTGATGACTATTTACACTTTTAAACAAAGCTGTGTTTATTGACTTTTAAAAGGTGATTTTTCAACAAAATGCATTAAAAAATCAGTTTATTTTTTTTTCAAAATATTGATTGGCAGATACTTATGAAAATAGATGCTAAAAGTAGGAGTGTTGAAAAGATATAAGTTAAAAAATCTAGAAATGATTTAATCTAGGTCTTCAAATTCGATGTTTTCAATTGAAGAATCCGAAGAGTTAGTTTCTGACGGGCTTTGATTTTCTTCAATAACTGACCCTTCATTCAATTCAGCTATTTTAGATAGGACGTCATTTAAGCCATCAGAGAATTTTTCAAAATCTTCTTTATAGAGGAAAATTTTGTGTTTTTCAAAATGAAAATTACCCTCTTGATCAAATTTCTTTTTGCTTTCAGTAAGAGTTAAGTAGTGGTCACCACCTCTTGTAGACTTTACATCAAAAAAATAGGTTCTCTTTCCCGCTCTTACAGATTTAGAGTAAATCTCATTTCTGTAATTATCATTTTCATTGTGATTTTCCATGATTTAAAAATAGCTTGTAATGTATTTAATTTCTTGCAATATAATCAACTCTTAATTACGACTACAAATTTTTTTGTATTAATAATCTTCTAATTGTTGTTTTTTAAAAATTCGCTGATAAAATCCATTTTTTGATATCAATGAATTGTGATTTCCTTCTTCAATTATTTCCCCATCTTTTAGAACTAAAATATGATTACAGTGAATAACAGCATTAACTCTGTGGCTAATATGAATTGAAATTTGCTTGCTATTTTTGGTTTGAAGTGTTTTTAAAATTTTATTTGAAGTTTCGGTGTCAACAGCTGATAAGCAATCGTCAAATAGAAGCAATTCAGGATTTCGTATCAGAGCTCTTGCAATGGAAACTCTTTGTTTTTGACCTCCAGATAAGGTAACGCCTCTTTCACCAATTTTTGTTTCAAACTTGTTAGAGAGCTTGTTTATTTCTTTAAATATCCCAGATTTTTTTGCTACGCTTTCTATTTGTTCTTTAGAAAATTCACTCTCTTGAAGTCCAAAAGCTATGTTGTTCAAAACAGTGTCCGAAAATAAAAACACATCCTGAGGAATATATCCAATTTTCTTTCGATAATCATTCAATTTATAGTCTTTTATTGAAGTATTGTTTATCAATATTTGACCTTCTTGGAAATCATAAAGCCTTGAAATCAATTGTGCAATTGTTGATTTGCCTGACCCTGTCTTACCAATTATACCCAAACTTTGACCTGCGTCAAGATGAAAGTTAATGTTAGATAAAGTATTTTTTGGTTCTTTTATATTGTACTTAAAATTGACGTTTTTAAAGGTAATGGAGTTTATTTGATTTATTGATTTTTCACCTGTGTCAATGATTTTGTCTTCTAAAACTAAAAACTCATTGATTCTTTTTTGTGATGCTGCAGCCCGTTGTATTAATGAACTTACCCAACCAACTGAAGCAAACGGCCAAGTAAGCATGTTGATGTAAAAAATGAATTGTACTATGTCTCCATAATCTAATTCATTGTTGATTGTTTTTAAACCTCCAACATAAATGGTTGTTATCGTACTAATTCCAATTAGTAAAATTATTGCAGGCAAAAACATAGCATTTACTAAAGCAAGACTTAAAGATGCTCGTTTATAATTTTCCGTTTCTTCTGCATATTTATCTGTAAAGTGGTTGAATCTATTGTATGCTTTTAAAACCCTAATTCCTGAAAATGCTTCTTGTACAAATGAGGAAATTTTGGATTGTTGTTTTTGAGTGATCTCACTTTTTTTATTAATTGTAGAGCTGACTTTGTATATAATTATTGATAAAATGGGTAATGGCATTAAAACGTAGATGGTTAATTCAACATTTTTATGGAGCATGAAAGAAACAACCATTATAAAAAGAACCAATACATTTAATGTATACATAATTGCTGGACCTAAATACATTCTAACTTTTTAAACATCTTCACTAATTCGATTCATCAAGTCACCTGTTTTGTTTTGTTTGTAAAAAGAAATATTTAAAGACTGGTATTTAGCAAAAATTTCATTTTTCAAATCAAATTCAATTAGTCTTGACATGACAATGATTGTTTGTCGGGTAAAAAATAAAAAGATGCCTTTTAAAAGAGCAAATCCCATAAAAGTGAGAGCTAATGAGATACCCAATGACCAAATTTCAGATTTATCATCAGAGTCAATTATATTCTGCTTTTCAGCAAAACTAGTAAGGTTGTCAGCCGCTTGATCAATGATTTTAGGCATGTAAACACCAAAGAAGTTAGAACATATTATAAATATTAGCCCTAGTAAAATATAGTACTTGTATTTAACTAAGTATTTATTTAAATAAAATAACGATTTCATTCTTCATCCAAATATATATACATAATCTTCACAATTTGTTTTTATTTGATGTTTTGTAAACACATTATATTATTTTTGCATACGTTTGAACGATCTTTGAAAATTATGGACAAACAATCAGATTTAATTAAAAATTCATCCGCTAATCAACTCACTGATTTATTTGGAATGAATCATGAAAAAGTTTTGATTTGCCAGGATAAAGATTCTGGTTTAAAAGCAATTATTGCAATTCATAGTACTACATGTGGTCCTGCACTTGGAGGAACTAGAATGTGGAAGTATGCTAGCGATATGGATGCTTTAAAAGATGTACTTAGATTATCCAGGGGCATGTCTTATAAAAATGCCATTTCTGGTCTAAATCTTGGAGGAGGTAAGGCTGTAATTATTGGTGATTCTAAAACACAGAAGTCGGCCAATTTGTTTCGAGCTTTTGGTGATTTTATTGAAAGTTTAAATGGCGATTACATTACATCTGAAGATGTAGGTATTTCGCCTGACGATATGATTCATGTCGCAAAGCAAACCAAACATGTAACAGGGTTGCCGGGTAAAAAAGGTGATCCATCACCAGTTACTGCATTTGGTGTTTACATGGGGATGAAAGCTGCTGCTAAAAGTCAATTTGGTAACGATTCATTACAGGGTAAAAAAATCGCTGTTCAAGGAGTAGGCCACGTAGGAGAATATCTGGTTGAATATCTTCATAAAGAGGGTGCAAACATTACTCTAACAGACATTAATGATTCTTTATTAAGTAAAGTCTCCAAAAGGTTCAATTGTAACATTGTAAATCCAGATGAAATATATGATGTTGATATGGATATTTATGCACCTTGTGCTCTAGGTGCTACGGTTAATGACAGCACTATACCAAGAATGAATTGCTCAATAATTGCAGGTGCTGCCAATAATCAACTCGAAAATGAAAACATTCACGGTTCTGTTTTAATGAATAAAGGTGTTCTTTATGCACCAGATTATTTAATTAATGCAGGAGGTGTTATGAATTGCTATGCTGAATTACATGATTTTTCAAATGAAAAAGTAATGCAAATGGCCGAAAATATTTATCAAACAACCGCTGAGATAATCAATCATTCAAAAAACAACAACATTCCGACATTTCTTGCTGCAAATCAAAAAGCTGAAGAAAGATTAAAAAAGGAGTCATCTAAATAAATTAAGAGCATGTTAAATAGAAGGCACCTAAGAATTAAAATACTTCAAGCTTTTTATGCTTATTATCAATCAGATAATCAAAGCTATCCTGCAGGTGAAAAAGAACTTTATCATAGCATCAATAAGATGTATGACATGTATTTATATTTACTCCTTATTTTTTCTGAACTTAAGCGACATGCATCCATTAAAATAGAAGAAGCCAAACGTTCAAAATTTTTAGAAAACAATACAGATTTACTCAATTTAAATTTTGTAAACAACAAGTTGATTTTAGCTTTAGAGGAATCAACTCAACTTAAAAGTATTGCCAAAGATTCTAAAATCTCATGGATTGGTGATGTGGAGCAAGATTTAATTAAGAAAATATATAAATCGATACTTGAATCTGAAATTTTCAAAGAAATTTTATCTGACAACAACCAAGATTTTAAATCCAATAAATTACAGCTTTGCAACTTATTTAAAAATGAAGTGTGCAATCATGATTTATTGCATCATTTTTTCGAAGAAAAAAGTATTTATTGGCACGATGATTTAGACCATATAGCATCGATGGTAATTAAAACATTTAAATCTATTGAATTTGAAAAAGATGATTTTGTTTTATCGCTTTGGAAAGACGATGAGCAAGATTATACCATTGAATTGTTTAGAAAGGCCATTCTTCAAAAGGAAGAAAATGATAAATTATTAGAAAAATACACTAAAAATTGGGAAAGCGACCGCTTAGCAAAAATGGACTTATTGTTAATGAACTTGGCTATAACAGAAGCTAAGGAATTTTCCTCTATTCCATTAAAAGTGACACTAAATGAATACATAGAAATTTCTAAATTTTATAGTACTCCAAAAAGCAACGGCTTTATTAATGGTGTTTTAGATAAGTTATTTGCTGATCTTAAAAAGGAAGGTTCTATTGTTAAGGTGGGTAGAGGATTAATTGAATAAATGATGAAAAAAACAATTTACTTTTTATTAATTTTTAGCGTTGCTTTGTCTTCCTGTATTACTGATAAACTAGACGACAGACCCATAACTGCAGATATTATTGCACCTGAAAATCCACCGTCAATGAAGTTTGATGTTGATGTTTTTGAATTTGATACCATTGCACTTGGAGCTACAGTTGGTTATACTTTTAAATTTGAAAACTTAGGCCCTTCTCCTTTATTGATTCACTCTGTCAAAGCCGCTTGTGGTTGTACTGTTCTTAAAGAGTGGCCTAAAGAGCCAATTCTAGAAGGAGAAACTGGTGAAATACCTATTGAGTTTACCTCAAAAAAATCTGGATTCACAAAAAAATACATTTCAATTTTAGCCAATACTAAACCAGCTACTACAAAACTTTATCTACAAGGTTATGTTTCTGGAATATGATTTTTACAATTACATTAATTACTAAATAATAAACTCAAATCAAAACTATGTTATTAAAAGCAGCTCAGGAAGGACCAGATTATTCACAATTTATTTTTATTGTTGCCATTTTTGCCATCTTTTATTTTTTTATGATTCGTCCTCAAAATAAAAAGAGAAAACAAATTGCAGCTATGAGAGACGGATTAAAAAAAGGAGACCAAGTTATTACTACAGGCGGAATACATGGTAAAGTTGTAGAGGTTAAGGAAACAACCGTAATTCTTCAAATTGATGCTTCAACTAAAATTAAATTGGATAAAAGCTCTGTTTCTTTAGATGCTTCCACTAAATTAGTAGAAGAAGGAACAAAATAATTTTTGATGCATATAGTTGGGTTAACAGGTGGAATTGGTACTGGTAAATCAGTAGTTGCAGACCTTTTTATTCAACTGAGTATTCCAGTTTACAATTCTGATTTAAAAGCCAGGTGGCTAATGAACAACAACAGTTCACTTAAAAGTGAATTGATTGATGCATTTGGCTCCAAAACCTATGTAGATGGATCTATTGATAAATCATATTTATCTGGCATAGTTTTCCAAAATCCTAAAAAATTAAAAACAATTAACACAATTGTTCATCCTTATGTAAAGATAGATTTTGAAGATTGGGTTATTAATAATTCAATAGCTCCCTATGTTGTTAAAGAAGCAGCTATTTTAATAGAAAGTGGTGCTTACAAGCAAGTTGATAGCATATTACTCGTACAAGCTGAACTTGAAAAGAGAATTAAAAGAGTTATAGCTAGAGATGGTGTGTTGAAAAAAGATGTTGTTGAAAGAATTGAGAATCAACTTTCTGAAACAGAAAAACAAAAATTTTCAGATTATACAATCTCTAATAATGGTTCTTTGGAAGAATTAGCACTAAAGGTTAAGAATGTTCATAAGTTAATATTATCGTTAATATAGTTTGTTTTTCGTTTGAAAAAACCTAAATATTCAACAATTGTAATTTCACCATTTTTAATATGGATTTTGTAATTATTAGCATTCTGTTTGTTAGTAAACTTTAGTAGGTATATTCGTTCTTTTGTAACTTCAATATCCTGTTTAATTTCTGAATATGATTTTAGTTTTAAGTTATTTTGTAATGGGAATTTGTCAATAAAATCAGATTTAATTAAAGTAATAGTATCCATTTGTAAATCATACATACATATTGATTCGCTTAGTATTTCGGAACAGTCATTCATGTTATTTGATGTTGTTGAATAAGCAAATTTTGCTATTACTTGATCGTTATTAATTTTATTTGTGGTAGAACCAAAAAACAAATAAGCAATAAAAATAGCAGCTATAATTCCAGCTAAATCGGCAATCAAACCAGCTGTAATAGCATACCTTGTTTTTCTAATACTTACAGCACCAAAATAAACGGCTATAATATAAAATGTAGTATCTGTAGCCCCTTGAAGGGTAGAAGTTAGCTTCCCAACAAAACTATCTACGCCAAAATGCTGAAAAGAGTCCAACATTAATCCTCTAGCTCCAGAACCACTTAAAGGTTTCATGAAAGCAGTAGGTAAGGCATCTACAAATTCTGTGTTTTCAGTAAATAAACTAAAAAAAGAAGCTATTGCTCCAATGAATAGTTCCATTGCTCCAGAAGCTCGAAATACTCCAATTGATACAATGATAGCAACTAAGTAAGGTATTATTTTAATGGCAATGTTAAATCCGTCTTTTGCACCTTCTATAAAAGCTTCATATACATTTATTTTTTTTCTTACTGCAAGTAATATAAAAAGACATATGATTCCATATAAAATAATACTACTTAATAATGAGGATTGAACTTCTAATTCCTTTGGTGTTAATTGACTGAAATAATAAATAGCTGATGCTATTATGAGGCAAATGCCTCCTAAATAGGCTAAAATTACTTTATTGAAAATATTTATTTTTTGATATATAGCAACAGTTATTAGACCTACAATAGATGCAAAAAAAGTTGCAAGTAGTATAGGTATAAATATATCTGCAGGGTTTTCAGCTCCAAATTGATCTCTATAATTCATTACTGTTATAGGAATTAGTGTAAGACCAGAGGTATTCAAAACTAAAAACATAATCATTGAATTGCTTGCCGTATCCTTTTTTTCATTTAGCTCTTGAAGTTCATTCATAGCTTTAAGCCCCATCGGTGTAGCGGCATTGTCAAGACCAAGCATATTTGCACTAAAGTTCATCATCATAGAACCTCTAGCAGGGTGATTAGCTGGGATATCAGGGAATAGCTTATTAAAAAAAGGACCAACCAATCTTGATAATAACTGAACAGCTCCTCCTTTTTCGCCAATATTCATAATTCCAAGCCACAGACATAGTATTCCAGTAAGGCCAATTGCTATTTCAAAAGAAACATCAGCCATGTCAAACGTACTACTTATCATTTCAGAAAAAACATCAGGATTTTGATTGAAAACCGTTTTATATAGTGCAACTATAAAGGCAATGATGAAAAAACTAATCCATATGTAATTTAAAACCACAGCGTATTTTTTATACTAAATACATGAATTTTTGAATATCAAAAGAGAGCAGTAAGAGTAAGTTATCAAACAATACTATTGAATAAGTGTAGTTTAAATGGGGAGATTTCCAGCTCCTTGTCTTAAAATTTTGACTTCACCACCTCTACAGTCAACAACAGTTGAAGCAACATTTTTACCATATCCACAATCAATTACTGCATCAACCTCATTTTCATGTTTTTCAAATATTGTTTTAGGATCGGTAGTGTATTTAATGATTTCATCTTCATCATGAACTGATGAACTTACCAATGGGTGTTGAAGAGATTTAACAATTTGGTGAGTAATGTTGTGATTTGGAACTCTAATACCAACCTCTTTTTTATTGGTGCCAAACAGCTTTGCTACATAATTGCTTGCTTCTAAAATATAGGTAAACGGCCCAGGGAGTGTTTTTTTAAGTAATTTAAAAACACTTCTTTCCATTGGTTTGGTGTAAGAAGCAATTTCACTTAAATCGTCACAAATCAATGAAAACTCAGATTGATTAAGTTTTACATTTTTAAATTTCGCCAGTTTATTTAATCCCTTTTTACTTTTAAGACTTGCAGCAAATGCATAAATAGTGTCTGTAGGAACAACAATTACACCTCCAGAATTTAGCAAATTAACAATTTCATCAATTTGTCTTTGATCTGGATTGCTTTGAACTAACTCTATAAGCATTATATGGTTTAGCCGTTTGCTTTATTGTAATCTGCTAAGAACTTTTCAAGTCCAATATCAGTCAATGGGTGATTTAATAAAGCAGTTATGGCGCTTAATGGACCCGTCATAACATCTGCTCCAATTTCAGCACATTGAATGATGTGTATTGGGTGTCTAACAGAAGCTGCAAGAATTTCTGTATCAAATGCGTAGTTGTCAAAAATTAATCTGATTTGAGCAATTAAATCCATGCCGTCAGTACTTACGTCATCTAATCTGCCTATAAAAGGAGATACGTAAGTAGCTCCGGCTTTGGCAGCTAATAAAGCTTGTCCAGCTGAAAATATTAAAGTACAGTTGGTTTTAATTCCTTTATTAGAAAAATATTTTATTGCTTTGACACCTTCTTTAATCATTGGAACTTTAACTACGATATTCTTGTGAAGCTTCGCCAATTCTTCGCCTTCTTTAATCATTCCTTCATAGTCAGTTGAAATAACTTCAGCACTAACATCACCATCTACTATTTCACAAATTGATTTGTAATGGTTAATGATGTTTTCTTTTCCTGATATACCTTCTTTTGCCATCAATGATGGGTTAGTAGTTACACCATCTAATATACCTAAGTTTTCAGCATCTTTAATCATGTCTAAATTTGCTGTATCGATAAAGAATTTCATAGTTTTTTTTAAGTTTTTTACAAATGTAATGATATATAAAAACGGCCAAAATATATTTTGTAGTAATTGCTAACAATTAACTACTAAACTCAATACTTTCACAAGTGCACCTTCCTTTGTAGTAGGGGCATTTAAAGGATTTATTACATTCATTAACCCATATTTTGCCTAAATTAAGTATCGGTTTAAGTCCAAATTTAATGTTTAGATTTTGGGCATTGATCCCGTCTTTGTTTTTCCATGCATGTGCTACTATCTTGACGGAATCAGACAGTTTATTTTTGATGAAATAATACATCAATTGAGTTCCAACCTTTTGCTTTTGAAATTTTTTGGATACACCTACACAATCTAATTTTATTTTTTTGGTATTAATAAAATGAGCAATTAAGAAACCAACTGCCATTTCGTTTTTTAAAGCAACTAAAGATATGATGTTCTTTTTAGGTTCAAAGAAGGAAATGTCGTGATATAGATCTCCAAAAATTGATTTAGAGATTATTAAACATTGTTTTTGGTGAGTGGAGTTGGTTAGGTCGTTTATTTTAACAAGTTGTTTCACAACCTATAAGATACAAAAAATGGGCAAGCTACTCATATCGCACCGCTACAACCGCTTACCCTTGCTATGTTCCCATCCTGGGGGATTCAGCAGGAGCTGGTCGTATGAGACTTGCCCACTGCAAAAGTATTATTTTTTGAAAAGAATCCTAATTACTTTAAGAATTAAGATGTATTTGATTCTCTAAAATAGTTCCAAAGACTTTTCCTTCCAGTTCTGTATCAAATAAAGGAGTGTTTTTACTTATTGATTTGTTGTCTTTTTTAGAAAATGTCCATTTTTCTAATGGGTTATACATGGTGATGTTTACTTTGTGATTTTCTTCAATCATTGGTATGTCTAAGTGAAGTATGCTTCTAGGATTGATAGACATTTTAGAAATAATTCCTTCAATTCCAATAAACTCTTTTAAGTGAGTTAAAGCTAAAGGAAATGCAATTTGTGTTCCAATTGCACCAAATGAGGCCTGTGTGAATTCAACTTGAGTTGATTCAATATCATTTGGTTGATGATTTGAAGTTATCAAATCTATTGTCCCGTTTTTTAGTCCTTCTAAAAGAGCATTTCTGTCAGACGAAGTTCTTAAAGGGGGAAGAAATTTAAAATTACTGTTAAAGTCAAGCAACATGGAATCGTCAAATAACAAGTGATATATAGAAGTACCACAGCTTACATCTTGATTTGCTTTTTTTGCTTTTGATACGCCCTCAACAGAGGATGCTGCAGAAATTATATTGAAATGAATTCTGCTCTCATTATATTCATTAATGTAAAGGTCTCTATTTAAAAAAGTTTTTTCGGATAAAACTGGGATTCCATCAACACCCATTTGAGTAGAATTGATTCCTTCGTTCATTTGTCCCTTAGGAGCAATTGTTGGATCGTGAGGGAAGCTTATCACAAGACCATCAAAGTTTTTAGCATACAATAAAGCTCTTGATAATAAGCCAGATTGTCTAATTGGTTTATTAAAGTCAGTGAAAGCAACTGCTCCTGCTTTTGTCATATCATACATTTCAGCAAGTTGTTCCCCATTCATGTCTTTTGAAACACATCCGTATGGAAAAGCTTCTATTGGAAGATTATTTGTGAAGTTTTTACAAAATGAAATGGCACTTTTATTATCTCTAGGCGGTGTAGTTGTTGGATTTAGACCAAAACCAGTAAAGCCACCATAAATAGCTGCTTCACAACCGGTTTCAAGAGTTTCTCTATGTTCATCTCCAGGTTCTCCAAAATCAACAGAGAAATCAAATAACCCTGGACTAACATGTAACCCCTTTTCATCAACAACTTTTGTATTTTTTTCTGTTGGTATGGATTTGTTTATTTTTTTAATGAAGCCATCTTCAAGTAAAATATCCATGTTTTTCCCATTGTGTGATGAATTAGGATCTATTATGCAGACTTGTTTTAAAAGGATTTTATTGCTCATTATTTATTTGTTAATCGAATAATAGTTATTTCCAAAATTATGAATAGTAGTGCTAATATTATAAAATATTTCCAGTAAAATTCACCTGAAATTTTAGAACGTATTAAGTTACTTATTCTATTATCATTATCATCATGTATTATAATTTGATTTTCAAGGTTAGCATTAAATATTTCTTGATTAATTTCATCAATAGAATAAAAATCCATTTTTGATTCCATTCTGTTGTAATTTAATGAAAAACCATCAATGGTGTCATTTTCTGATAAAACAATGAAATTTCCAGCATCAAGTAAGTTGTTATTAATAACATAATAACTTTTGCCATTAAATTTATTAAATGATGGGACTGTGTTTATAGTTGGATTGTTTTCAGCTATTATATTGATTTTTTCATAATCTGAGTTTTCAATGTTTGATTCAATTGAAATGTTTTCGTCAGTACTATAAGAAAGTGTTTGAAAACTATTAGCTTCCTCAAACATTCTTAAAAATAAAGGTACAAATAAAGAATGCTCTGTTAAATCAGAATTGGATGTAGAAATATTTCCTGAGAAAAAGTAAAAATCTCCTTGTTTATAATTCTTAGAAATAAATAAAGGATTACCATTTTCAAAACTTAATAGGGTTTGATGATTAGCGGATTTTTTTATGTTGTAATGATTTTTAAAGAAGGGCAGTTGTAAGTTAGAATTGGTGGCTTCAAAAACATCTTTAAAGAATTTATTCTTTTTATCTATTTGGTTTAGCGTTTGTTTATTGGAGTCTATAGCCACTATGTTGATATTTAAATAAGAAAGATTTTTATTGAAAGATTCTATATCTAATTTATTTATTGAAGGAATTAAAACAACTGTTTTTTTAGCAGTTAAAAAAGTAGAAATTACATTGTTGATTTCATTGTTGATTTGAGGAATCCCATCCAATATTAATATGTCATAATCACTGTAATTAGAGATAAGTTTGTCGTTAATATCAATTGATTTTAATAATGTGTTTTCAACAGTTCCAAATAATGAGTTGATTTTGGAAAAGGAATTTTCTTTGGTATTGTATGCATGTAATAATTTAAATTCCTTTTTGATTCGATAAGTAAAATAATATTCATCGTCAAATAAGTGATCTGGAGAAGGGTAGTCCTCTAATTTTAGTTTACATGATTTTAATCCATGTTTTTTTACTTTAAAATTTAGTTTTACTATTTTATTTTCTTGAGCATTTATATTAAAAACTCTTTGATTCTCAAGTTCGTTTTTATTGATGTTTAATACTGTTTTGAAGTCAAAGTTTTCTTGAGCATTATTGGTAACGGAAATATTTAATTCTTCATTTTGATTAATTTTTCTATTCTTATCTTCAAACCAAATTGAGTCAATAGATAAATTGTTGTTATTCAACCCTTCATAGCTTATAATGTTCACTTTTGTTAGTGAATCGATTATGTTAATTTTATTAAATGAATTTGTCTTTTGTAAATCTGTAAACCAATAAAGATCAGCATTTGATTTTATTTGTTCGGTTTGTCTTAGGATAACGTTGTTGTAGTTTAATAAATCTTTTGTTGGTTGAATTTTAGAAACTAAATCAATGGTTTGTTGCTTTGTTAATTTATTTGTTGAACCAAAATTCTTAGAATTTGTCATCAAAAAGAAATTGGTGTTTTCGTCATGGGCATCAACAATAGTATAGGCATCATCTTTAGCTTGGTTTAGTAATGTTGATGCTTGACCATTCCTATCCATACTAAATGAATTATCAATGTATATGCCAATTGTTTTGTTGGTTGTATTTACTTGATTTGATTTTTTATATGGGTAACAAACAGCTAAAACTATTGAGGTAATCATGCCTATTCTTGATAGTAGTACAAG
>JAQWRG010000104.1 GCA_029243855.1 Flavobacteriales bacterium | reverse complement strand
AGCATGCTTAGCTGCCTCTTTGATCAATTCCCAATCTGATTGATGGTTGTAAAACTTATGTACCCTAACCCCTTTATTTTTAAGAAATTCTCCAATTTTATCCATTTCAGCCGCAGTTCGATCATTAGAGCCCAAATGTGTACCAACCACCAAAACAGCGTTGGTATTTAGGGTAAAAAATAATTTCTCAACTTCTTCATCATTATTGATTTTAACAATTTGATTAATTTGGCTTGCCGGAAATCCAACCACTGGCTCTTCTTCTTTGAAATTTTCATTCCAAGCTTTTAGCTCTTTAAGTAGCAGCTTCATGTTAAAGTTCTCTGAATATCTTTCAGATTCTCTATAAGCCATGTAATTTTTATGGCGTTGTTTTTCAAGGGCCATGTCCTTTTTTAATGACTTGTAGGTTCCTTTTAATTTTTTTTGACTGTATTTCAACAATAAAGAAACCTTAGCGCTTACCTGAGAATAATCGCTGTAGGCATCAGCATATTCTTTCATTCTATTTTTATAATCGTCTATTATTTCATCGGCCTGTTGTTTTTCATTTAAATTTTTAAAAGAATTCTTTTTGGCAGATTTAATTGCCTTTAAGGCGTATTTAGTATTGTTGTAATCCGATTTTACACTTGATTTTAAAAGAGGAAGAAATTGAGTTAAATCTTTAAGCAACACATCCAAATCGTTTAAGTTCTTATTGTTAGCAGCTGAAAAATTTATAGGAAACCAAGGCTTATCAACTAAATTTTCATCTAAGTAAATGAATGCATAATCGCGCATCTTTTTTAAATTATGCTTCTTCATCAACAGTGCATTTTTTTGATGAATTTTAGTGACAGTTGCCTCTGAAATAGACATTCTACGTTGTTCAATTTTATCGTATTCAGAAAACAACGAATCCGTTAAATAGCTATAATTGAAAAGGTCACATATCAAACTATCCTTTTTAAGAAGATAATTTTTAGCTAAAGACGGTTTTGATTTATCAAAATCAGGACGTTTTGTTCGATCTAACTTAAAACGTTTAAACCTATCTTTTGACTTGTTGGTTGACTTAGCATAAGCTGTTGATTTTTTATCAATTTTCTTTATTGATTTTATCTGTTTTTTATTGAGCTTTTCTCTAAGCTTTACTTGTTTTATATAGCTATTGTTGCAATGATTTAGGCTATCTTTCCATGCAATACTTCTTCTCTTGTAATGCATGTATTCTAAGTTATTATTTCTTATGCTCTGTAATAAATTTTCATTGGCCTTGTCGTAAACAGACTTCATGTTTTTTATGACCTTTTCCGAAGCCAAAATTTCTTTTGCATTTTCATCGTAATTGTTAAAATGAAGCTCTTTAAATATTAAATAATTATTAAACCCAACTAATCTGTTGTTGTTTGGATTAATTCGTTGAGTTTGCGTGATTTCTAAATCCAATTTATTGAGATCGCCCATACCTAAATAGGCCTTTAATTCTGGAGTTGTTGATTGTAAAGGTTTTGAAAGGCTAGATGAAAAATCATTGAACTTTTCAATAGACAATGGATTATCTAAAAACTGAAAAAAATCTAAGATTGGATAATGAGACGTTATCATTTGATTAGGGTTAACATAAAACCAATCAGGATTGTAAGCATGAACGTAATGCCATTCCACTTCATAAGGCTTTTCAAAAAGAATCCACATTAAATTTTTAAACAATTGTTTCTTGGGTTCTAAATGTCCAGCTCCCCATGTTAAATCCATCAACTCCCACTTGTCGTCAACATTTACTGTAGACCATGCGTGTTCAGCTCTATACAAGGTATCACCTGCAAAAAAATCAAATTCGTGTACATAACCATTTATGGTTTCAGCTTGTATCCCAACTGACTCACACATTTCGTTAAAAAGTGTAGCATACTCATCGCATAAAGCAATTTTTCTTCTCAACACTTCCCTACTACTGTGACGATTCATTGCGTTAGACATATATGCCGAGAAATCGTATTTGATGTTTTTAGTAATCCAATAAGTAATGGCAATCACCTTGCTTGCGTCATCATCTAAATCTTTGGTAAGCTTTGCGGCAAGAACACTTGGATATTTTGTGAACTTTTTACGAACAAACCTAGAATGTCTTTGAATCTCTTTTTTTTCCTCTTCAGAAATAGATTCCTGAGAAAAAATCACAAGTGATGAAACTACGATACCTAACGTAAATAGCATTTTGAAAAAACTATGTTTCATTTTTATAGATTTTAAGTTAAGTAGTGTATTTTCTATAGGCCTTTGGTTATCAGTTTATAGTATAATCCCATTAAAAACAAAGGGTACAAATCATTTTAGATTTATGTTGATTAATGCTATTTAAACCAAAAGGTAATCGGTTACATTTTAAATTTATTCTCATTAAGAGTATTAAATCATTTCATGAAATGCTTGTAACATAACAGGTATTCATTTAAATTTATTTAATTAAACACATAAAGCATGAAACATATCTTTCTATTACTATTTAATTTTTTTTTAATCCTCAACATATTTTCACAAGGGATAAGGTTTGACCAAGAAAGGTATTCTGAATCAGAACAATGGGAAAATGAAGACTTAGGGTTTTCTGGAACTTTGCCTAAAAATTATTCGATGAGAAAATTTTGCCCGCCAGTTCTTTCTCAAGATGGGCTTACTTGTGTTGGATGGGCTTCTGCTTATGGAACTATGTCAATACTTTACAATAAAATGTTTGAGTTAACATCATCAAATGAAAAATTTCTTTATTCTTTTGATCCAAATTTTATCTATTCTTTAATTGCAGAAAATAAAGAAAACGATTGTTTAAGTGGCACTTCATTAAATGATGCTATGAAGACACTTATGAACTTTGGATGCAAAAAGATGCTTCTTCCTGAGAAAACAAATTGTGATACTAAAATAAATGAAACATCAAAAGCTTACGCAAAACCATATATAATTAAAATTGCCTGTGTACCACCAGACAGTTGGTTTTCCGACAACGAAGCTGGAAAAATTAAAACAATTAAAGAAGCAATTGCTGACAATATTCCTTTAGTAATAGGTTTGAAAACAACCAGTTCATTAAAAGAAGTTAATGAAAGTGGTCTTTGGGACCCTTCTTCTAATGACAATTTAAATGGTGGCCATGCTATGTGTATTGTAGGTTATGACGATACTAAATTTGGTGGAGCTTTTGAGTTGATGAACAGCTGGGGAGGAAGTTATGGAGACAACGGCTTCAATTGGATTAAATACGATGACATTTTAAGACATGCTGCAGAAATATATCTAATAATTCCTTACCCATTAAAAAAATCTATTAACTCAGCATATACATGTTATTATGGAGATTGTGAAAATGGATATGGTCATAGAAAAAATAGTGATGGATCTAGAATTGAAGGGAAATTCACCAACGGAAAAATAAACGGATATGGTCTTAAACATTACAAAAATGGAGCTAGCTATACTGGTACTTGGAAAAACGGAATAGAAGATGGGTCAGGTTTTTATTTTAACCCTCATGAAAGAAAATGGTTCAAGGCACAATTTTCTAATGGAAAACTAATTGATGAATCTGCTTTAGGTTTTACTGAAACAAAACCAACGGAAAATGAGCTAAAAATGGATGATTTGATAGAAACTTATAAATCATTAGGAATTATTGAAATTGGTGATTCTGAAGATTTAGAGTTATTAGAAAATAATTAAATACAACCTTATACTATTTTGAAAAAATTAAATTTTCATGTCCTTACTTTATTTATTGTTATAGCAGCATTAACGGGGAATTCTCAACAATCAACCTACAACAAATTAATTAGCGACTCTATTGACAATGTTATTGATACATCGACAAACGACACTTTACTAATTAAACAATTACAAGAGTTTGATGATTTAATTTATCATGAAAATCGTGAATTAGATTTTATTATAAACAATAAAATTGAAGCAATATGTTTAGAAAATCTAAAAGACACATTAGATCAAACTCAACAATTGAAATTTAGCAAATCATTATCTAAAACTTATAACATATATGCTAATATATATTACGATAATGGAAATTTTAAAAAAGCATTAGAGTATTATTTAAAAGCAGAATTAATCAATTCAAAAAATAACGATCAAAAAAGCCTTTCTAAATCATAAATAGGCCTAGGAAACACATACAGTAAAAAAGGAGATAACAAAAAAGCTTTAGAGTACTTTTATAAAAGTTTAAAAATAAAACAAAAAATTAATGACAGCATTGGCATAACATCATGCTTCAATAATATTGCAAGTATTCACAACATAAATAAAGACTACAAAACAGCTCTATTATACTACAATAAAAGTTTAGAAATAAAATTAAAAACAAAACGAAATATAGGTTCTGGATATAGCAATATCGGAGACATTCATTACAAACAAAAAGAATATCAAAAAGCTTTGGATTTTCACAATAAAAGTTTGTCCATTTATAAAGCACTAAAGGATGAGCATGGTATAGCAGAAGAATATAAAAACATAAGCAACAACTATTTTGAAATGAAAAGAAATTCAAAAGCAATTAGCTATTGTAAAAAAGCTTTGCTAATTGCTCAAAAAATAAATGCTTTGCCTCTCATAAATAATTGCAGTGAAAACTTATATAAATTTTATAAAGAATCTGGAGATTTTGATAATTCACTTAATATGCATGAATTATTATTAGCCACAAAAGATTCATTAGCAGCAATGTCAGCAACAGAAATTATAAACAATCTAAAACAGGAAGAAAAATACAATTTATTAAGACAAGCCGACAGTATAAAAAATGCAAATAAAATTCTATTGCATGAAGCAGAAATAAAAATTCAAAAAGAAGAAAACAGAAGGGAAAGAGCCATAAACCTAACTTTATTAATATCTGTTTTACTGATTAGTATTTTTACAGTTATTGTTTATGTAAATTATCAAAAAACAAAAAATCAAAAAAAGACAATAAGTCTTCAACACATAGAGCTTGATGAGTCACATAAAGAACTAAATCAAACACATAAAGAAATCAAGGATAGCATCAATTATGCAAAAAAAATTCAAGATGCACTATTGACTTCTAACAACTATATTAAGAAAATACTTCCTACTAGTTTTGTTTTTTATAAACCCAAAGATATTGTGTCGGGAGATTTTTATTGGGCACATAAATCCAAAAAAGGAAAAATTTTCTTTACCGTTTCTGATTGCACTGGTCATGGAGTTCCCGGAGCATTAATGAGTATGATAGGAAACTCTTTATTAAATGAAAATATTATTGAAAATAATATTGAGGATCCCTCCGAAATATTAAATAACATGCGAAATAAAATTACCAAACTTCTTAATCAAGAAGGTGTTGATAATGAAAGTAAAGATGGTATGCATATGGCTTTATGCAGCCTTGATACTAAATCAAATACTTTAGAATATGCAGGTGCATTTAACCCATTAATTCACATCAGCAATGGAGAATTAAAAGAGCTAAAAGCAGACTCTCAACCAATAGCATTGTATTCAGGTGAAGTCAAACCATTTACCAAGCATACAATAAAGTTAAAATCAGGTGACACTATCTACCTTTATTCAGATGGATTTCAAGATCAATTTGGAGGCGAAAAGAATAAAAAATATATGACAAAAAGATTCAAAAACTTCCTTTTTGAAGTAAGCAAACTGCCGATTGAAAATCAATACCAATCAATAGATAAAGAATTTAAAAACTGGAAAGGAAATGAAGAGCAAGTTGATGATGTCTGTATAATGGGTGTTAAAGTATAGTTAATTAGAAGGGCTTTTCTAATATTTTTTTTAATTGGATGTATTAATTGTTTTAGTCAAACAAATTATCAATTATTTAATGTTGTAGAAATTAATAGCAATGGATATGATTTTTCTCCAGCTTGGGGTAAAGAAAAGCAAGATTTAGAGAAATGGATGTTGCTCTGGAAATATGTTAACAAACAAAATCAGGATATAAAAAAAAGAAAATAATATAATTATGAAAGCAAAAAACTACTTTAAAATTTTATTTAGTTTACTAATATTTATTTCATGTAAACAAGATATTGACAACAACCTAAATGAAGAAATACATTCACCCTTTGGATTTAAACCTATTAAGGATGACTCTTCTGACTTAAAATATGGAAGTTCAATTTTAGATCTTGATAAGATTGAAAAATTCTCAACTCCATCAACAACAATTTCTGCAGAAGATATGAAGGTCTTATACTTAGGTTGGGAAAATAAGATTAAAATATCTTCATATGGAATAAACTCAAGAAATATTGAATTATATAGCGAAGATGCAGATATTAAAAAAAGTGGTGATATTTTTTTAGTAAAAGTTAAAAGAGATTCGGGTACTACTTTTAAACCACAAATTCAACTTATTGCAATAGCAAATAAAAATGGAAAAAAAACACCACTATCTAATGAAACATTTAGGGTTTTTTCACTTCCAAAACCTACAGCTTATTTTGCTGGTAAGTCAGGTGGTAAAATTAAAAAAATTGAGGCAGGAATGGGCTCTTTGATCCAAGCTAGCTTAGGTAACAGTCCAATAAATTGTCCTTATACGGTAACTGGTTTTAATTTTTATATAATTGTAAATGGCAACCCAGTTATGTTAAGTTCAAAAAGCCATAGACTAACTGCCCAAATGCGACAAGCTATTAAAAAAATACCCAAAGGAGGAAATATTACTTTTACAAACATCAAAGTAAAAGGACCAAACGGTAAAGAAAGTTTTCTTGACGCTGGTATAATTTTAAAACTTAATTAAATGAAAAAATACATTTTCATTTTATTGAATTCTATTTTTCTTGTATGTTGCTCAACTGAAAAACCAAATAAAGAATCAAAACAATTAATTGGTGAACCTTTAGAACTTGATGAGGCAATACCCTCTAATTTACCAGATTCATCAATCATGATATACGGTATGTCACCTAATGTAGATGAACTTGATGAATTAATACCCAACAATATGCATGGAATGGTTGAAGCGCATAACAAATACCGAGCTGAGCTAAATTTACCTAAACTAAAATGGTCAAATAAAATTGCAAGAAGTGCAAAAAAATGGGCAATTCAACTGAAAAACAAAGGTTGTGCTATGAAACACAGCCCTAGTAATTATAGAGAAGGATATGGAGAAAATATAGCATGGAATTCTGGATTTGAGGAAACACCTGAGGGTGTTGTAGATAGATGGGCAAGTGAAAAGAAAGATTTTAATTTTAAGACTAAAAAATGCAATGGTGGCTGGTACCCTTGCGGACACTACACTCAAATTATTTGGCAAAATACCCAAAGAGTTGGTTGCGCTATGGTAAAATGTGGTAATGAAGAAGTTTGGGTTTGTCAGTATGACCCTGCTGGGAACATGAACATAACAAGAGGTGCTACTCCATATTAAATAAAAAGATTAGAATTAAACCCTTAATAATTTATTTCTTACAATTTAGATTAATTAAGGCCTCTATTCTTTTTTTATCTTCTTTATTATCTGCAACCTTTAGTGCCTTTTGGTAGTCTTCACACATTAAACCAACGGCATTTACTTTTTTATATAAGCTAGCCCTTTTTTCAAAAACTTCACAAAAAGGTAATGCATCTCCATTTTCATCAGAAATATAATAATCTAAATCAGCTTCTAATTTTGAAATTGCAGAAGTATAATTAGCAACAGCTTCAAAACTTCTGTTCTGTGTTTCATACATTATTGCTAGATAGTAAAAACCTTCAGGGTCTTTTACATCCATTTCAATTGTTTTTAAATAATCTTTTTCTGCAGCGTCAAAATTACTTTGTTTGATATACATTTTAGCTCTGTGGTAGTAAGCCGTTCTATCTTCTGGATTTAACTTAATTGCTTTTTCAAAATCTTTTTCTGCCTTATCGTATTGTTCTGTTTTAATGTATAATAACGAACGCTCATTGTACGCTAAAATGTCGTTTGGATTTAATTTAATTGCATAATTAAAATCCTCAATAGCTAAGTCAACATTCCCGTTTAATTTGTAGCACGATCCCCTATCTATATAC
>JAQWRG010000102.1 GCA_029243855.1 Flavobacteriales bacterium | reverse complement strand
AGAACTATAACTATTAGGAATATCGGTAGATCCTACAAAGAAATGTGGGTAACCACTAGGATCTAAATAATTTAATAAATTATTATTAATATCAGCCGAGAACTCATCGTTTGCATGAAGAGCAACAACCTCAGCGTAACCTGGAAAATCTGTTGCTAAATCATCTGAAAACTCTTGTCCCCAACTCCCACAGTAAGGACACCATGTTCCTGTTGCTTTAAAAACCAATGCTTTTTGTTCATTAACAGGATAAGTACAAGTACCATCATCTTTTTTTGCTTCAGCATCGTATGCTAAACTCATAGGATCAGTACACCCTTTTTTACTACAATTAGTAAGAAACAACATTAGGCATGAAATGGTAAATAAAGTGGAAATTGATTTTTTCATAGTATAAATTTTTCTATAAAGTTAAAAGAAAATTAGACTTTTGACAAAGTAAAGAAAAATATTGAGCCACGACCAACAGTACTTCTAATGCTTATTGTGTGCCCATGCGCCTCCACAATGTGCTTAGCAATTGCTAAACCTAATCCAGTTCCGCCTTCATGACGCGCTCTACTTTTATCAACCCGATAAAAACGCTCAAAAAGCCGGGGAAAATGCTCTTCTTTAATTCCAATCCCATTGTCTTCTACTTCAACCATTACAGCCTCACCTATTGATAAAAACCTTACTACAATTTCGCCATCAACATCAGTATACTGAATGGCATTACTAATCAAATTTTGCAATACTTGACCAATTTTACCAGAATCACAGGTCACCATTATTTGATCGTTGTAATTGTTTGCAAACTTTAATTTAATTGATTTTTCATTAGATCTTAATTCTAAACCATCCATCACATCTCTGGAAATTTGAACTATGTCGTTAGCGTTAAAAACCATTTCAGTTCGTTGTGACTCAAATTTTGCTATCATATCTAAATCACCAACAATCAAATTCATACGGTCTACTCCTTTAAGCGCTCTTTGCAAAAACTTTTCATTAATGGATTTATCTTCTAGCCCACCTTCTAATAAGGTAAGGATATAACCCTGAATACTAAAAATAGGCGTCTTTAATTCATGAGCTAGATTTCCAATAAATTCTCTTCTAAACTCCTCCTGTTCCTTTAATTTAACCAACTCTTCACGGCTTTTATTGGCCCAATCTATAACATCAACTTCACTTGCTGAAAGCACATCTTGGTTCATATCAATTGCATAATCGGCTTTTGTAGTTTGAAAATCATGAATCATTCTATACATCAACCTTATTTTTCTATTTATGAAAATTTCTAGAAGAAAATAAACTATTCCGTAAGATGTAGCCAAAAGAAATAGGCCAATTAAAGAAAGTAGCTTTATAGACAAACTTAAATCAAGAAAACTTAAAACTAAGTTCAAAACCACAAGCACAACTAACGTAGAGATAATTGAGAATATTAAAGCGAATTGATTTGGTGTTTTTACCTTGAGCATCTTATAATATTGCAAAAATAACAAGAAATAAGATACCATTTTTAAAGAATAATTTTAAACTTCGCAAAATCAATCCAAATGAAAAACAATAAAATAATAGTTATTTGCACTGGAAATAGCTGTAGAAGCCAAATGGCAGAAGGCTATTTGAAGTTTTTTTCTAATAAAATGAAGCTTAATGTTGAAGTGTATAGCGCTGGAATAGAAGCTCATGGAATTAACCCTAATGCTTGTGACATAATGCTTGAGGATGGAATAAACATTTCAAACCACACCTCAAATCTTATTGAGGAATTCATTGGTGAAAACATCACCCATGTACTAACCGTATGTGATCATGCCAATCAAAATTGTCCAATTTTTCCAGAAAATACTACAATTACTCATTTTAACTTTAGTGACCCATCAAAAATAAAAGGAAGTCAAAAGGAAGTCGAAAATGCTTTTAGAAAAACAAGAAATGAAATAAAAATCTATTGTGAAAAATACCTCATCAAAAACTTTTCACAATGACCACTTTTAAAATTTTAAGTGGTGAAATAATTGGAACTTTTATTCTGATTATATTTGGTTGTGGCTCAATTTCACTGGCTATAAATTTTGAAATTCTTAACAGTCTTTACCAAGTAGCTTTGTTTTGGACAGCTGGAGTAACATTAGGCATATACGCTTCAAAAAAACTTTCTGGCGCACATATTAATCCATGTTTTTCAATAGCAACACTAATAAATAAAGAAATTAATTTCATTCAATTTTTGACCTACATTTTTGCTCAATTAATAGGAGCTATTTTGGCAGCAATATCATTGTATTTGGTAACACGTCATAAAATTAGCACTTACAGTTTAGAAACAGCTAGTGTTTTTGGAGAGTATTTCCCAAACCCATCAAACCCAGAAATTATTACAAGTACCAAACAAGCTTTTTTTGCTGAATTATCTGCTAGCTTTTTATTGATCTTTATTATTCTAATAATTATAAACATCAAGAAACTCCAAAATTATTCACCCATATTAATTGGTATTTTAGTTGGTGTTTTGATTTGCTTTTATGCTCCATACACACAATGTTGCATGAACCCAGCAAGAGATTTTGGACCAAGATTGGTTAGTTATTTTTTAGGATGGGAGGAGTTTGCTTTCAAATACAACAATTTAGGATGGCTAAATGTGTATATTATTGCTCCACTAGTTGGCGCATCATTAGCTACAATCTTACACCGTTTCGTTGTAAGACTTAAGTCTTAAATTAGATTGATAAAAAAGAGAAACCAACAACAACATTTCCATTCCATAAAAAACGTCTTCAATTGGTATAGTACCTAATCGAATTCCAAGATTATAATCGTTGTTATACCAAACTACTTGATCTTCTATATAAGAACCCGTTAACAACCCATTAACAACACAAAAAGGAATTAAAATAATCATGAAGGTCTTGTAGAACAATGTCATATTAACAAACCTTGTGCAAATCAACAACAAAACCGAAAGGGAAATAAAAGTAATAGAAGTATACCATTTCTGTAAAAACACAACTCCTAAAACAAACAATAAAATACTTAAAAAATAAGTCAACTTAATTGAAGAAAACTTACTTGGCTTTGAAAGGGTATAAACAACGTGATAAGTAAAAATACAAACGTATGGAATTATAAAAAAGAACATATATTCCTCAATTGGCAAACCAAAAAGTGAGAAGCCTGACAAGTACCTTTCGCTAAACCCCCAAACACCTAAATCAGTAAACCAAATATCCCAAGGAATAAAAACAAAAAACATCAATAAAAACCCTAGAAGAAATGATGAGAAATTTTTATGAAACTTTAACTTGTTGTGGAAAGTATATATTATAGGAACAATAAAAGCAAACCCTAGAATTAACAGATATAAATATTTATCCATTACTAAATCAAATTAAGTTGATTCTTTACAGCTGATCTAAATGTTAAGAATATCTTTTTTGAATTAGGAATTCTAACTCTTGTGTTCATAATAGCATTCGGTGGGATAGATTTAATTTTGTTAAAGAGCGATAAATAATATCTGTATGCTACATATACTCCTAATTTAGATGACTTAGGAAGCTTTTTAATGCCTATAAGTGCGGCTGTAAAATCAAGATGAATATCTTGTTCTATTTTAATTTTTTCATCAATAGAGAAATTAGATAAATCAACATCAGGAAAATAGGTTCTACCAAGATTTTCGTAATCAGACTTAACATCTCTTAAAAAATTAACTTTTTGAAATGCAGCTCCCAAACTTCTTGCTGAACTTTCAAGCTGATCATACAAATCTTGTTGCCCATTAACAAACACTTTTAAACACATCAACCCGACTACTTCAGCAGACCCAACAATATAATCGTGATAGGAGTCATCTGAATAAACAACATCATGCAAATCTTGTTCCATACTCTTAAGAAAAAGATCTATCAACTCTCTATTAATATTGTATTTAGAGACCGTTAACTGAAAAGAATTGAGAACTGGATTAATACTTATACCTCTTTCTAAAGCTAAATAAGTTTCAGATTTAAATTCTTCTAACATAGCCTTTTTAGGATATTCATGAAAAGTATCGACTATCTCATCGGCAAGTCTAACAAAACCATAAATTGAATAAATAGCTTCATGAAGTGACTTATCCAAAAGATAAATACCTAGTGAAAAACTAGTACTGTATGTTTTGGTTATATACTTGCTTGACTTAAAAGAAATATCATCGTACAAATTTTTCATTGGGCTAATATAATTTTTTATGCACTTCTTCTGCAACAATTTGTCCTGATATGATTGAGGGAGGAACTCCTGGACCAGGAACAGTAAGTTGACCCGTATAATAAAGGTTGTTGATTTTTTTATTTTTCAACCTTGGTTTTAAGATAGCAGTTTGACGCAAGGTATTAGCCAAGCCGTAAGCGTTACCTTTAAAAGCATGGTAATCTTTTTCAAAATCACTAACACAATATGATTTTTTAACTAAAATATTGCTTAATATATCATTTCCAGTTAATTTTTTAAGTCTTGCTAAAATCATGCTGAAATACTTTTCTCGCATTTCATTAGAATCTTTTAAACCAGGAGCAAGAGGAATTAAAAAGACTAAATTCTCCATTCCTTCTGGTGCAACTTCTTTATCAGTAATTGAAGAGCAACTCATATAAAATAATGGATTTTTAGGCCATGCT
>JAQWRG010000100.1 GCA_029243855.1 Flavobacteriales bacterium | reverse complement strand
AGTTTTGATTGATACGGCTGGAAGGTTGCATAATAAAGTTAATTTAATGAATGAGTTAACTAAGATTAAGATGGTAATGCAAAAAGTAATTCCAGATGCTCCACATGAAATTTTATTGGTGTTAGATGGTTCAACAGGCCAGAACGCTATAGAGCAAGCTGAACAGTTTATTAAAGCAACAGAAGTAAATTCTTTGGCATTAACTAAATTAGATGGTACCGCTAAAGGTGGTGTAGTAATTGGTATTTCAGATCAGTTCAAAATACCCGTAAAATTTATTGGTGTTGGCGAAGGGGTTGAGCAATTGCAGGTATTCAATAGAAAGGCATTTATTGATGCAATGTTTGAAAGCTCCACTTTCAATTCGTAAATTGTAGAGATGAAAACCAAGACTCTTAAGAAAAATAAAGTGAATGTTGTCACTATTGGTTGTTCAAAGAATGTCTATGACTCTGAGGTCATGATGGCTCAATTAAAAGCCAATAAGTTTGATGTGGAGCATGAATCTGATAAAGAAGATTCTTCAATAGTAGTAATTAATACATGCGGTTTTATTGATAACGCCAAGGAAGAATCCATAAATACCATACTTGATTTTGTTGAAGCAAAAAAACAAGGTGATGTAGAAAAAGTATACGTTTCAGGATGTTTGTCTGAACGTTATAAAGATCAATTAGCAGACGAAATTCCTGATGTTGATGCTTATTTTGGCACAAGAGAATTACCTAATTTGCTTAAAACGCTTAAAGCTGATTACAAACATGAATTAGTAGGTGAGCGTATACTAACAACTCCTCAGCATTATGCCTATTTAAAAATAGCTGAAGGGTGCGATAGACCATGTTCTTTTTGTGCTATTCCATTGATGAGAGGGAAGCATCGGTCAACTCCAATTGAAGATTTAGTAGTTCATGCGCAAGTGTTAGCAAAAAAAGGAGTTCGAGAAATCATGCTTATTGCACAAGATTTAACTTATTATGGGTTGGATTTATATAAAAAAAGAGCTTTATCGGAATTGCTTAAAGAACTATGTAAAGTTGATGGTATCGATTGGATAAGATTGCATTATGCTTATCCTTCGGGATTTCCTATGGATGTAATTCAGGTTATGAAAGAGGAGCCAAAAATTTGCAACTATTTAGATATTCCATTACAACACGGATCAACAAACGTATTGAAAGCAATGCGAAGAGGTATTACACGTGAAAAAACAACCAAGTTGATTCATGATATTCGAGCTATTATACCTGAAATTGCTATTAGAACCACATTGATAGCTGGTTATCCAGGTGAAACAGAAGAAGATTTTCAAGAAATGTACGACTGGGTAGAAGAAATGCAATTTGAGCGATTGGGAATTTTCACTTATTCACATGAGGAAAACACACATGCTCATAATTTTGATGATGATGTACCTTCGGAACTAAAGCAACAAAGAGCTGATGAAATAATGGAGCTTCAATCTGGAATTTCATATGAGATAAATCAACAAAAAATAGGTCAAGTTTATAAGGTGCTAATTGATAAAGCTGAAGGTGATTATTTCATTGGAAGGTCTGAATTTGATTCTCCAGAGGTTGATAATGAAGTTTTGATTAAAAAGGAGGATAATGTTTATTGCCGTATTGGTGATTTTGTTACCGTTGAAATTACCAAAGCTGATCACTATGATTTGTACGGTAAATTAATGAGTTAAGTATGCAATTCAAGGTTGGTGATTCAGTTAAATTTTTGAATGCTACAGGTTCTGGTAAAGTCTTAAGAATACTTAGTGGTGATAAAATTGAAGTTGAAAACGAACATGGGTTTGAAGAAGTGTTTTCTATTTCTGAATTGGTGAGTGCTAATAACTCTGCAGATTATAATACTGAAAATTTAAACTTTGATAAGGAAGTTTTTAATAAAGCTAATGCAGATGAATTTGTCAAACAAGATTTGAGTTTAAAACGAAAGTTTAAACATTTAGATCATTACGGTCAAAAAGATAGAGATGTTATAGACTTACATATTGAAAATTTAATAGACTCTCACAGAGGAATGGGTAATGCTCAAATTTTAAACATTCAAATGGTTCATTTTAGACGATTTTTAAATTCATCTATTAATAAACAACATAAAAACATTGTAGTTATACATGGTGTTGGAGAGGGAGTTTTGAGAAATGAAATAAGAAAAGAGTTGGATTATTATCACGTTAATTTAGAATATCACGATGCTTCCTATCAAGAATTTGGAATGGGGGCTACTGAAATTAGACTAAAAAAATAGCTTACTCTTCGTTGGTAAGTTTAACTTCAAATTTCATTGAAGATTTAATTATGGCTTCGTTAGCCGTAAAAGCTTTGTCAAATACTAGACTCATATACGTTTGGAATGTTCCCGCATGAATGAACTGGTCTAATATTGCATCTTCATTTATAACAAGATTCATTTTTGATCCAACGCTTTCAGGAATGTTTAAATATTGGCCTAATTTTACAGCATTATGAGGTTCTGCTGGATTTGCCGGGTTTTGCATGGTGAAATCACTAACAGAGCCTGTAACGTTGTCCATTACTAAGTACAAGGTAACTTCTTCAAGCATGCTTAAATCACAGTCGGTAATGTTGGTTAGTTCTAGTTCAAGAGATTTTGGACGAATATCATGAGCCATGTCGGCCAATGGGTTGGGATTTGAGGTTGGGATAAAAGCTTCGTAATCTATTGTGAAATCAATGTCACCTAATCCAAAAGTTAAAAGTGCAGGCACTTTTAACTCCATACAATTGGCAAAACTCAATAAGTTGTAATTAATGCCACCAATAGTCACCTGAGAAAAATCCAATTCAGAATTTGGAATGACGTAGGTTATGTCATCTTCTATTTCGAAAATAGTTTCTCTAAATTCAATGTTATTTCCTTCGTAATTTTCAAGTTTTTTACAGGTAGTAGAAAACAAAATAATGACGAAAATCAATAAGAATAAACTATGATAATTTTTTATAAACATTATAATTTAAATGATTTTAAAATCACTTAAATTTAAGTAAAAGAATTGAATTTTTTATAATTATTTGATTCTTCCTGGATATTCCTCTAATGCCTTTTCAATACAGCTTACAGCATTTATTAAATCTTCTTTCTTTAGAACATAGGCAATTCTAACTTGATTTTTCACTGAATTGCTTGAGTAAAAGCCAGATGCTGGAGCCAACATTACCGTTTGATTGTTGTGGCTAAAATCTTCTAAAAGCCACTGGCAAAAACGATCTGCATCATCAATAGGTAATTGGGCAATTGCATAAAATGCACCCTGAGGTTTTGGGCATATTACACCTTCAATTTTATTTAATCCATCTACCATTATGTTTCTTCTTCCTACGTATTCTTCGCTTACGCTGTCAAAATAGCTTTGAGGTGTATTTAAAGCTTCTTCTCCAGCAATTTGACCTAATGTAGGAGGACTTAATCTTGCTTGACCAAACTTCAATGCCATATCCATGAAAGTATGATTCTTACTTATCAATGCGCCAACTCTGGCACCACACATGGAATATCTTTTTGAAACAGAATCAACCAACACTACATTTTCTTCGATACCTTTCAATTCTAATGCAGAAAAATGATTTGCACCATCGTAGCAAAATTCTCTATAAACTTCATCAGCAAATAAGAAAAGATCATTCTGTGTTATAATTTCTTTAAGAGATTGTAATTCTTCTTTTGAATATAAATATCCAGTAGGGTTACCAGGATTACAAATTAGAATGCCTTTGGTTTTTGATGTTATTTTTTTTTTAAATTCTTCAATAGGTGGAAGAGCAAATCCATTTTCAATGGTAGCTGTGACGGGAACAACTTTGATTCCGCATGTTGTAGCAAATCCATTGTAGTTGGCATAAAAAGGCTCTGGAATAATTAATTCATCACCAGGTTCAAAACAACATTGAAAAGCAAAAACAAGAGCTTCTGATCCGCCAGTGGTGATCATTATTTCTTTATTGGGGTCAAGATTAATTCCGATGTTGTTGTAATACTTTGCTAAACCCTCTCTGTAAGATAAAAAACCTGCGCTGTGACTATATTCAATCACTTCTAAATCAAGGTTTTTTAGTTTGTGCATTACCTCTTTTGGAGTTTCAATATCTGGTTGACCAATGTTTAAATGGTATACAGTTTTTCCAGTTGCTTTTGCTGCTTCTGCATAAGGAACTAATTTCCTTATTGGAGATTCAGGCATAGCTAAAGATTTAGAAGATAGTTGTGGCATTTTTTAAATTTTCTGGGCACAAAAATGCAAAATAAATATTAAAAAAGTAGGATTAAATCCTTTTAATACTACAACCAGAATTTCGAGTTGTTGGTGTAGTTATTTTTTCGCCTTTGCCAAGTGATGATATAGCGTTATTAGC
>JAQWRG010000088.1 GCA_029243855.1 Flavobacteriales bacterium | reverse complement strand
GAATCACATCCATTAGCGTTTGTTAAATTATACGTTGCAGAATTATTGCTTGATAAATATGTTATGCCATCTATCCAAGTTAAACTATCGCATGCTATCTGAGAATCTGTTCCAGTATTGGTATTGTTTACCGTTAAATCTAACGTAAGTAAAGAGTCACATCCAATGCTGTTGGTCAATATTTGAAAAGCCGAATAGTTGGAAGCTGTATAAGTAATGCCGTTTGTCCATGTTAACGAATCACATACAGTAAAAACATCTGTATATGAGTTGGAATTATTTATAGTTAAATTTAAAGTTACAGTCGAATCACATCCAATGCTATTGGGAATTACATGACTAGCAGTTGTATTATTGGATGAATAAGTTACTCCATCTATCCAAGTTAGTGAGTCACATACTGTTTGAACATCGGTTCCAACAGTACTATTAATAATACTTAAGTTAAGTGTAACAACTGAGTCGCAACCTAATGCGTTAGTTAAAGTGTGCGTAGCAGAAGAATTATTTGAAATGTATGTGTTTCCATCAATCCAAGTAAATGAATCACAACTAGTTTGTGTATCTGTACCAGTTGTACTGTTTATGATGGTTAAGTTAAGTGTAACGATGGAGTCACACCCTTTAGAATTGGTTAAAATATGGGTGGCAATATTGTTGTTAGCTGTATAGGTGATTCCATCTTGCCAAGTAAAAGAGTTGCAGGCTGTATGGTTGTCTATACTGGAAGATGTTGGATTTATTGTGAGATTTAGAGTTACAGTCGAGTCACATCCATTGTTGTTGGTAAGTAATTGAGATGCTGTATTGTTGCTAGCTGTATAGGTGATTCCGTCAGACCAAGTAAAGCTTCCACAAGCAATTTGAGTGTCTATGGTATTGTTTGTTGGGCTAACAGTTACAATAACATCATCAGAATTTATACAACCTCCTTGGTCAATTGTTGCTGTGTACGTTGATGTGATACTTGGGTTAACAAGGTTTGTTGTGGTTGTCACCCCATTACTCCAGTTGAAATCCCCTAGGTAATATATTTCAAAATCTAAAGAACCTCCATTGTCTAAATAGGAGCCGTTGTCAGTAAAACTAAATGTTTGAGCTGCTCCGCCTGTAAAAAACAACTGATATTCATGGTTGGCGTTGTAAGAATTGGGTATTTGGGCTTGAGTTGATGGGTTTAGTCCGTTCCATTTCCATACCATTCCTGGAGCCCAAACAAAACCATTAAACCATCCATTTCCATAACAAGCATCTCTTGTTTCATTGGTTGATCCAAAGAAAGTACCTGAAATAATAGCATAGTAAGTTCCAGGAAGATTTGTATTTGTTGTTGTATGAGAAAAGGGAGCATTGAAATTCATAGTAAATTGCTCGGTCAAAATACCTCCAAATGCAGTATCTGCATACAGTTCAACACTGTTGTTGTTGCAAATCGTTGTGTCAGAAGATACTTGAATAAAAGGGGCAGTATTAAGGTTTAGTGTGTATAAACAAAGCGGGGAGTTGCAAGAAATTCCAGATGACATTCTTGGATGAGCATCAAATACAATTTCATCAACACAGCCCATAACCTTGATTTTAACACTTGTAGAAAAATCATTACTAGTAGCACCGAAAAGTTGATTGCTTTCATAACTCACAACATTTGTTTGATTTTCATATTTAGTCCAACAATTATCATTAGCTATTGAATTTATATTGGAATTAGTTAGTGCTGTTAATGATCCTGATAAACTCCCAGAACCTAAATTTGCGCTGGTTATGCTTGCAGTTGTAGGTTGAGGTCCTGCTAAAATAACTTGTGGTGTTCCAGAAGAGGAGTTGAATGTTAAAGTAAATCCATAATAGGAGTTGTCAAATGTGCCTAGTTCAACAAAAAGATCTAAAACATAAGAAGTACTTCCATCTGAATTTAAAGCTTTTCCAACTAAAGTTATTGTGCTGTTGTCGCAAGCATAGTTTTTCGAAATACATGAAATAAAAATTATCGTAGTTAGAGCAAGATTTCTTAAAGAATTTCGAAATATCATTTATTGGCTTTGATTGCCAGCAAATTTATAAAAACAAATAAACTCGCCATATAAAAAGAAAATAAATAGCTTTTTAAGCTTAAATAAAGATATGATTAAGCTACTGGAGCTAAAACTTTATCAGGGAATGTTCCTACTTCTTCTATTTTGTGTCCTTTTGGATAAGTTGGTCTTTTTTTAGTAGTTCCGTAAACGGGGTTCTTTTTATCACCAAGTAAACTCATAAACCACATCCTTATTTCTAGAAGAATCATTATAAAAGCTTTTAGAATTGGGTTGGGTTTTTTAAACCCCATAGCTTTAATTAAAGCATCATCCATTAAACAGTTGGTTAGCGGTCTGCCTAAAAAAGCCAATTGCTTTGGCATGAAAAAACTAATAAGTAAGTCTCTCGTGTAGCTTGCTAATTCTCTATTTGATTCAGCAAACTTAAAATTATCTTTTTCATACTTAATATGAAAAGCTTTAAACTCTCTATAGTCTTCTGGAATGTTTTTAATGTTCATTTTTTTCCCAACTTCCTTGAAAAAGTAAAAAATGGCTCTCTTTTCTTTTCTAGTTGGTTTTCTCCAAGCAAATTTTTCAAGCCAAAAAATAGGTATAAAAATAAATGTGCTTAAAACATACAGAAAATCGTCATTAGAAATATTAAAGGCACCGTGCATACCATTCATTCTGCTGAATGCTTTGGCCGCTCTTTCACTTGAATGGCCATTTTCTATGATTTCATACATTATTAATTCAGTATCATCGTATCTTTTTTGGGTTCTTTTTCGAAATTCTCCAGTGCTGGCAAGCAGTCTTGATATACTGGGTACAGCAAATGTTCTGAAAAACCCAAATTCTAAAGATCGTTCAACATCGTATGGAAAGCAATGGCAAGCCAATAAATAAACAATTCTTTCGTGATCTTTAACTGGGTCAAGAGTTTCAATTTCTTTTGTAATGTTTTTTCTTCTAATGTAGTTTTTAAGCATAATCCTACTAAAATATTAAAATAAGGCTAAATTCAAAATAGCTCATAAAATTGATATTAACAATCTTGATTATTTGCTGTGGATAATTCGTTCAAAATCAGTTGTTTTTGGCTTATTTAAGTCGATTCTAAATCCTATTTTTATATAAATCAAAAGCTTATGGAATCAAAAGAACAATTACTTCAAGAAATAGAAACTTTAAAGTCTAAATTAACTGGTGATATGATGTCTGATATGGAAATTAGGGATCAAATTCACAATGTTGAAATGAAAGTGAATGGTGTAAAACCTGAAGATTCACATTTTGATTGTATTGGTTGCGGATCTTAGTAACAATAATCTTCATTTCAGTTTTTACTTTTTCAAGTAAATCACAGTCTATTGATGTTTTATTTGTAGGAAATAGCTATACCTATTATAACAATTTACCACAACTCATTTCTAATATTGCTTTATCATTCGGAGATACAGTAAATACAGAAAGTAGCACACCTGGTGGGGCATCTTTTTTTGGGCATGTAAATAACGCTACAACTCTTTCAAAAATTAATCAGCAACCTTGGGATTATGTTGTATTACAAGATCAAAGCCAAAAACCATCACTTTCTCCTACTTATGTAGCAACTAATGTGTATCCCTATGCAACACAGTTGGTTGATGCAATTCAATTAAATAACAGCTGTACTGAGCCTGTTTTTTATATGACTTGGGGTAGGAAAAATGGTGATGCCAGTAATTGTGCTGCTTACCCACCTGTTTGCACCTATTTGGGAATGCAACAACGATTAAGAGAAAGTTATTTGGAAATGGGAACTACAAACAGTGCAACTGTTTCACCTGTTGGTATGGCTTGGAAAAATTATATGGAATTAGATTCCATTACTGATTTGTACAATGCAGACGAAAGTCACCCCAGTATATATGGAAGTTATTTAGCAGCTTGTACTTTTTATGCTACTATATTTAAAAAAAGTCCTATTGGATCAACGTTTATTCCAAGCCAGATTGACCCTAATACAGGTTATTTAATGCAAGAAGTTGCGGCCAATACAGTTTTGGACAGCTTATCAACATGGAATGTCTTTAACGCAGATTTTGAAACAGATTCTTCCTCTAATTCGATTGTGTTTACAAATCTTTCTTCAAACTATGATAGCTTGACGTGGTTTTTTGGAGACGGAATGCAGTCTAATGATGTGCATCCAAGTCACACATATTCTTCTTCTGGAGTGTATCAAATTCAATTGGTGATTTATACCAATCAGGGTTGTTTATCTGATACAGCTTCATATACTTACAATATTTCTTCATCAAATGATGTTCCAAGTCAAACCCTTGATGGTATTTATGTTTATCCAAATCCAAGTTCAGCTTCAATTACCATTGAAATTTCATCATTTTACAAGAACATTTACATTCAATTATTTGATATGTCAGGTAATTTACTCTTATCGTCTAACGAAAACACCATTGATGTTTCAAAATTTAACAGTGGTGTATACTACATAAAAGCTATCTTCGATAATCATGTATTTAGTACAAAAATCATTAAACTATAGCTTAATCATTATCAATATATTCCTCTCTGTTAATTGTTTATCTCAACAGACAGATGCTGTTTTTATAGGTGATGTTAAAAAAGGAAAGGCTATAGTAGCTTCTTGTTACTCCATTAATGAGTCTAAATATAAATTACAGTTTAATGATGTGTTACATGAAAATAAAGAAGTTTCATTTTTTGTTGATAATAACGAGTTTCAAGAACTTTACGATGATATTTTAATTGGACTAGTTCAAAAACCCCAATTTGATATCATAAAAAAATATGAAGGGGGAACATTAACCATTCATTTTAGTAAAAGTAATTTCCAGTTTATATGGTATTGTAATAAATTACTTTCTGTTTCACCATTTATAAATAAGAAAAAATTAATCTTATTTTTAGGAGAAAATGAATAAATGAAAAATTTAATCAAATCTTCCATCTTTATTTTATTGCTAATGTTGATATCTGGTTGTTCACTTAGAAAATCTAGTGAATGTCAAACTAAGTGCAATTTAAAACCGGAAAGGGGATTTTGTAAAGCTGCTATTCCAAAATATTATTTTAATCATAAAACAGGAAAATGTGAACAGTTTACATATGGAGGGTGTAAAGGTGTTGTACCTTTTGATACAATGGAAGAATGTGAAAAATGTAAATGCAAAAAATAACATAAGAATAACCTGATTTTTAAATCTTTCAACTCAAATTAGGTTAAACAATTGGCTTCCATAAATTTATAAATCAATATTATTGTTATAATTTGTAACAATGAATGATCCATACAACATACATCATTCAATTTCAGAATTCAATGAAGATTCATGGAATAAATATGTTTCAAAGCAAAACCCTTTTTTAAAAACTTCTTTTTTAAAGTCTTTCGAAAAATTAAATAGTAAAGAGGTTTTGCCTTTTTATATTAATTCTAACCAGGGAATTATATACGGGCACCTAATAACCATAGATGGTAAAAAAGTAGCCAATTATTTTGATCTTGGTAAAAAGATTAGCATCAAAAGATGGTTGCTCAAAAAATTGAAAATTAAGTTTTTTTGTTTTGGAAATACACACCTGTCCAATGTGTCGTCTAATGATTTTAAATCCAATAAAATAAGTGAATTATATTTAGAGGTATTGATCAATAAAATTCACAAATCACACGGAATTAACTTTTTTTTATTGCCCGATCATTTTCTAAACAGCTTAGATTCTATTGGTGAAAAATTCAAAACATTTCAGATTGATCCCGATATGGTTTTAAATTTAAATGCCAATTGGAATTCATTTGATGATTATGCCTCTGCGGTTCAGTCTAAGTATAAAAAACGAATTAGAAAGGTTTATCGCGATAGTAACCCGGTTAATGTTAAACCGATAACAAAGCAAAACATAAAAAAAGAGTTGCCAAAAATGACTGAGCTGTATATAAACGTCTATAAAAAATCTACCTTTTCTGGACCACCATTCAATACAGACATCTATTTAGATTTTATTTCTCAAGAGGATATTGGTTTTAACATATACGGATATTATATAAATGAAGAGTTAATTGCCTTTTCATCTGAATTTTTTGTCCATTCGGTTTTGTATTCCTATTTCATAGGTCTCGATTATCAGATAAATGAAAAATACAGCATCTACAACCGAATTTTGTACGATACCATTTACAACGGAATTGATAAAAAAGCTACAAAAATAGTTTATGGAAGAACGGCAGCTGAATTTAAAAGCACGATAGGAGCAGAGCCCATCCCTTCAACAAGTGCAGTATATATTTCCAACGGCTTACTAAGTATTGTTTTTTCTCCAATTTTAAAGAGAATTTCTCCTGCCAACTGGGTACAACGAAAGCCTTTTAAAAGTTAATAAAGAGAATTGTATTCCCCTTTGAATTGATTGATATCAAGTGAATCATCTATGTTAATGGGTTCTAATGTTAATACATCAAAAGGGAGCCCATTTCCTACCGGATTTGCTCTATTGCTTTTGATTTTATAATTGTATGAACCCATAATGGTTGCGTTTTCAAAATCAATGTCTAGCTTTCCATTGTCAGTCACCCATTCACCAGACCAGTTTTTAAAATTTCTATCAAAAGTTACGGTGCCATCGTGTGCAAAAAAAATAGTTGATTCTATTTCGTTGCCAGTACTATTGTCAACATGTGTAGCCACCCATTGCTTTTGTAGTTTTACATCGTGTGGATCTTTGTTGCAACTTGATATAAGTACAATGATTGAAAATACTAGAATGATTTTTTTTAAGCTGGACATCTTAAGCTTAAAATTAAGAAAAAATAATTCACTTGCCAATACAGAAGTTTGCAAAAATGTTGCCCAACAATTCATCGTTGGTGATTTCACCAGTAATGGTTCCTAAATGGTACAAAGCTTGTCTTATGTCCATGGCAAGCAAATCTCCAGAAATTTGATTTTGTAATCCTTCTTCACATTTTTCAATGTCAGTTAATGCATTTGACAACGCTTCGAAATGTCTGGCGTTAGAAACTATGGTTCCTTCATAGTCAGGTTTAATTTTACTAAATACAGTACTTATTTTTTCTTTTAATTTAAGTATGTCCTCTTTGTTTAAAGCTGAAATCACAAGGTCATTTTTGTCAATTGGAGCGTTGGATGATTGATCGGCTTTGTTGGCAATTATTACAACAGGAATGCCCAAGTTATTTAGTTCTTTCAGTTGTTTTATAGCATCCTCTTGATTGTTGTTAGACACATCGTATAAGTAGATGACAATAGAAGAGCTTTTTATTTTTTCATAGGTTTTCTCAACCCCCATTTTTTCAATAGAGTCACTAGCGTTTCGTATTCCAGCAGTATCTACAAACCGATATAAAATTCCATCAATGGTTAACGTTTCTTCAATGGTGTCTCTTGTTGTTCCAGGAATGTCTGAGACTATGGCTCGGTTTTCATTCAATAGCCCATTTAATAAGGTAGATTTCCCAGCATTTGGCATGCCAATTAAAGCTGTTTGCACTCCATTTTTTATGGCATTGCCATATTTAAAACTTTCAATCAAATCATTGAGATGAATGCTTAGTTTATCAATAAGCGATTTTAATTGGGTGCGGTCGGCAAATTCAACGTCCTCTTCTGAAAAATCCAATTCAAGTTCAACCAATGAAGCAAACTCTATAAGCGATGCTCTTAGTTGATTAAGCTCTTTAGTAAAACCGCCTTTCATTTGATTCATGGCCATTTTATGCGATGATTCACTTTGAGCATGAATTAAATCGGCAATTGCTTCGGTTTGGCTCAAGTCCATTTTGCCGTTGTAAAAAGCCCTTTGAGAAAATTCACCAGCTAAAGCCATTCTACAACCGTTTTTGATTAAAATTTGAAGGATTTTATTTTGTATAAATTGTGATCCATGACACGATATTTCTACCGTGTCTTCACCAGTAAATGAGTTAGGTCCTTTAAATAAACTTAAAATAACATCGTCAACAACTTCGTTGTTTTCTATAATTGTTCCAAAGTGTAAACTGTAGCCTTTTGCTTTAGAAATGTTTTTAGAAAAAATGTTGTTGACTAATTCAATAGATTTATTTCCTGATATTCTTAGAACCGAAATACCTCCTGTGCCTGGTGGTGATGAAATGGCACAAATGTTGTCAGTTATGTTGTATGAAAGACTCATTTATTAAAGATAATGATCGAAATCATCAGATTTCAACAGAAACTACTAATTTTATTGGCAATATTATGAAACTACTACTATCAATCTGCTTTTTTATTGCTTTTAATTCAAATTTTGGACAGGGAGATGGAGAGCCTCAGTTTACTGTAAGGGGTGGTGCTAAAGTAAAAGGAGCAGACAGATATACTCCCAAAAGAAAAGCTTCCGATTGCAATAAGGATTTAGAATTTGATGAAGGAAATAAATTGGTTTATCACAAAAAAACAAGAAAACCATATACTGGAACTTGCGTTTGTTATTATGACAATCAACAACTTGAACGAACGGCAAGTTATATTTTAGGTAGAGAAAATGGAGAAACGTTTTCTTACTACAAAAATGGTCAAGTACAATCTAAATCTGTCTGGGTTGAGGGCGTTCAAAACGGTACATGGGGATATTGGCATGAGAACGGTCAGGTATATTGGGGAAACACCTATGAAATGGGTTCAAAATCGGGTGAATGGCCCTATTACAATGAAGACGGAACTGCCATTAAAATTTTAAATTACGATAAAGATGTTTTTGATGGAGAAGTAAAATATTTTCATAAAAATGGTAAACTAAAAAAACTCATTGAGTACGACAACGGTCAAATTGATGGTGTTTTTCAAACTTTTTATGAAGACAGTACGGTCAAAATGAACAAGTACTTTAAAAACGGTCAAGTAGATGGTGAAGAGTTTTATTACCACAAAAATGGACAATTATCGTTTAAAAAAAATTGGAACAACGGTCAAGAGAAAGGCCGATGGGAGTTCTTTTATCCTAATGCACAATTGAGTGAAGCTGGTTCATGGAAAGACGGTATGAAAGACAACGTTTGGGAATATTATGCCGATAACGGAAATTTACAAGCCAAAGTTTTGTTTAGTCAAGGAAGAGAATGGTATGTGTTGGAATACGATCGATTTGGGGAGCCTAAAAACAACGATCACGTTAAAGAATTTGAAAAACTTCTTTCAGACAAATCTGAGTTAGAAGCAGCTGAAACAAAAAGAGGTAAACGAAAAATAAAAAGAAAGCAAAAAAGAGAGAAGAAAGCCAAAGAGAAAGCAGAGAAAAAGAAAGCCAAAGCAAAGGCAAAAGCTGAAGCAAATAAAGACGACAATAAAGATGAATGAATTACCTTTAATGGAACATTTTGTCACCGTTCAAGGTGAAGGATTTTACTCTGGTAGATCGGCTGTTTTTATACGTTTAGGAGGGTGCGATGTCGGTTGCGTTTGGTGTGATGTTAAAGAAAGTTGGGAAGCCACTGCTCATCCAATGGTTTCTGTTGAAAACATCATTAAAAGTGTTAAAGAATTTAAAACAAATTTTGTCGTTATTACTGGTGGTGAGCCAACAATGCACGACCTATCTAAGTTAGTTGATGAATTAAAACAAAACAATTTTTATGTGGCTATAGAAACTGCTGGAACTAATCCGGTTTACAGTGGTGTAGATTGGGTTTGTTTTAGTCCAAAAAAGTTCAAAAAACCAGTGCCTGAAATTTATCCTGTTTCGAATGAGTTAAAGGTGGTTGTTTTTCATATAAGTGATTTAAGATGGGCTGAAAAACACGCTTCAAAAATCACTAATTCAGCTACTCATTTGTACCTTCAGCCAGAATGGTCTAAATCCGATGAAATTCTTCCATTGGTTTTAGATTATATTCAAGAAAATCCAAAGTGGAAACTTTCTCTTCAAACTCATAAGTACATAAATATACCTTAATTTATAATTAATGATAAGATTTATAATTAGCTCATTTTTTTTGATTTTAATAGCAGGATGCACTGCTCAAAAAGCATTTTATTCGTCTACTGATAAAAAAGCCATCAAAGCTTACGAAGCTGCTTTAGTATGTTTTAACAACATTGATCCAATTACTGGATTGCCTAATGTTCCTTGTGTTGAGTCTTTGTTAGAAAAGGCACTTAAAAGAGATTCTACGTTTGTGGAGGCATACAGTTTGGCTTCAAATATGAGTGTAGAAAATGGAGATATTGAAAAGGCAATATTCTACAGAGAAAAAATGATTGCTGTAGCAAAAAGAGTTCCGGTTCAGGAATATTTTTATTTAGCAAGTATGCAAATGGCAACTGGTAAATACGAGTCTTGTCTTAAGAATGCCAAACGATATTTAGATTCGCCTTTAGCTAATGCACAATTTTCACCAAGTGCAAAAAAAATGATTCAAAATTGTGTTTTTGCTATTAAAGCCATTCAAGATCCGGTTGATTTTGAACCCATAAACCTTGGAGGTGAAGTAAATACCGAAATGCCTGAGTATTTTCCATCTATTACTGCAGACGACTCCACTTTGCTTTTTACAAGAATGGTTATAGATCACTTAGCACCATTGGGAAATAAACAAGAAGATATTTTCATAACTACCAAAAATGGAGAATTGTCTTGGAGTCAAAGTCAATTGATTAGTAATTCCGTAAATACGAGGTTTAATGAGGGTGCTCCAACCTTTAGTTCGGATGGAAAATATGTGATTTTTGTAGGTTGTGAAACAGGGTCAAAAGGAGACTACGAGTATGGTGATGGTAGAAAGGGTAAAGGAAGTTGCGATTTATTTTATAGTCAAAAAAGCGGCAACGAATGGTCACAACCCGTCAATTTAGGAGCACCAATTAATACCAAACATTGGGAAACGCAACCTTCATTTTCTTCTGATGGTAAAACGCTTTACTTTATAAGAGGTTTGACTTTTGATAGACAAAGAAGAAGTCCAGATAATCAGGATATTTATTCTACTCACATAACTAAAGATGGTTGGTCAAAACCTGTTAGGTTGTCTTCCGTAATCAATACTCCATTTAGAGAAGAGTCTGTTCAAATTCATCCTGATGGTCAAACTTTATACTTTTCTAGTAGTGGGCACCAAGGAATGGGAGGACTAGATATTTTCATGTCAAGAAAGGACGATAATGGCAATTGGACAACACCTGAAAACATGGGATATCCTCTAAATACGTATATGGATGAAAATTCAATTTTAATCTCCTCTAAAGGAGATTTAGGATATTTTTCTTCAAATAGACCTGGTGGATACGGAAGCTTAGATTTATATAGTTTTGAACTATCAGAAAAGTTTAAACCTGTTCCAACAACCTTTGTAAAAGGTTTTGTTTATGATGAAGAAGACTTGCATCCATTAGAGGCATCGTTTCAATTGACTGACTTAAACTCTGGTAAAATAGTTTCAGAGATAGTGGCAAATGCTATTTCGGGTCAGTTTTTAATAGCATTACCAACCAATATTGAGATGGCTTTTCATGTTGAAAAAGAGGGTTACTCTTTCGTTTCCAAAAATTTCTCCTACTCAGATCTTGAGGAAACAGATGATGGTTATGTATTAAATATTCCAATGAGCAAAATCAAACCTGGAACTTTTGTTCTGGAAAATATTTTCTTTGATGTCAATAAATGGACTATTAAAGAATCTTCTTTTGTTGAACTTGAAAAAATTCTAAAATTGCTTACCATTAACCCTTCAATTAACGTTGAAATTGCTGGTCATACCGATAGTGATGGAGATGAAAAAGATAATTTTATTCTTTCTACCAACAGAGCTAAGTCTGTTGTTGATTGGTTGTTAGATAGGGGAGTGTCTATTGATAGATTAACTTATAAGGGTTATGGTGAAAACAAACCAATTGTTGAAAATTCAAATGAAACAAACAAAGCAAAAAATAGACGAACAGAGCTAACCATCAAATAATTTATTAAATTTATTGCTTATCAATTAAATTTCATGAATACCGATTCTGTTAAGAATTTAGTGCGAAAAGTGATTTTCCCTATTACACTTAACCAAAAATACGACAAACAGACAAAGCAAATAATGAAAATTGTTTTGGAAAAAACATCAACATTTATTGATGTAGGATGTCACAAAGGTGAAGTTTTGGTTAATGCTATTAAGTTTGCTCCAGATGGTAAACATTTTGGTTTTGAGCCTATCCCAAGTATGTATGAAAAGTTGAATTACAAGTACGGTGATAGCTGTGAAATAAGAAATTTTGGTCTTAGTGATGAGTCTAAAGTTTCCTCTTTTAACCATGTTGTTTCAAACCCAGGTTACAGTGGGATTAAGCAAAGGTCTTACCCAAAGAATGAAAAAATCAACACTATTGAAATCCAACTCGATACTTTAGATAATCAGGTTGGTAGTCACGACAGAGTTGATTTAATAAAAATTGATGTTGAAGGTGGTGAGTTAGGGGTGTTAAAAGGTTCTGTCAAAACAATCAAGAAATTTCATCCTGTAATTGTTTTTGAACATGGAAAAGGGGCCTCAGATTTTTATGGTACAGGACCTCTTGATATTTTTGAATTTTTTGAAAAACAAAATTATAGAATCTTTACTCTTAAGGGTTTTATAGATAATAAAGAGCCTCTCGATTTGATGGATTTTCAAGAAATGTACTCTACTAATAAAGAATATTATTTTTTAGCTAAGCTTAAAGTTTTATAAACTTTTGTATTCTATTTCCTCTTTCAATACTTAAAAAATATATTCCACTACTTAAGCTTTCAACATCTATTGGGTTATGATTGTAATTTCCATTTAAAACGACATTGTTGTAAACATCTCTAATTTCAAAATAACTATTTGAATTCAAGTTTTTGATGTTTATACGATTAAAACAAGGGTTTGGAAATAGCTCCAACTCTATTTTTTGTTTGTTTTTTGCTCCCAATATTATGGTATTGGTATAGTTCTGATCCCACTCACCATCATCTGTTTTAGATAAAAACACATCGGTCAGTCCATTGATTGTTTCTTCTGTTGTTCCACTAACAATAAAGCCCATTCCATTGCTCAAAAAGTCTCCTCCATTTACGTAATCATTTCCATTTCCTTTAATCCGACTAGTATTTGGTTGTTGCCATTGATCAGATAATTCTGCATAAAATATTTTATTCCCACCATTTTGATGGTAATTTGAAATTACAAAGTATCTGTTTGTGTTGGGTTTTTCCATCACTTTTACACAAGCATTTTCTTGTTTGGAGAAATTATTTGGATAGCCTGCCGTGAAATTGTAGTTGCCGTTATTACTAATTCCTCCAATTAAAAACGTTTTGTTTGAACTTATAGAGTCGTATTGGTAAATTTCACCACAAAAATTTATTTTCTCATTGTTGTTTCCTAAAACTGTAATTGAATTACCAATGGTGTTTATCGAGTCGTCATGGTAATAATTCCACTGTAGTTGTCCGTTTGTGTCTAATTTAGTAATCCAAAGGTTTTCTGTAGAACTATGGCTTTTAGTTGCTCCAATACAATAAACGTTACCTGTGTTGTCTTCAATTACTTCGTTAAAAAAGTCATTTTCCTGACCACCAAAAGTTCTCATCCATAGCGTATCCCCGTTGTTGTTTATTTTAAGGATAAAAGCGTCTCCGTTCCCCTGTCCATAGCTGTAGGTTTCCCCAACAATATAATATTGAGAGGGATTTGTACTTGATTGAGCTATCCCGTTTGCAAAGTCCCAGTTACTCCCACCAATGTTTTTAGTCCACTGATGAATTCCGTCTGAATTGACTTTGACAAAAAACATATTATAATCTAAGCCTATGCTATTTGAATACCCGCATACTATATAGTTGTTGTCGTTGGTTTCAACAACATCTTTTCCGTAGTCAATATTTGGTCCACCAAATGTTTTAGTCCATAACACATCTCCAACAGAATCCGTTTTAAATAAGTATAAATCCATTAAACCATTTCCAAAGCTTTCTGTTCCACCAACAGTTACAAAACAGGAATCGTTTGTTTCAATTACTTCTTCTCCATAATCATTTCCATCTCCTCCATAAGATTTAAAAAAAACTGACTGAGAAATAATACAATTTGATAAAAGAATAAAAAATGTATTTAAAATTAATTTCATCATATTTTCCATGAAATAAAGGTTTGTAAACCAAATGATTTCCCTATGCTGGGAATAACTCCAATAAGGTTGTTTAACTTAAGTCCTAGATTAATTTTCCCTGTATTGTAATATGAAAATGCTTCCAATTGAAAAGTGCTAATATTGTGATAGTTTAAACCACTTCCAATTAATAATTTATCATTTAATTTTTTATAGGTACCCAAAGAAAAGCTGTAATTTCCTTGACTTAGATGGATGTATTTCACATTTGAATAAATGAATAAACTATTTTTTATTTTAAGTTGTGTGTTTGCTGCAAAGGTAAAAGGACTTAGAGTTATTTGGTTTGTTGAAAATGAAGTGTCTATAGAATTGGTGTAATTGGCTATGCTAGAATCAATATTTCTCCATTCTTGGAGATTAAATCCAGAAAAATTAAATGAAGTATCTACTCTATAAATTGAGCTTGTATTGTTAAAAGAAATGAAGCCAAAATTATTTAACC
>JAQWRG010000048.1 GCA_029243855.1 Flavobacteriales bacterium | reverse complement strand
TAATCCTTGAAGATAAACTATTATCAAAAGCATTTACTATAACCTGTGAGGTAGGAACATAACCCCATGAAGTAGAGGTTATATCAGGATCTGAGTAATCACCATTAGAAGGGAGTCCATTTTCAAAAGCTTTTCTTCCATCTCTTAATATATCCTCAGAGATATTACCTAAATTAAAATATAATGTACCCCCAGAATTGTTTTGAGAATCTTCGTTAGAAGAAGGCTCTCCAAGGGCATTCAAAGCCCCTTCACTAAATGGATCCATAATCCAAAATTGGATGAATTCGATGTTAGCTGCTTCAAAATCATTGGTGGTTAAAGTTCTCATTATCCCACCCCATCTTGAATCTGGAGATAGTAGCTCACCATTAGAGCCATTAACACCTGCACTGTAAAAAGAAGAATTTATATCGTAATTATAGGGGCCTCTTTCAGCTGGAAAAAATGAAAGGTCAAAAACAGGAACATTTGTTAAGGAAGCTGTACTTAATTGAGTTCCTGGAAAAACTTCATCAACTAAAACTTGTCTCATGTTGTGATCCCATTGCATTGGGTCATTACCGTTGATATGAGATGGTGTTAATCCAAAGTTGTTATTATGGAATAAAGGATCAACTACGTACCAAGCTAACTTGGCTCTGTTTTTTCCGTAATTTATATCGTCATACAAGGCGCCTTCTGGAAATAAATCGGGCTGCCCTTGAGGGACTGAAGCCAATACCCAATTATTAAAGGTTCTTATGTCTATTGAACTTTGGCTTCCTTCAAAATCGTCTATATATGAAGTTCCGTTTTCACCCGGTACACTTATAGCACTGTTATGACCAGGTATTAAAGCAGCAACCTCCCCAGAAAAGTTAATCATTGACTTTTCTTTGGTGTCAATAAATGGGAGCATATCTACCAATCTGGTTATAAGAGGAACTTCTGTTTTATAGGCTCCGTCTAGCCCAAGCATTGTATTTTGAATGGCCTCATCTCCAATGTTAACCTTTTGAGTTAACGGCTTTTCAGTTAGCCTCATAATGGTAGCCCCAACATTGGCATTTTTACTAATCTTATAATCAAGATGAGTTCCCATTAATGATTTTAATTGGACACTAAATAGAGAATTACTTTCTAAGGAAATTTTAATTGGAGTGCCCGAACTTAAGATTCCTTCATCTAAAATCTTGACTCTACCTAAATTGTAGTCAACTGTATATTGAATTCCCTCTGTTAAAATTTGTCCCCCAGCAGTTACCACTACTGAACCCTGGGGAATATTCATAGAGTTTAATGAAATTTCAGAACTAGCTGAAGACTGATAAGTTCCTTTAATTTTAAATCTATTGAGTTCGGGTATTTGTTGTGCTGCTGTTTTTGTACTGTCATATAACTCTTGGAAAACTACGGTTTTTCTAATGGGAGCTGAAATTCCTTCATTTGATAATTTATCATCCAATGTTTTTCCAAAGGGTTCTATAGTGGTGAAATACAATCTACCGTTTCTTGGGTTAATGGTTCCTCCATTTGGAATTTTACCTTGTGTTGAGGTTACTGGAACAAAATCAAATAACCCGTCAGCATAAGTAGCCATTTGTTGGTTCAAACGATCTAAATCTAACAATTGAATTAACAATTTATCATCTACACCTGTTTTAGGAATGTAGTTTATATCGATTGAACTTGATGGATTGTTGTACCATATGTCTAGCCTAAAATTTAATGGATCAACTTGATAAGCCCCTAACGAGTATACGTTTTTCATCATAAGATCCCAAAGCTTTATTCTTGGATTTCTTACCGTTGATTTAAGTAATTTTAAATATAAAGCCTCTTGTCCAGCTATACCATCTGTTGACAATTCTCCTACTTGATAGGTTTTACCGTTATAAGTATATTGATAAGCAACCGCTAAAACCTCATCGTTGTTTAATGATTGGTTCAAGGAAATGTAACCCAAAACTGCATTGTATGTAAATTCATTTGAATTAAGCAGCCTCGCATTTTCTAATTTTTCAAACTCAACACTTTGAATCATGTTGTATGAAGGGCCTGTTAACTCATTGCTGGCGTTGACGTAATTCCTAACACTACTGTTGTTTTTAATTGTATTGTACAACGTATTGTGAATGTTGTCAGGAACACTTGCTCCAGAAACGGTCCACAATTGATTTTCTATGTTGTTTGAAGATGACTCTCCTAAATCAGAAAAACCTAAAACATTTCTGGTATTGGTAAAATTATTAGTTCTATTTGTTACCCAAACTTCTATTCGTTGTATTTGGACTCCAGATGTAATTATAGGCAAAGTCTTCATTGACTTATCGTACGTATTTCTTGCATAGAAACTCAAAAAGAAATGTCTATTCTCTTCATAATTGTCTGCGCTAATTTCAAAGTCATTTACCTGTGCCCCACCCGCCACTTCAATTTCCTTTTTTTGACCTTTTTGTTGCGACAAAACTGTTGTTGCTGTAACGCGTCCAAACTTCAATTCAGATTTAACACCGAATAAACTTTGACTTCCTGTAATGAGTGAACTGTTTAAAGGCATAGAAACATTTCCGGCCTCTAGTTTCTGAACAATATCATCTTCTTCACCAGAGTAATCTAATTTTAATTGATTCTCAAAATCAAAGGTTGCTTCTGTATTGTAATTAAAGCCAATATCCATAAGGTCTCCAATTTTTCCAGTAAGATTCATTTGAATTTTTTGATCAAAATCAAAAGTTGTAATTCTTCTTTGCTTTTCAGGAAGCACAGGATTATCTGTTCTTGAAGAATTTAACCCAAAACTTAATTCGGCAGAACCTTGTGGTCTTATTTCAACAAAATCACTTCCAAACAAAGGTTTAGTGTCTGGTAATTTTATTTCAGGAGCATCATCTTTATCGTTGTACTTGTAGTCTGATTGTTCATCTAATTTTTGTTTCCAAAAATCGGACATCGCATTTTCATTTTCCTGTTTTAAGTAGTCCTCTAAAGACATTGCGCTTGGGTTTCTAAAAACTATAGAATCACCCAATAAAGAATTGAAAATATATTGGTTGGTGAGTGGATCGTATTGAACGCTATTTGTCACATTTAAAGGAAGTTGAAAATCGATTAATCCTAAAGAAAAATTGGTTGGATCTAATGGATCTGAAACTGGATAAATAAGATCAACATCAGGAGAATCAGCAACAGCGCAATATTCTTTTAAACTATTATTTGCCAGGGTAATGTTAGAAAGTAAAATTCCTCCTAACAATAATAAAGCTAAGTATATATTTAACTGGATTTTAAACAAAACCTTAATTAATTAAACAGCCTTTAAGGTTCTTTTGATTAGCTCTTCGACAGAATTAATATCCCCATTTTTAATTAGTTCATCAATTGTTTTTTCAGCTTTTTTCTTATCAATACCCAAAACAGTTACAGCAGATAACGCTTCTTTCTTCAAGGTATTGTCCATTTCAAAGAGTTTTTTTCCATCACCGTCTATCTGATCGAGCTTTCCTTTTAAATCAACAATAATTCTCTGGGCAGATTTTAAACCAATGCCTTTGATTCTTTTGAATGCATCTACATCGCTTTGATCTACAGCACTTACCACTTCAATAGGCTTCATTGAAGATAAAATCATTAGTGCTGTACTTGCCCCAACACCAGATACATTTATAAGTTCTTTAAACATGTTTTTTTCTTCTTCATCTGAAAATCCATATAGTATATGAGCGTCCTCTCTTACAATAAGCTGGGCAAACAACCTCATTCTTCCTTTAGAGGGAATATTTTCAAAAGTATTTAATGAAATAAACAACTGGTATCCAATTCCATTTACATCAAGCACAACATATGTTGGCATTTTTGTTTCTAATATTCCATCAATATGTGCTATCATGTTTTTTTATTTTCTGTTTTGAACATCTACTACTCCAATGGTTATCATGTTTAAAATCTCTCTTACAGAAGATCCTATCTGAAGAACATGCACTGGTTTTTTCATTCCCAATAAAATAGGGCCAATTGCCTCAGTCTGGCTCATTTCTTTAACCAGCTTATAAGCAATGTTACCGGCACTTAAATTTGGAAAAATTAAAGTATTAGCACCTTTATTAGATAATGGTGAAAAGGGGAAAAAATCAGATATTAAATCCTCGTTAACTGCAAAATTTGCTTGTATTTCTCCATCTACAGTTATTTCAGGATATTTTTCATGCATAATTCTTGCAACTTCTCTCATTTTTAAAGCATCATCTCCCTCATTAGAGCCAAAATTTGAATAGCTTAAAAGAGCTATTTTCGGATCAATTCTATATTGCTTTACAGTTTTAGCAACTAACAATGTTATGTCAACTAATTCCTCAACAGATGGGTTAATATTTACCGTTGTATCAGCAAAAAACACAGGCCCTTCTTTTGTTATTAAAATATACATTCCAGCAATTTTATTAAGCCCATCTTCAACTCCAATTACCTGAAGAGCTGGCCTAATAGAATCTCGGTAGTTTCTAGAAATCCCTGAAATCATTACATCAGCCATTCCTGTTTCTACCATGGCAGATGCAAAATAATTTCGTTCTCTAATCATCTTTTTACATTCGTATAAAGTTAGCCCTCTTCTTTTTCTTTTGGAGTAAAGAATTTCTGCAAATTCATCTCTTTTTTTAGATTGATCATCTGTTCTTGGATCAATTATAGGGCAATCGGCTAAATCAAGATTATATTCTTCAATAATTTCTTCAATTCTCTGCTTTTTACCTAATAAAATTGGCTTCGCAATACCTTCATCTTTTGCCATCAAAGCAGCTTTCAATATTTTATAATGATCTGCCTCTGCAAAAACGACTTTTTTAGGACTTCTAATTGCCTTAGAAGTTAAGCGTCTAATCAATTTATTATCTAATCCAAGCCTCTTTTTTAGTTCCAATTCATAAGCACTCCAATTGGTGATTGGTTCTTTGGCAACACCAGATTCAATTGCTGCTTTTGCAACTGCGGGAGCAACCCAATGAATTAATCTAGGATCAAGGGGTTTTGGGATAATTTGAGTTGGCCCGAAAGAAATACTTTTAGCATCATAAGCCTCATTAACTACATCAGGAACTGGTTCTTTAGCTAAGTCTGCAATTGCTCTAACCGCTGCTAATTTCATCTCTTCATTAATAGCTGTAGCTCGCACATCTAGTGCCCCCCTAAAAATATAAGGGAACCCCAAAACGTTATTAACTTGATTAGGATGATCTGATCTTCCAGTTGCCATGATTAAATCATCTCTAACACTTATAGCTAAATTATAATCTATCTCAGGTGTTGGATTTGCAAGGGCAAAAACAATTGGATTTTTAGACATGCTTTTTATCATAGACTTATCAACTACATCTCCTTTAGAAAGACCAAGAAATACATCAGAACCACTCATTGCTTGTTTCAGCGTAAGGTTTTTACCAGTTTGCTGAAAAAACTTTTTTGTAGAATCTAAATCATTTCTGCTTTCATGAATTAATCCTTTAGAATCAAAAACGAATATATTTTTTTTGTTTACTCCTAAGGAAAGATATAATTTAAGACAGGATTGAGCAGAGGCGCCAGCTCCACTTACCACAACTTTCACTTTTTTAATGGATTTTTTAGCTAATTCAAGGGCGTTAAGTAAAGCTGCAGAAGAAATAATTGCAGTTCCATGTTGATCATCGTGCATTACAGGAATATCCAACTCTTCTTTAAGTCTTTCTTCAATTTCAAATGCTTCAGGGGCTTTAATATCTTCTAAATTAATACCACCAAAAGTTGGTGAAATGGCTTTAACGGTATCAACAAACTTATCAATATCCGTTTCATTGATTTCAATATCAAAAACATCAATATCAGAAAAAATCTTAAACAACAACCCTTTACCTTCCATAACGGGTTTTGATGCTTCTGGTCCAATATCTCCTAGCCCTAAAACTGCGGTTCCATTAGAAATAACAGCTACTAGGTTACCTTTAGCGGTATATTTGTATACATCGTCTTTTCTATCACTGATTTCCAAACAAGGGTCAGCTACACCTGGTGAATAAGCTAAAGACAGGTCTCTTTGTGAACTATATGGTTTTGTAGGAACTACTTCAATCTTTCCTTTTCTCCCAGAGCTATGATATTCTAATGCCTCTTTTTTAAGTGATTTTTTTTCCATAATATAAAAATGATTGGCTAAATTAATGATATGCAATCAAATTAAGGATTAATAATTATTTTTATTACACATTGTTTAGTCAATTAGTTTATGAAAAAACTCATAATATTTTCTGGAGCGGGAATTAGTGCTGAAAGTGGGTTATCCACTTTTAGAGATAATGGTGGTCTTTGGGATCAATATCCTATTGAGGAAGTAGCTACATATGATGCCTGGTTGAAAAACCCAAAAAAGGTTACTGAGTTTTATAACTTGAGAAGGAAAAATTGTATTGAAGCCAAGCCCAATGATGCCCATATTAAAATAGCTTCCTTAGAAAAGAACTTTAATGTTACCATTGTTACGCAGAACATAGACGATCTACACGAAAGAGCAGGATCAACAAAAATTGTTCACCTACATGGTGAAATTATGAAATCAAGGAGTTCTGTTAGCGATAAAACATACCCTATAAATGGCTCTAAAATTAATGAGAATGACTTGTGTCCAGAAGGACATCAACTTAGGCCACATGTAGTTTGGTTTGGAGAAAATGTTCCTCATATGGATCTCGCAATGAAGTTAATTGCTGATGCTGATGTATTTGTAATTATTGGAACCTCATTGCAGGTTTATCCAGCAGCAGGTTTAATTCACGCTACTAAAAGGGAATGCTTACGATATATTATTGACCCTAGCGATATAACCGTACCAAGTGACGTAATACACATTAAAAAAAGAGGCTCTGAGGGAGTAAAAGAATTAATGAATTTAATTAAATAGCTATTTAATTATTAATTTTTTTGTTTTTATAACATCTAAAGAAGATGATATTGTATAAAAATATATTCCCGCTGAAAGTTTTTCAAGGTTAAGTTTATTTTCACCCTGAGTAAGAGCAGACTTATAAACTTCTTGACCAGTTATTCTGTATAATACAAAATCCATTTCTGAAGTTAAAGAATTAGGAACATTGATGTTTAAAACATCTCTAACTGGGTTGGGGTATTCAGAAATATTAGCTGCTTGATTATCAGCTAATCCTACCGTACAATTAATGTTAACGTCTACCGAGTCAATAATTAAAGACGATAAATTATTTATTACATAATATCTTAAAGACGCTTGTCCGCTTGTAGAAAAATAAAATTGAGGTTTCATTATTGTTGAATCGCCATTAGCAACATTAGTTGACTGAGGAGCTGTCCAATCATTACCTGTACAAGGAAAACAAAAATTATTATCACAAAACTGATCAGAAAAAGTTGCAGTAGAACTTAAAATAACTCTTCTAAAAACAATATCAAGAGTAACTCCAGATGTATTTACACAGTGCATGGGAACATACATTGAATTCATTTCGTTATCAATATTTAATGTCTGACCATTGTAATTCACTCCAGGATTGTCGTCCCAGTGAATTTGAATATCAATTTGTGCCCAATTAAACTGTGATAATAAGATAGCCGTAAGAAGTAATATGTTTTTCATGTTCAAAATTAATGTTATTGCAAATATAATGAATAATCAAGATGAAATTACATTTTACACCCACAGATGTAGACTAATTTAATGGAGTAAGATTTAAATGAAAAATTTTTATTAATTAATTTATCGGTTAACTTTGGGTCACAAATTCAAATATCAAAAAATTATTATGAAAAAAATTTTACTTTCAATTGCTGCAGTAAGTTTTTCTTTAGGACTTAGTGCTCAATTTTATTCGGAAGACTTTGAAGGGGTGACTGTCCCTGCACTTCCAACAGGTTGGACTCAAGTTACAGCTGCTACCGATGGTGGATACAAAACATCTACTGATATGACTAGTGCTTATTTTGCATTTCCAGCACACACACAATACGTAGGTACTAACGATGACGATTGCAATTGCGATAAAGCAAACGAAGAATTAATTTCTGATGCTATTGTATTATCATCAGGGAGTTACGTTATGAGTTTTGAATATGTTCTAGGATCTTATTATGGAGAAACGGCTGAAGTTGGTATTAAAGTAGGTGGATTATATACTCAATTAGGAATAGTTCCTCCAACAAATGGAACGGGATCACACGTTTGGACTAATGCTTCTTTTGATATCTCAAGTTATGCTGGTCAAACAGTTAATATTGTTTGGATTTATCACGACAACAACGATTGGGGATCAGGATTAATGGTTGATGATGTAGTTATTTCTCAACCTGCAGCTGTCGATATGGAAATGACAGCTCTTACTGTTGCTCCTACTGTTGCTGCTGGCGCAACTAGCATTACTGGTACAGTAACAAGTAATAGTGCTAACAGCATTACTTCAATTGACATTTCATGGAATGATGGTTCAGGCGCAAACTCTGAAACATTTTCTGTAAATATGAGCTATGGTGATACTTATGATTTCACTCATGCTACAGCTTTAAACACTACAGGTGGTCAAACCTACAATGTTGATGTTACCGTTTCAGCTGCTGGTGATGCAGATGCAAGTAACGATATGTTAAGTACAAGTATTTCTGCAGTTTCTTCA
>JAQWRG010000062.1 GCA_029243855.1 Flavobacteriales bacterium | reverse complement strand
GCAATAGGTTCAACGGCTATCCCATAATTAACTCCCATTTTTTCTAATAATGCATAGTGTGTATTTACTCTGTTTTCAATGGATGAAGAATCTCTGTCAGATGGATAAGACCAAAGCACTTCACTCATAGCTAAAATCCTTGGAAAAGTTTTTTGATCCAACTCTTTTTCGTTTACAATTCTTTCTGACCATAGATTGCATTCTCCACCAATTATTAATTCCTTTTCTTTTTCTGAAAGATTTTTTGGTATTGGATTGAATGAATAAACTTTGTATAAATCAGTTGTTTTAATGTCGTAATCAAAATAACAATGAGATGTAGGTGACATTATAGCTTTGTTCCCTTTTTTTACAGCTGAAATTCCACCATCAAAGCCTCTCCAAGATTGCACAACAGCACCCTCAATGGTTCCGCCTTCCAGGATTTCATCCCAACCAATAATTGTTTTGTTTTTATCTCTTAGTTTATTTGCAATTCTTTCAATGAAATACCTTTGGAGTTCGTGTTCATCTTTTAGGTTTTCTTTTTTTATTCTTTGCTGACATTTTTCACATTCTTCCCATCTTTTTTTTGGAGCTTCATCGCCTCCTATGTGAATGTATTTTGAGGGGAATAAATCTATGACTTCATCTAAAACTTGCTCTAAAAACAAGAAAACACTGTCGTTTCCAGCACAATATATTTCTTTAAAAACTCCCCAATCGTTAGCAACGTTAACAGGATTGCCAGTGCATGATAAATTTGGATATGCTGAAATTGCTGCTTGTGAATGACCAGGCAATTCAATTTCAGGAATTATTTCAACATGTTTTTCCTTAGCATAACTAACGATTTCTTTAATTTCGTTTTTGGTGTAAAACCCTCCATACGTTTCTGAGCTGTCTTTTCTCCATGATCCAATGCTGTTTAGCTTTGGATAACTTTCAATGGCAACTCTCCAACCTTGGTCTTCTGTTAAATGCCAGTGTAATACATTCATTTTATAGAATGCTATTAGGTCTATGTATTTTTTAATCGTTTTAACTTCAAAGAAATGTCTACAACAGTCTAAAAGCATTCCTCTATGAGGAAATTCAGGCCAATCCTTAATGGAAATACAAGGATAAATAAGAGTCGATGCTTCTTTATTGTTGTTTAATTTAGTTAGCTGAATTAAGGTTTGTATTCCATAAAATATACCTGTATTTTTTTCAGCTATTATAGAAATTGAATTCTCTTTTATAATTAATTGATAAGCATCTTCTAATGAATCTAAACCTTTAGATTTAATAAGTTGAATGTTAAGATTTGAAATGTTTTTATTGTTCTCGTTAATTTGAATGTCAATGTTGGAATATTTTGACAATTCTTTTTTTAAAAAGTGAGCTTTTTCAGAAAATTCATCAGGAAATTTTATGCATATTTTATTTGACTCAAAATATTTTTCAGAATCTATTAAACTTTTAGGGAAAGGTATTAAGTCTGTATTTAAAGCTGCTTTTTTTGTGTTGGTTGAACAACTTAAAAGAAGAATTGATGCAAGAATTATTAAGTATTTTTCACCACTCCATTTCATATTTTGCATCTATAAGTTCTTCATTGTTGTTGTCTTTTAAAGCATAATTAAATCCAGCATACATACTATACCCTCCATGTTGTCCAGCTTTGTTTATGGCTAAAAAACCAACTTGCATGTCTTTTAAATTACTGTATACTTTTTTTATTCTTTGAACTGCTTCATAACACGCATTTTCTGGATTTAGCCCCTGTCTCATGAGCTCTACAACAAGATGGCTTCCAGTAATTTTAATAATTGCTTCACCAATTCCTGTTGCGCATGCTGCACCAATCTCGTTATCTACATACAACCCTGCTCCAATAATGGGGGAGTCTCCAACTCTTCCATGCAGTTTATATGCCCAGCCACTTGTTGTACATGCACCAGAAATGTCTCCATCACTATCAATTGCTAGCATACCAATGGTGTCGTGGTTTTCATGGTTGATTTCAGGAAGTTTTTTATTTTGAGTTGCCACCCATTTTTTCCAATCACTTTCAGCTTCTGGAGTTAGTAAATTTGTTTTTTTAAATCCTTTATCAATGGCAAAATCTAAGGCGCCTTTTCCACATAGCATAACGTGAGGGGTATCTTCCATTACTTTTCTAGCTACTGAAATGGGGTGTTCAATGTCTTGTAAAAAGGCTACTGAACCACAATTGTATTGATGATCCATAATACAAGCGTCTAAAGTTACTATTCCATTTCTATCTGGTAATCCTCCAATTCCAACGCTTTTATTGTTGACGTCAGATTCAATTGTTTTAACCCCAGATTCAACGGCATCTAATGATTTACCGTTGTTTTTTAACACATTCCAAGCTTCTTTATTGGCAATTAATCCCGGTTTCCATGTTGACACAACTATTGGTTTGGTTTGGGTGAAATTAACATTAGTTTGAGCATTTGTATTTGTACAACTGTCTAAAACTACTGCAGCAGAACCTATAGCACTTATCCTTACAAATTTTCTTCTATCCATATTGGCGATTTAATTGAATGTTACCAATTAGGTAACAGCTAACAAAATAGTAAAAGAAAGGGTAACGTTGACTTGTTTAGATAAATTTTAGAATAAACAAGTAGTTTATACTAAGGTGTTGTTGGTTTCGTCTGGGAATATAACAGAGGGCTCAAACGTTTTTGCTTCTTCAAAATCGATTTGGGCATAGGATATGATAATTACAATATCACCTTTTGCAACTCTTCGTGCTGCTGGTCCATTCAAGGCGATTTCACCAGTTTTTCTTTTACCTGGAATGACATACGTTTCTAGCCTTTCACCGTTATTGATATTTACTACTTGTACTTTTTCACCAGCAATTAAATTTGAGGCATCCATTAAGTCTCTATCAATAGTTATGCTGCCAATATAGTTAAGATCTGCATCGGTTACCTTAACTCTGTGAATTTTTGATTTTAGCACTTGAATTTGCATGCGGCAAATGTAAAAAATTTATGGAAATACTTAGGTTAAAAAGAAAGCTTAAAAGTTGTAATCTTTGTAATCTCTTGAAAACTCTTCATTAGGGATTGAATGGTTTATCTCTAAAGTTAGATACATGTATTTTTCATAAAGCCCTTTTTTGTCGTGAATTTCTTGATAGATAGGGAATTTATTTTCTGTATCAATCAATAAAATTGCTTTTTCACCATATACGTTGGTTATTTTTATAGTTTGACCTTCTTCCAAATAATCTGTGTCGTCTATTTTGGGATTTAATTCTCTCAGTTTGCTAACATTTAATAACATTCTGTCTGCAATTTTGTAAAGATTGTCTCCTTCTTTGCATTTAAAATTCAATATTCTGTAATCTGGATAGGTTACGGTAATTTTATGACATTTTCTATCGTTCCATTTAAATATGCCATTGTAAACTATATAATCGTAAAGCTTTTGGCCATAAACCTTTTCATAGTGTTCAAACATTCTACTCATTAATTTAAATCCAGCCTCTTTTATGCAATGGTGCCCACCAGCTAAAACTAGGCTGTTTTCAGGTTCAAACGATAAACATATGTATGGGAATGCATTGGGGTTAATTAATGCTTTATTATTGTTCCAACCATCTACATATAAAATTTCTGATCCTGGGCTGGGATAGAAGTTTTTAATGTACATTTTAAAAGGCTTTACATTTAACTTTGAATAAAATTTACCACTAATAAATTCATCACCATCTATCTCTCTTTCTTTTCTTTGAAGTGTAAATGCTATTTGATTTTCAGCATTAATAGCCTCTCTCATTTCGTGAATTATTTTTTTATTCAATTCTCTGTTTTGTCCATAATTAGCTTGGGTTGATAAAAGGATAATTATAATGCTATATATGTGTTTTATTTTCATTTTTTATTAGTGTAAATAAACTACATAATGATGTATTCTGAGGTTTTAGACTTTTTAAGTCTAAAATTTTATTGTTGATTTAATTAAATGAAAGCTGTTTTGAGTTTTTATCTAATATTTCACTCTTCATCAAACCAAACTGTTTTTACCGTATGTCGAACTAAATATGTTTTCTCTTCTCGATCATACATAAATCTTACATTATGCAATGATTTATCTTCATTGAATACATCTATTATCATAGTGTATTTATTTCCTACATCACTAATTACATCAAATTCAAAATGATTTCTTTCTTCATTTTTTGTATTTGTTTTAATGATATACGCTGAAGTTAAATTGCCTGTTGTATGCTTAACAAGTGTTAGATCTTTATTAAGTTCAAAAAATGTCATATCGTCTTGTGATGAGTATTTTGACCATTCTTCTTCTGCAAAATCCCATACATAATCTTCTCTTAGATATGTTGATATATGCATTTGAGAGGTGATATGTACTGAAATTATTAATGTAATTAACGTGCACCAAAGTTTAGGAATCATAATGTTTATTTTAAATATGTCTAACAGTTAATTAAATATACAATAAATTCTAAAAAATGAAATGACAACCTACTCAATTACCTATTTGATTTTTTAATTTTTTTTTTAAATTATTTGAACAAAGTATTTGTTATCGAACCTTAATTGTTTTCCATAAACTCCATTTTCAGCTCTTTTTCCTGCACTAATAACCATTGAAATTTCTGCTGGGTTTGACAACCTTAATAATTTTTTAATTCTTTTAGAATCCATCCCTTCCATAGGACAACTGTCGTACCCATAGGCTCTCAAGGAAAGCATTAGGTTTTCACAAGCCAATGCCGTTGATTTATGTGCCCAAATAGCCATTCCTCTTTTATTGTATGGTTCTCTTGGAGTGGGTATTTTTATTCCCCTTATTTCCATAATTAATTTTTTTAGGTACCCTCTTATTGATAGCAATCCTTGATTGTATGCCAATGGAACTATTTTCTTGTAGTATGTTTTTGCTGATTTGGGTGCTTTTTCTCCCATTTCCTCAATCAAATCCAGCATTCTTTTTTGATTTACTTTCCAAAAATCTGGTCTTGCAACTGCCACAACTAATTCTTGAGCAGTGGATGCTGCCGGTTGACCAAGGCAGTATTCAATTAGTTTTTGCTTTTTCTCTTCACTTTTTACCCAATAAAACTCCCACGGTTGTAGGTTAGATGAGTTTGGAGCAAGGACAGTTAGCTCTAAACATTCCTTCATGTCTTTTTCTAAAACAGGTTCATCGTTGAAAATTCTAACGCTTCTTCTGCTTTTAATGGTTTTAATAAACTCCTCTTTGTTTATTGCCTCAGCTGGTTCTTTATGAGTGTTTTTTGATTCAAATAATTTGTTTAGTATGGGTTTTTTTTCTTGTTTACTCATTTTAAGGGTTCAATTTTTTCAGCAAATTAATAAATTGGCCATACATAGATTACGTACTAAGAATTTATTATTATGTATTAGTCTTTTTATAACGTCTAAAGCCTTATTTTTAAATCAAATTATATTATGAATGTTTTAATTGTTGTCATATTAGTAATTATTCTCTTAGCTGTAGTTTTTCTTATTACAAGCAAAAAAGGCGATGATGGTCAATCGCAGGAGTTATTAGTACAGTTGAATTCAGAACTTCGAAAAGAAATTCAAGACGTTAGAAAAGAATTGAGTCATGATGCTGAAAAAAGTAGATTAGAAATTGATCAAAAACTTACAGGAATTAATAAAGAAATCAATGATTTTCATAAAACTTCCAAGACGGATATGCAAAAACAATTTTCAGATTCTAATAAAGTGATTACTGAGATTACTAAAGAACTGGAACAAATTAAAGGAACTAATGAAAAAGTACTGAGTTTTGCAAATCAAATGAAAACATTAGAAAAAATACTTGGGAATCAAAAACAAAGAGGAATACTTGGTGAAATACAACTAGAAAATTTGTTGGCTAATGTTTTGCCTCCTGAACTTTTTCAGATGCAATATAATTTTAATAGTGGAGAAGCGGTTGACGCTATTGTTAGAGCTGGGGAGTATATTATACCTGTTGATGCTAAGTTTTCACTTGACAACTACAATAGAATGGTAGAAAGTTCTGATAAATCGGAGGTTGCTATATTAGAAAAAAGATTTAAAGAGGATATTAAATTACGTATTGATGAAACGGCAAAGTACATTCGTCCTAACGAAAAAACTACGGACTATGCTTACATGTTTATCCCAGCAGATGGATTATACCAAGACCTTTTAAACAGTAGGGTAGGGACTCTACAAATTAATTCTAGAGATTTGGTTTCCTACGCTTACACTAAAAAGGTGATGATTGTGTCGCCAATGAGTTTGTTTCCTATGTTGCAAATTACCGTTAAGGCTTTACATAATTTGAAAATTGAAAACTATATTAAGGACATTATGAAAAACATTGATAAGCTAGGTAGTCATTTAAATGCTTACAAAACCTATCACGATAAGCTAGGTAAAACATTAGGTACCGCTGTCAATCATTACAACCAATCTTCATCTGAATTTAAAAAAATAGACAAAGATGTTATTAGAATATCTGATGGTGATACTCAGATAGATTTTGATCAAGAGTTGCTAGATCGTCCATTATTGACTGGTGACGAATAAATTACTTTGTTGATAAAATTAGCTAAACGAATAGCTGTTTTACTTGTGAAAAGAAGCAATTTTATATCACAATAAATTGTATTGAAAAAACTTAAACGTATACAGGTAGGTAAAGAACTTAGTTTCTATTCGATGGACGAAAAAGTGCTGGATATCCCTTTTTATCAGTCTAATGTTTCTGCTGGTTTTCCTTCTCCAGCCGAAGACTTTATGGATTTAGATCTTAATTTACAAGAGTACTTGGTTCAACATCCATCGGCAACTTTTTGTGTTCGTGTAACTGGAGATTCCATGCAGAATGCAGGGATTTTCAGTGGAGATGTAATGGTGGTAGATCGAGCTTTAGAAGCTAAAAACAACAGCATAGTATTAGCTGTATTAGACGGAGAGTTTACTGTAAAAAGAATTCAAAAAAGAGCCGGCAAACTTTATTTAAAACCAGAAAATAAAAACTTTAGCCCCATTGAAATTATCGAAGAAATGAATTTTCAGGTTTGGGGTGTAGTTACTCATATTATTCACAAGGTATGATTGCATTAGTAGATTGTAATAATTTTTA
>JAQWRG010000061.1 GCA_029243855.1 Flavobacteriales bacterium | reverse complement strand
GGAAACCTAAAGCTCCAATTCAGATGTGTTATTGTGAAGGTGATGAAGAGGTAATGTATGAAAATGCTATCTTAACTAAAAAAAACATGATTTACCTGGGTGCAAATAATGTTACTGCTAGATCAGCAGGAAAAAAATATGGTCATGGGAAATGTGCGGGATTTTCAACACTTTACACTAAATATTATTTTGACACTTTCAAAAACGGAAAAACTACAACTGGAAAAAAAGGAGCTTTATTAAAGAGAATAGCACTAACCATTTACAAGATATTTGAAAACCACTAACAATGAGAAATTTAACTTTAATCATTCTAATTCTTTCAATACAACATTTAGTTCTAGGACAATCTAGTTATTTTCAGCAAAAAGTAAATACTGAAATTTCTGTATTGTTAAACGACAAAAACAACTCACTCACTGGTAAAGAGAAAATAACCTATCAAAACAATTCCCCTTCAACACTAGATTCAATAGTTATACATTTATGGCCCAATGCCTATAAAAATGTTGACACTGAATTGGCTAAACAAAAATATGAATCTGGTTCAACAATAATAAAATATGCCTCTTTAGATGAAAGGGGATATATTGATTCTTTAGCGTTTAAAATAGATGGTAAACCTATAAAATGGAACTATTATGACAAGCACATAGATGTTGCCATTTTACACTTGCATAAACCCCTAAAAACAAACGAAAAAATCGTTATTGAAACACCTTTTTATGTGAAAATCCCATCTGGAAAATTTTCAAGGTTAGGTCACGTTGGTCAATCGTATCAAATAACCCAATGGTTTCCTAAACCAGCGGTTTTTGATGAAAATGGATGGCACCCACTTTATTACCTTGACCAAGGAGAGTTTTTTTCTGAGTACGGTTCTTATGACGTTAAAATAACTCTACCTGAAAACTATGTAATTATGGCAACAGGTGACTTAGTTGATGGGGAAAAAGAAGTAGAATTTTTAAATAAAAAGGTACGATTAACAGAAGAAAAAATAAAAAACAATGCATTGCCAACTAAAGATACTTTGGGAAGAAAAGACATGTCTTTTCCAAAAAGTAGCGAACAATTTAAAACCGTTCATTTTAGACAAAACAATGTACATGATTTTGCTTGGTTTGCCGATAAAAGATACCATGTTCTTTCAGGTGAAGTGGAATTACCCAAATCTAAACGAAAAGTCAAAACATGGGCTTTATTTACCAATCAAGAAGCACATCTTTGGACTAAATCTATTGAATATTTAAACGATGCTACCAACTACTTTTCTAAATGGGTTGGTGAGTATCCATACAATCATGTTACGGCTGTAGATGGAACGATAAGTGCAGGAGGTGGAATGGAATATCCAAACATAACTGTAATTGGTAATTCGTATACTGCTCATGCTTTAGAAACGGTTATAATACATGAGGTTGGACACAACTGGTTTTATGGGATTTTAGGATCAAACGAAAGAGATCACGCTTGGATGGATGAAGGAATGAACACCTATATTGAAATTCGATACATGGAAGAAAAATACAATGGGCAATTCATGAACATTCCATTACTTAATTTAAAAGATAAAAATGTTCAAGAAGCAACTTATCGATTCAATGCAAGTAGAAACTATGATCAACCTTTAAAAATGGGTTCTGAAGCATTTACAGAATTTAATTATGGAGGCATGGTTTATGCAAAAACTGGAATTGGATTTCATTATTTAAAAGGCTATTTAGGAGAAGAGCTTTTTGATCAATGCATGAACAATTATTTTGATAAATGGAAATTCAAGCATCCCAAACCTGATGACTTGGAAAAAATATTTGAAGAGAAATCTGGTAAAATCCTAGATTGGTTTTTTGATGGATATATTAATACTTCTAAAAAGACAGATTACGCGTTTAAAAATTTAAAGAAAATCAATGACAAGGATTATCTCCTTAAAATTAAAAATAAAACTGGCTATACCTCTCCTGTTTTAATACAATCCATTAAAAATAACAACGACTCAAATGAAATCATAGAAGAATTTTGGATAGATGGATTTAAAAAAGACACCAGTATTGTACTTTCCACAAAGGATAACCCAGATCAGTTTGTAATGGACATTAACCAAACCACCACTGATTTTAATCATTCCAATAATACATTAAATACAAGTGGGTTATTTAAAACATGGAAACCTATTGGGTTAAAGCTGATTCCATATGATAATAATACCACTAAAAACTACATTCATTGGCTGCCTATATTGGGTTACAACTACAACGATAAGACCATGCTAGGACTATCTCTTTATAATAAAAGTGCTTTTACTAAAAAAACGGAATTTATAATAGCACCTATGTATAGTTTTGAAAATAAAGGATTTTTTGGGATAGGTGAAATAAGTAGAAATATCAATACAACTAGTATTTTCCCTAAAATTGAATTGGGTTATAAAATAAGAAGCTTTTCAAATCATTTTGAAGGCAGATACGTTAACGACAGATGGATAAAACATGAATTATTTAGTGAATTTAGAATAAAAGAAAGAAAAGTTAGATACTCTCCTACTCAAAGGCTATTAATTAGAGCATTAAAAATTGATGATCACAGAATATCAAACAACCTAATATGGCCTTTAGAATCGGCATCTCAAACAGCATACTATAGTCAATTTAAATACACTTTAGAAAGCAAACAAGTACTTAAACCTAAGTCATTGGAATTAAGTTACACTTATGGATATGATAATGAGAATAAAAGAAACTTAGTTAGCTCATTACAATTAACTGGAAATTACCACTTAAATTACAACAGAAACTTAGACGCTATTAAAGTAAGATTTTTTGGGGGTTATAATTTTAATGCATTTAATGGAAGATATAATCTATTCATAAAAGGTCAAGATGGGTATAACGACTATTTATATGACAGAACATATCTAGCAAGGAATAGAAGTTTCCCAGGAACTTTTTCTCAACAAACCTCTTTAACTCAAGGAGCATTTAAAATAAATGGAAAACAAAAAAGTGATAAATGGCTTGTTGCATCAAACTTCTTATTTGAATTACCAAAATTACCTTTAGGAATATTTTTAGACCTAGCTTCATTTTATAATGAATATGGTGAAAATATAAACGGTATATATACTGGAAAAGTTATAGAAGAAATTAAATTTATATATAATGCTGGTATATGTTTTAATATTGAAATAAATGAAAAACCATTATTGGGAATTTACATGCCTCTATTTTACAGCAAAGAAATACATGATTCGTACGTTTTTGGATCAAATCAAAGATTTTCAGACATAGGAATTCTTCAAAAAATTACATTTGTACTCAATTTAAATGAAGTTAATCCGTTTACGATTAAAAAGAATATTAAACCCTAAATGTCTTTGAAAAAAACATATTTTGCTTCTGACTTTCATTTAGGCTCCCCTACTTTCGAAAAAAGCAGGCAACGTGAAGCACTAGTGGTTAACTGGTTGAATGAAGTAGCTAAAGATGCTGAAGCTATTTATTTAGTGGGTGATTTATTTGATTTTTGGTTTGAATATAAAAACACCATTCCAAAAGGTTTTATACGATTTATAGGAAAAATTGCTGAACTAATAGATCAAGGTATTACCATTCATATTTTTACCGGAAATCACGACATGTGGATGTTTGATTACTTTGAAAAAGAATTAGGAATTAAAATAATTAGAGAGCCAATTAATAAAGAAATTAATGGTAAAAAGTTCCACATAGGCCATGGGGATGGACTTGGACCAGGAGATCATTCTTACAAATTCATTAAAAAATTCTTTTCAAATAAAGTATGTCAATGGCTATTTAAAAGAGTGCATCCTAATTTAGGAATAACCATTGCAAATGCATGGTCAAATAGAAGTAGAGAAAAGGAAGGTGAACTTGTTTTTTTAGGTCCAGAAAAAGAATGGTTAATTCAATATTGCAAAGATGTTCTTAGTAAAAAGCATTTCGATTTTTTTGTGTTTGGGCACAGACACATACCTATAGAATACGATTTTGAAAACGGATCAAAATATATAAACTTAGGAGATTGGATCAACCACTTTACGTATGCAGAATTTGATGGCGAAGATTTAAAACTAAAACACTATAAAACTTAGTGATTAAGCAATTCTTTTAACAAGATCAATAATTCTGTTGGAATATCCCGCTTCATTATCATACCAGCCAATTACCCTTAGGGTATTTTTTGAAACATTGATAAGCTGAGCATCTATAATGCAAGAATTCGTATTACCAATAATATCAGTAGAAACAATAGGATCATCTGTATATTCTAAAATTGATTTCATGTTTCCAACAGATGAATCTTTAAATGCACTTTTAAGTTGTTCAAGATTTGGAGTTTTAGCAACGTTACAGATAATATCAGTCATCGATCCGTTTATTACAGGAACTCTTATGCCAATGCCTTCAAGCTTACCATTCAGATTAGGGAAAATTTTTCCGATAGCTTTTGCTGCCCCTGTTGAAGTAGGAATTATTGAATTAGCAGCAGCTCTAGATCGTCTCAAATCTTTGTGTGGGGCATCATGGATGTTTTGATCACTTGTATATGCGTGAGTGGTTGTAATGTAGCCATTCTCTATTGAATAAAGATCATCGATAATTTTAACCATTGGTGCTGCACAATTGGTCGTACAAGAGGCATTACTCAGTACATCTTCAGAACCATCAATTAATTCATCATTAATGCCCATAACAATAGTTTTAACTTCAGAATCTGTAGCTGGAGCAGAAATTACCACCTTTTTTGCTCCTGCATTAACATGCTTTCTAGCACCGTCCATTGATCTAAAAATACCCGTAGATTCAATTACCACATCAATTCCTAATTCTCCCCATGGTAATTTTTCAGGCTCTCTCTCACTAAAGACTTTAATAGCTTTATCATTTATAGCAATAGAAGAGTTATCATGAGTAACTTTATGAGGAAATTTACCATGGACTGAATCATATTTCAAAAGGTGAGCTAATGTTGATGTATCAACAAGGTCATTAATGGCAACAATTTCAATAGTTGAATCATTCATTACTGCTCTAGTAAAAACCCTTCCTATTCTACCAAAACCATTTATAGCTACCTTAATTCTTTTCATCTTTAAAATTTATTTTCTTAATAGTGTAAATTTAACAATAAGTAAGCGTAATATCAAACTTATGTAGTGTTTTTATAATTAGTTATAATGAATTTTTAAATCCATTTATGAAAAAAAAAGCCTCAACATAAAGTGTCAAGGCTTAAGATTAAAAGTTAATTAAAAAATTAATATTTAATAAACTTAACTACCTTTTTATTATTGTTTGTTTCAAGTACCACAAAATAAGTACCTACTTGATAATTAGAAACATTAAAAGAAATGGTATGTGAACCTGCATTTCTGTTCTGGTTTGACACAACATCGACTATTCTTCCATTTAAATCGTACACTGATGCCTTAACACCAGAATTGTGGTTCAACTCAAAAGATAATTTAGCTTCGTTAACAACAGGATTAGGATAAACGTATAAGTTATCTAAAGAAAGAACAGGTTCGTTAGTAATTTCATCATCATCAATAGAAAGTAAATTATCAGATCTCCAGATACCTCTAGCATGAGTACCTAAATAAATAGCTCCTG
>JAQWRG010000018.1 GCA_029243855.1 Flavobacteriales bacterium | reverse complement strand
TGTTTTACCATTAGTTCCTGTGATTCCAATCAAACTTAGCTTATCAGATGGGTTGTCGTAAAAATTAGAAGCAATTAAACCTAGGGCCTTGGAGCTATCGGTTACTTTTATGTAGGTAATATTAGCATTAAACTCTTTTGGAAATGTCTCACAAACCACACAGCAAGCACCATTTTTAATAGCTTGAGCAATAAAATCATGTCCATCTGACTGAGTTCCTTTTGTAGCTATAAAAGCAGTTAACCGATTGACTTTTCTTGAATCAAAAGTGATGTGCTCCACGGCAATGTTAGTCAACCCCTTTACTTCTTGAAGTCCAATCCCGTATATTATATCCTTTAAAAGCTTCATCCGAGTTCAAGTATTATTTTTTGACCAATAAGTATTTTTACTCCCGGATTAATGGATTGATTTCTAACAAAACCACTACCGTTAGATTGAACAACCAATCCGTTTTTTTCTAATAAATACAAAGCATCTTTAAGTCCCATACCAATTACATTTGGGACCAAATCATTAACAACATTTCTACTTTTAATTTTTATACCATCCTTACCCGCTCTAGTATTAATCCAATCGCAGGTGGTATTTTTAGATTCCTGAATAACAGGGATACCCATTTGCGTTGAAGCAACTAGGAAATCTTCTTTGTTTCCTGGTCTTGAAAAGGGGTAATTAAGCTTCTCAACTTTAATTTCTTTTTGTTTTTTCTCAAACTCTTGAGCATAAACTTTATCTGCTATTTCTTTAAAAACGGTTCCAGAAACCTTTGACCCATATATATTTTTTGTTGGGCCCTGAATAACAACGATACAACTGTACTTTGGGGTTTTTGCAGGGAAGTATCCACAAAAAGATGCTTGATATTTATCGCCATAGCCTTTTGAACCTTGTGCAATTTTTGAAGTTCCTGTTTTGCCTGCAATATCAAAACCTCTTGCTTTAATATTTTTTGCAGTTCCTCTTTCAACCACACCTTTTAGCATGACTTTTAAATCATTTAACGTAGACGCTGAACATATACTTGGGTTTAAAACATAAGGTTCAAATGTTTTAATAATGTCATTACCCTGCCTTATCGATTTCACAAATTGCGGCCTTACCATGACTCCGTCATTGGCAACGGCATTGTATAAAGCCAGAGTCTGAAGCGGGGTTACCTCCACTTCATAACCAATAGACATCCAAGGAAGTGTTATACCGGAAAATAAAGGATCATTAGCATCTTTAATATATGGAATACCTTCACCCTTTATTTTTAATCCTAATTTTTTGTGAAGTCCTATTTTTTTTAAACCATCAATGAAGTCCTGTGGAGAATCCTTGTAATTGTCAAAAATCAATTGACTTATCACATTAGAAGACTTTTCAAATGCTTGCTGGATCGTATTTTTTCCATAAACGTTTCCACCATCTGTTAGTGTTTGATCATAAAACCTATACCTTCCAGACATATTAACAGAATCAGAAATCTTAATCTTTCCATCTTCTATAGCCACTAAAAGTGACGCCAACTTAAATGTTGAACCTGGCTCAGAAGCCAATCCGACCGCATGATTTAAAGTTTCAGAATATGACCCCGTATTGGTGTCTCTAGTTAAATTAGCTATCGCTTTTACAAATCCAGTTTTTACATCCATTAAAACCACACAACCTCTTTGAGCTTTCTGTTCGGTTAATTGATTTAATAATGCTGAATGTGCAACATCTTGAATGTTAATATCAATTGAGGTATATATATCATTTCCAGGAATTGGCTCTGTGGAAAACTCATCAGCAATAGGCTTCCAGTCACCTCCCCGAATCTTTTCCATTGACATGTAACCATCTTGACCTTTTAAATCTTGATTGAAAGCATTTTCTAAACCTGCAATTGGATCTTTGTCTTCATATACGCGTCCAATAGTTCTATTGGCCAACATTCCGTAGGGCTTAGCACGTTGATTGTTTTTCAAAACAATGCAACCACCTTTGTATTTCCCTCTTTTAAATATTGGAAACTGTTTTAATCTCTCAATTTGATCGTTCCTCAATCCTTTTGCAACAGAAAAAAATTGACTCTTTTTTTGTTTTTCTGAAACAAATAATTTTTTCCACTTTTCAGATGATTTATAATAAAGCAAAGAGCTTAAAGAATCTGACAAAGCGTCTATATTGTCAAAAAACAATGCGGAGTCTATAACTTTAAAATCAACGTAAACTTTATACCTGGGAACAGAAAGAGCAAGTGAAGTTTTTTGCTCATTTTCAGCATATATATTCCCCCTTGGAGCTTTTATTATACGAGTATCAAATACTTGTTTTTCTGCTTGAATGAACAACTCTGATCCTTTATAAAACTGTAGATAAAAAATTTGGCAAACAACAGCCACACTAAGAAACAACACTAAAAAATAGATTACATATACTCTTATTATTGATTCTTTATTATCCATTAATTAACACTTGCTTTTTTACTTATTATTAATGGCGGATCAATAGACTCATATAAACCCCACTCGGCTGTTTCTTCAGCGATTTTACTTTGCAAACTTTCTCTATCGTACATTTCTTGAACAGATTGTAGTTCCGAGTATAATTGATCTCCTTTTTTTGACTCTTTAGAAATTTGATGAACAGTATTATCGACATGATAACCATACGCTACATATACCAGCATCAAGAAGGTAATGAATGCCAAAAAAGGTATGTTATTCAACACAACCCCTTTCTTAAACATTTCCCCAGAAAATATGGTTTTTATTATTGTCATTTTTTACTCTTTTTACTTGCAATTCTTAGTTTTGCGCTACGTGCTCTTGAATTTTCTCTAACTTCACTTTCACTTGGTACAATTGGCTTTCTAACCACTTCTTCTAATGGTCTATTAACATTTCCAAAAAAATCCTTGTCTAATTCTCCTTTAAAATTTCCTGAACGAATGAAGTTTTTCGCCATCCTATCTTCCAAAGAATGGTAAGTGATTACAACCAATCTACCGTCTGGCTTTAGGCAAGCTGGAATTTGCTCCAGCATTTCTAAAAGCGCCTGCATTTCTTGATTAACCTCAATTCTTAATGCCTGAAATACTCTTGCTAAAAATTTATTTCTTCCCTTGAAAGGAGATAACCCACCAACTGAATAAGCTAATTTTTGAGTACTTTCTAACTTCCCTTCTTCCCTTAGACTTAGTATTTTATTCGTAATACTTGAAGCTTGACCTTTGTTGAACTCTCCAAATTGAACAAACAGATTATTTAAGTCTATCTCATCATAGTTGTTGACTACATGAAAAGCACTTAATTCTGAATTCTGATTCATTCGCATATCTAGTTTCCCATCATTCCTAAATGAAAAACCTCTTTCACCCTCATTAAATTGATGTGAAGAAACTCCTAAATCAGCCAAAACACCGTCAACCTGATCGATCCCATGAAAATTTAATACATTTTGGAGGTGTCTAAAATTCTGCTGAGCCAACAAAAACCTAGGATCTTCAATAACATTATTAGCAGCATCAATATCCTGATCAAAAGCAATCAACCTTCCCTTATCAAGTTTGTCAAGAATTGACCTAGAATGTCCCCCTCCACCAAAGGTCACGTCAACATAAACACCATTAGGATTTAAAACCAATGCATCTGTAGCAGCATGTAAAAGAACTGGTATATGATATTCGCTATTCTTCATCTGAAGAATCTCCCATAACATCTGCAGCTAGCGTATCAAATTCATCCCAGTCATTATTCATGATTTTCTCATAACTCTGCTTATCCCAAATCTCCCACAAATCAACATTCGCAACAACAACCACTTCTTTTTTGATACTTGCCCAACCAAGCAAATCTTTAGGAAGAAGAACTCTACCACTACCGTCCGCAATTACTTTAGTAGCTCCCTTCTGAAACATTCTGGCAAACTTTCTATCCTTAGCTTTAAATCGATTGAGCTTTCTAAGCTTACTCATAACAACTCCCCATTCAGAAGAAGTATACATTGACAAACAATCATCAACACCCCTTGAAATAACAAATTGCCCTTGATCTTCTGGAGACAACTGTTTTCTCATGTCAGAAGGAATTAATAACCTCCCCTTGACATCTAGCTTACAGTGATATTCTCCAATAAATCCAGTCATGAGTTTTAAACTTTAATCGTAAAACTAATAAATATTTACCCACATTTTCCCACATTTTATAAATTGTGGATAACTTTTTACGACTAAACCATAAATTTGTTTCACTAAAGAGTCTATATATAGGTAATTATATGAAGTAATTACCAATCATAAATACCGTGGGGAAATGTGGGTATTTAAAAAAAAATATCAATTGAGCACATCAATACATTTTAATTTCTAAATTGAGGTAAGAATCAAAAAACAAATGAATCAAGTACAACAAATAAATATTGAAAACGTCTTAGCAGAAAAAAGCCCTAGACTCTATAAGATACTACCTGGATTTATTCTTAATTGGCTAAAAAAAACATTGCATGAAAAGGACATTAATCAAATTTTAAAAGACCTTGAAAAAGAACATGAAATCTCATTCATAAACAATGGTTTAAAAAAGCTAGGAGTTAAATCGGAAGGAATTGGCCTAAATAATATACCTACTAACACAGGAGTGATTCTTGTTGCAAATCATCCACTTGGTGGACTAGATGGCGTAGCTATGATTCAACAAATAAGCAATTCAAGAACTGACATTAATTTTTTAGTAAACGATATATTAACTCAAATCAATAAGCTAAAGCCCTATTTTATCCCCATAAATAAGCATGGGAAAAATTCACGCAAAAACCTTCTTAAAATTGATGAACTTTACAACTCTGAAAAATGTATTGTTCTATTCCCAGCTGGGCTTGTCTCAAGAAGACAAAAAAATAAAAAAATAAAAGATTTAGAATGGAAAAAAAGTTTCATTACAAAAGCTAAGCAATACAATAAAACCATTATCCCCGTTCATGTTCAAGGTTTGAATTCTTCAAAATTTTACAACTTATCTTATTGGAGAAAAAAACTTGGAATAAAACTAAACATTGAAATGCTTTTTTTAGCTGATGAAATGTTTAAGCAACATGGAGCCACCATTACTTTTACCTTTGGAAAACCCATCTCCCCAACCATTCTTACTAATGAATTAACAGATTTAGAATGGGCACAAAAGATTAAAAATCATGTGTATGAGTTAGAAAACAATCCTAACTTTGAGTTAACAACATAGAATAGATGGAAAAAATAATATCAACCATACCCAAATCCATTATAAAAGAGGAGCTTTCAAACAATAGATTTATTAGGTCAACTAATTACGCTAGTCATGAAATTTACATAGTAAACCATCATAACAGCCCCAACACTGTTAAAGAAATTGGCCGTCTTAGAGAAATTACTTTTAGAGAATCTGGAGGAGGAACTGGGAAACCTCTAGACCTAGATGAATTTGACACTAGAGAAGAAGCTTATTACGAACAATTAATCGTTTGGGATCCAGAACAAGAAGAAATTATTGGGGGCTACCGCTTTATAAAAGGAGAAAAGATATTAAACTCTTCAAAATACAACGAATTAGCAACAAATGGACTTTTTAACTTCAATGGTACTTTTATAAAAAATTACTTACCATACACCATTGAATTAGGACGCTCTTTTGTACAACCTAACTACCAACCTTCGTCAGGAAATAAAAAAGCAATCTTCTCCTTAGATAACTTATGGGATGGACTTGGAGCACTTGTGGTTGACAACCCAGAAATAAAACACTTCTTTGGAAAAGTAACCATGTACTTAGACTTTCATAAACTAGGTAGAGACTACATACTTGGCTTTTTCAAACATTTCTTTCCAGACAAAGAAGAACTGGTCACCCCAATAAAAGCTCTAAAACTTCATTACAACATCAATGATTTTTCAGATGAGATATCAAATCTTGAATTTAAAGATGCTTACCGGGTTTTATCCCAAAAAAACAAAGAATTAGGGGCTAATGTTCCTCCTCTAATAGGAGCCTACATGAACCTTTCTGCATCAATGAAGTCTTTTGGCACCGCTTTAAACCAAAAATTTGGAGATGTTGAAGAAACTGGAATATTAATTTCTATTGATGAGATATACCCAAACAAAAAAGAAAGACACATCTCAACCTATAAAAAAGTTGAAAATGGAAATTAAACAGGCAGAATTCATTTGCAGCAACACTGAATGGAAAAAATGTCCAAAACCAAATTTTCCAGAATACGCATTTATAGGCAGGTCTAATGTTGGGAAATCTTCATTAATTAATTCTATTACCAATCATAAATCACTAGCTAAAACTTCTGGGAAACCAGGTAAAACGCAATTAATAAATCATTTTTTAATCAACAACGAATGTTTTTTTGCTGATTTACCAGGATACGGCTATGCAAAAGTATCTAAAAAGGATCGTGCAAAGTTTAAAGATTTTTCAATGAAATATCTTCAACTTAGACCCAACCTAATGTGCCTATTCTTATTAATTGATAGCAGACATTCTCCACAAAAAATAGACCTTGACTTTATGGAATATTGCAGCACTAAGGAAATACCATTTGTTATTTGCTTCACAAAAGCTGACAAACTAAAACCTAAAGAACTAGAAAAAAACATTAAAGAGTATGAAGATAAGCTATTGGAAAACTGGGAAGAAACACCAATGCATTTTATCACCTCTTCTATTGATAAAACTGGAAGCAAAGAACTTCTTTCGTTTATTCAACAAACAAATCAACTTTTCAAATCCTGACCACCTCAAAAACAATATTAATCGCCCCAATGGATTGGGGGCTTGGACACGTTTCTAGAACTATACCTATCATTAAGAATTTATTAAAAAGAGGTCATACCATCATAACTTGTGGAAATGAAAACATAAAAACTATTTACAAAGAAGAGTTTAAATCGTTAAAACACATAGACTTTAAAGGATACAACCCCAAATACAGCAGAGGGAACAATCAAGGGTTAGCAATGATTAAACAATCTTCTAAATTTTTTAACTTATAAAAGAAGAAGGAGAATTTGCTGATAAAATTGCAACTGAAATGAACTTAGATTATATCATTTCAGATAATAGGTTCGGATTCAGATCGAAGTATACAACCAATATTTTTATTTGCCACCAAATTAATATTCAAGGGCCATTATTGCTAAAAATAATGATGCGAAAAATCAACTACGGTTTTATTAAAAAATTTGACCAATGCTGGATTCCCGACTTAAACGGAAAGGAAAAACTTTCGGGCAAACTATCTATCAATAAATTTAAAAACTGCCATTACATTGGAACACTTTCTAGGTTTAATAAGGTTTGTAAACCTAAAGAAAAATGGACCTACAAATACTTAGCAATCCTTTCAGGACCTGAACCACAAAGAAGCATTCTTGAAAAAAAAATAATTCAAGCATTTAACGAAATTGATGCACAATGTGCAATTATTCAAGGTGTACCTTCAAATGAAAAACTAAGGTTGAATAAAATTGATTTTTTTCCTCATTTAAAAACAATGGATTTTTTTAATATAATTGACAATTCAGAAACCATTATATGTAGATCAGGTTACAGCAGCATTATGGATTTAAGCACATTACAAAAGCAAGTGATTTTAATACCTACTCCTGGACAAACCGAACAGGAATACCTAAGTAAATATCACCAAACAAAATCTAATGTAACAACAGTAAAACAAAGTGCTTTTAGCCTTGATAAAATCAAAAAGCCAACACCCATAAAACAGACAACAAACGATAGTCAATTAATGACCAACGTTTTTAAAAGCTGTGGCTTATAGTTTATTTAGTACAATTTAAAAACTCATAATCAGAACCATCTTGTTTCCATAAAACTGCTAAAGCATAGCAATTATCATGATTCCATAAGATTGATGGAGCTAAGGTTGCATTTACTTCTGTTAAGTTTTTACCATCTTCAAATGATATTGCTTGGCCAAAAGTTGCTCCAGTAGCTTCCGTTCTTAAAATATGATTATGTACAAAGTTAGGATTTGATGGAGAACCAGCAATTTGCTGTTCAGCTACTTGACCATCTTCCATAACATATATAGCTAAATAGCAATTTTCTCCTGA
>JAQWRG010000015.1 GCA_029243855.1 Flavobacteriales bacterium | reverse complement strand
GTTTGACATAATCTTCACAAGCTATGGTGTTATAGGTTGGTTACCCGATTTAAACAAATGGGCAAAAATAATTTCTAGATTTCTAAAACCGAATGGACAATTTGTTTTTGTAGAGTTCCACCCTTTCGTATGGATGTTTGACGATAATTTTAAAAAAATAAAATATAATTATTTCAATTCTGGAGCAATAGTAGAAAGTGAAGAAGGCACATATGCAGATAAGTCTGCAGAAATAAACCAAGAATATGTAATGTGGAATCACAGCTTAAGTGAAGTAATAAATAGCTTGATTCAAAATGAACTTGAAATAAATTCTCTTGATGAATTTGATTATTCACCTTACAATATCTTTGACAATAGTTTAAAAATTGAAGAAAAGAAATACAGAATAGAACATTTGGAAAACAAAATTCCTATGGTTTATTCAATAATAGCTACAAAAACAGCTAACACAGTCAAAACTAAATTGAATAACTTAGTTTAGCTGAAACGTTATATGAATTAAACGAAATGAAAAGAAAACTTAAGACTACTAATCAAATTATTGGAATTATAATTTTAATCTGCAATTTTACGGTTTGTGAAGGACACACTCAAGAATTTAAAATAGATCCTTCTTATTTCCCTTTAGTTGAAAACTCAACTTATTATTACAGAGGCTTTTTTAATGGAAAAGAATCAGTTGATGGCATTAAAGTTAGGAAGACAGTCTTAAGTGGAAACTGCACAGGTTATTATTTTGAGGACCTTGATGGTAATAGCAATAGTATTATTAAATCAAATATGTTCGGGTTAGGTATATATTTAAGAGGAATTGATGGATTATATACAGTTGAGGCCTTTTGGAAAAATGATATTGGAAAAGTTCATTGTATACAAAAACAGAAAATTCTTCCCAATTCTATAAATTTAGAAACAAAAATTGAGTACCTGGGAAAACAATCCAATCCCAAATATTTGCTAACAGTTGAAGGTTTAGAAAACATTGAGGTTCCTGCAGGAAAATTCAAAGACTGTCTCAAGATTAGAATTTTAACTAAATGGGATAGTAATGAAGAATATGTTGAATATGTTTGGCTTTCAAGAGATGTGGGGCTTGTCAAATGGAGAAGAGGAACAGGAAAGGTTGAAGAGTTATTAAACTTTAATCTTTTATCTAATTAGTTTAATCAATGAACTGCACACAACTTAATAAAATATAGGGATCCGCTCTAAGTAAATAAAATGAGAAAAAACAATCAATACTTATTAATTGTTTTAATAGCCATTCCTGTTAGCTATTTTTCATTTAAAACATTAAAAACTAGATACGTTATTTACGATTATTTTAATCAATGAAGATGGGGAAGTCTAGAAATAGCATATAATAAAGAAAAAAGAATAGAAAATTCATCTATCTTTTTCGGTAATAGTATGACAGAAAATTTCAAACCATATTTAGGTAAATATAAATATGTTAAATGTATGGGAATAAGTGGAGACTTTTCTGAAGGGTTAATTAAAAGAATTGATAATGTTGTGAATTATAATCCTAAAAATGTGTTTATTATGATTGGGATTAATGATATCATTGAAAAAGTTCCTTTATCTGAAATAAAGGCGAATTACATAAAAATAATAGAATTAATAGAAAATAGATGTCCTGAAACTAACATATATATACAAAGCACTTTACCCACCACTGGGTTAAGAAGCTTGCTTAGTTCAAGCAAAGGAATTAACATTAAAGTCCAAGATCTTAATAAGTTTCTCTATAAAACCACAAAAGAAAAAAACATTGTCTTTATTGACATGTATTTAGACTATACAAACCAAAACAACGAACTTAAAAAGGAACTTACAACTGATGGAATTCATCTTAACAGTAAAGGGTATTCAATATGGGAATCTTACATTAAGAACTATATAAATACAATTGCCAACACCTAAACCAAATCACATAGCATGGTTTACCTTTAAAGTTCATACTAAAAAAGAGACCATTAAAAAATTAATCCCATATCATATTAAAGTTAAACTTCACTTACTAAGGAGAGGAGTGTTCGATATTGTTAAAGGCTATTATTTCAATTTTTCTAAAAGTAAGAATTCATTAAATGATTTTTCAAATGCTGTAAAAATAAAACAGGAATTAAAACCCAATGAGGCCAAAATAAAAAACCTATTAAGGGCAATAAAAAGTATTGAATCGGTACAAATAAATCCGAACGAAATATTCTCTTTTTGGCGAATTGTAGGCAACCCTTCAATTAAGAATGGATTTGTGGAGAGTCGTTCTTTGGTCAATGGCAAAATTGAAAATTCCATTGGAGGAGGCTTATGCCAATTATCTGGACTCATCTATTATATTAGTTTATATGCCAATCTTGAAATCCTAGAAAGGCACAATCATTCTATCGATATTTACACAGAAGAAACTCGATTTACACCTTTGGGTTCTGATGCAACTGTAGCGTATGGTTATAAAGATTTAAGAATTAGAAACAACTTATCTACTCCTATTAAATTTACATTTTCTATGGAAAAGAACTATATAACAATTAACTTAAATAACTTAAGTTTAATAAAAAAGAAAGTTGTTGAGTTTAAAGAAAAATTCATTGACAAAGAAACAATCGAGGTAGCAACAATTATTGGGCAAAAAGTAATCAATACATCAACATATAAAAGACATTTGCCGAACACAATCTAAACTAAATTGAACAACTTAGTTTATACGCAAGATTGTAATAATCTCTACATAAATACACTTTATACATTTTACAACCATTTTAAATTAGTTTAGTCAAATGCAACGTTGTTGCAATTAAATTATATATTTGCCTGTAATTTAAATTATACTCTGTTGAAAAAATTATTTTTAGCACTTATCTTGTTTATTTCATTTAATGGAAATGCACAAAACCTTAAAGGTTCTATTACCGACTTTGAAACTGGAAGTGGTATTCCATATGCCAAAATATATTGTTTAGAAACCCAAAATGGAGCAACTGCTGATAGTAATGGAAATTGGCAATTGAATAACGTGATTAACAACCAAATGACATTACAAATTTCAGCTCCGGAGCATGAAAGCAAAATGGTAAGGGTTGATAATGTTGAATCAGATATTGTTGTAAAATTAGAGCATGCACACATTCATTTAGATGAAGTCATTATATCAACATCTGATTCAAAATTGCAGCGATACAGCACCTACCCTGTTGATTCAAGAAAAATTTCTGATTTAAATAAAATTGAGCAAACCAATCTTGTTGATGCACTTAGCAACATGCCTGGCATTTACAATCAATCTACTGGTAATGGAATTTCCAAACCTGTTATTAGAGGACTTTCTGGAATGCGTGTTCTCACATCACAAAACGGGTTACGTATAGAAAACCAACAATGGGGAGCTGATCATGGGTTTGCAATATTCAATTTAGGAATTGATAGAGTTGAAGTTATTAAAGGTCCTAGTTCACTTATATATGGAGCTGATGCCCTTGGTGGTGTAATTTATATTGCTGACGAACCGTATGCAAATGCTGGAGAATCTGAACTTTCTGCTTGCACAAAATTTGAAAGTAATTCTATGTCTACTGTTAATAACGTTTCTTATAAAACTTCTAAAGAAAACTTACGATTTGCCGTTTATGGAGGTTACTTTTCAAGGGCTGACTATGGTATTCCTGACAATCAGTTTGTAACCAATTCTAAAAATAGTGGAGCATCTATAAAAACAGCAATCGGCTACAATAAAGACAATTGGATAACTAACTTTAGGTACCAACTACTTTATTCCCAAAACGGACTTCCAGGACATACGCACGACAGTGTTTGGGAAGCATCTAGTTTTCTATCCTCTAAACAGTCTAGAACATATAACATTCCTGCTCAACACATTATGAATCATTTGGCACAATGGGAAAATAAATTTTACTTTAAAAAGGATGAACTGGTTGCTCAATTAGGTTTTACTTCCAATGAATTAAAAGAATTCGAAGAAAAAGTAACTGTACCAGGCATAGATATGACATTACAAAATCTTTCCTACAATTTAAGATGGAAACATCAGATAAATAAACATTTTGAAATTGTATCAGGATCTCAAGGAATGATGCAGAGCAATACAAATGGCCAGAATGCTCAAGAAATATTAGTAGCAAATGCTGATTTTATAGACATAGGTGCCTTTTCTTTACTTAAAGGAACTTTTGATGTATGGAATTTTCAAGCTGGGGCACGTTACGATCAACGAAACATTAAAACACGGGGATCTATTAATCCTCTTTCAAAACCATTTAGTGGATTGAATTATTCAGTTGGTATTTCAAGATCATCTAAAAATATTACAACAAGACTTAACGCTTCATCTGGTTTTAGACCACCTCACATTTCTGAGTTACTTGCTGATGGCGTACATCATGCAACCAGTCAATATTTAATTGGTGATGATAATTTATTATCGGAAAGAGCCAATCAAATAGATTTTTATTTCGGTATGCATTTTGATCATTTAGAAGTAGTTATAAATCCTTTTGTTAACCAGATCAACAACTTTATATACAACAACCCAACTGGTCAAAACGATTCAACATCAGGATTACCAATATTTGACATCAAACAAACGGATGAACTTCTTTCTGGTGGAGATATAGCAATACATTATCACCCACATATAGCGCACTGGCTTCATTTAGAAAGTAATTTTTCTTTACTATCTACTGAAGATGTTTCTGGAAATCCTCTTCCACAAATCCCTCAAAACAGATTAAACAACATTGTTAAAATTGACTTTCAAAGCGATAAAAAACTAAAAATAAACAGTCTTTCTGCACAGTATGTTTACCTATTTAAACAGGATAATATAGTAACCTATGAAACAACATCTGATGCGTACCAATTGATAAATATTGGTTGTTCTGGTTCTTATTTATCCAAGCACCAAATTGACTTTTCTTTTGGAGTAAACAATTTACTAAACACCAATTACATTGATCATTTATCAAGACTTAAGCCTTACGGATTAGCAAATCCTGGAAGAAACATTTATGTTAAACTTAAATTATTGATTTCAAAAAGTTAAACCACAAAAAAATTATTTGAAATAAAAATCATAAACGGGTTCCATGATTTCATTTCAAACTAAACTATAATTAATTAGAACACATAAAAAAACAAAACAATGAAAAAAGTAGCAATTTTATTCGGAGCAGTAGCTTTATTTGGCTTAAGCTCTTGCAACAAATGTCACGAATGTCATTACGATATGAATGGTGCTGAAGTAGAACTTGGAGAATACTGTGGAGATGATCTAGAAGCTATTGAAGCTAGTGGTTACGCAGATACATCTGGAACAGTTTACACTGTTCACTGTGGAGAAGATCATTAATCATTTTAATGATTAACAAAGTCATCTTGGCAAAAAAGCCAAGGTGACTTTTTTTTTCTTTAAACTTTATTTTAATTACTTTGTTTATATGAATACCATTCAGATTAAAGAACTTCTTCATAAAAGGTCCTTAAAAGCTACAAAGACACGTATAAATGTGTTGAATAAAATGCAAAACCACGGTTCTGCTATGAGTTATTCTGCTATTCAAAAGCAAATGAAACAAACCGACAGGGTTACCTTATATAGAACCATTGAATCTCTTAAAGAAAAAGGAGTAATTCATAAAGCTTTTCAAGACAACAACGAAACTTACTATGCCATTTGTGACAACAATTGTGACGCTGAAAAACATCATCACGAACATCTTCATTTTAAATGCATAAAATGCAAGAATATAACATGTGAAGACGTGAATGAAGCCATAAAAATTTCAATTCCTAATTTTGTAATTAATAAAGTTTCTGTTAATGTTGAAGGGCTTTGCTTAAAATGTGTTTAAGTTATAGCTTATGCGTTCAGTTAAATTTTTACTTTTTATAGCCTTAATTTCATCGTTATCGTATTCATGTAACAAGAGCTTGTTTTCTAACAAAGTGAAAACAACTGGATTAATTCAAAAACAAGGAATTACCACCTACATGTATGGCACACATACCATAACAGACTATGCTTTAAAAAGCAATTCAATAAATTTAGACAACTATATTGATAAAAATGTTTCTATAATTGGAGAAAAAATTGATGGTTATCCTGTTGATGGAGGTCCTGATTATATTGAGGTGAAAAAAATAAAAGTTACAGTGAAAAAATAATGTGATGGATTTTGCAAATGATTTATTACTAGTGCCTTTACTTTCTGGCCCAATTTTTATACTATCAGGAGTAATTTTAAATCTATTTCCACCAAAAAAAATAAATTCATTTTACGGATACCGAACAATAAATTCAATGAAATCTAAAGAAAGGTGGGATTACGCACAAAAGGTTTCAGGGTTTGAGTTAATTAAATTAGGTGGTATTCTAACTTTACTTTCTTTTATCGGGCTTTTCATCAATTTTAGTGAAAAAACTGAAACATTAATTGGATTAGGGCTAATTATAATCGTAATAATTATCCTATTCATTCGAATAGAATCGGCTATCAATAAAAAATTTAATAACCCTAAAAAGTAAACTTCTTTAATCATTGAATAAATAATTTATTAACTCTTTAAACCAATATAAACTTAAAACTTGTCTATAACTACTATTCTAAAAGACACCAATCATCGACCTTGGAAAATACCATCACACAGATGGAATTACTACCAAGAATGGAACAGAGCAATCTTTCTTCATTGGAAAGTTGACTTAGAACTGTTAAAACCATTTATTCCTAATGAAATTGAAATTGATCTTTTCAATGGAAAACCTTGGGTTTCTTTGGTTGCATTCACAATGGAAAAAATTAGACCAAGGTTATTGCCACCTTTTTCACCTATTTCAAATTTTGACGAAATCAATATCAGAACCTACGTAAAATCAAACAATAAGACTGGTGTTTATTTTCTAAGTATTGAAGGTGGAAAAAGATTTTCATGCCAACTCGCAAAAACACTATCACGACTCCCCTACCGTTATTCAAAAATCAAAAGAAGCCCAAATTCATATCAATCCTACAACTCTCAGTATAATGATCGTTTAAACATACAATTTAATATTGGTGATAACATCATTCATAAAACCGAAATAGATTGTTGGCTTACTGAGCGATATGCGCTATTTCAAGACTCTAAAAAACACATCAATGAATATGAAATCCACCATCATGAGTGGCCAATAAATACAATCGACTTAATTAGTTTAGATATAAAGTATTCAAGATTTGAAAATTTAATTGGTGATAAACCAACTATAAGTCAATATTCTGATGGAGTAAAAGTTATTGCTTGGGATAGAGTTAAGTCAAGTAAATAAAAACTATTTTAGTTACTAATTTTTAATTAAACTAATCATTGTAGTATTCACCAGCTGTACTAACTGCATTCTTTACAGAATTAATACTGATTTCAAAAATATCTTTAAAATCTTCTGGTTTTGATAAAAAACTTCTTGAAGAAAAAAGTATAGCATCACATCCTTTTAAAGGAGTAAGTGTAACATTCCAAAACTCTCGAGTAGTTTTAGAAAGTATTTCGTAAACATTTTCTTTACATGCATCTTTTGCTTCTAAATAACGTGCAACTGTGAAAACAGTTGGTGTCTTTACCAATAAAAAATATGTTTTACCCTCGTACTTAAATTTAACATCACCATCATCATCTATTTCAGGTCTATAACCCTGTTCATGAAGATGAAACATATAATTTTTACGAATTTCTTTTTTTTCAGATTCTTTATTTGTCTGAGAAAAAAATGACATATTAAAAAAAGTACATATAAACAATACTGTACAGAAGTTTAGTTTAATTTTCATGATTCAAACTTATGAAAATAAAATAAAGTTATTATGATTTAATTCGAGATATTTTTAATTTCTAAACTCAATATTCTGATGGAGTAAAAGTTATTGCTTGGGATAGAGTTATGAAAAACAAATCTTAATTTTAAACCAATAATTAATAAATATTTTATTTTTTTAGGCAGCAGAAACATAAAAAAAAGTTATCTTTTTTGGCGATTTTATACTTTTAAAACTAAAATTAGTTAATCAATCTATATGAAAAATATTTTTATTCTAAGCCTATTACTATTAGGATTAAACATAAATGGACAAGATTACTTAGGTTTAAGCCAAGGCAATTATGCTGGTGCTCTAGGTATTGACTACAACCCTGCAAATGTTGCAGACAATAGAATGGAAATGGATTTATCCATAAATGGTTCCTTTTCATTTACCAACAACTATGTATACATGAACACCCAAAGTATGCCAAACGGTTGGATAGCCTCTTTTACAGATACAACAAACAGTTTAAATGTTAATTGGCGAAATGATCCAGATTTCGGCACTTTCGTTGCTGCAGATTCTGCTGAAATATATCAAACAGATTATAGAGGCAACTTTTTTGTCACTGAGCCTGGAAGGTTAGCTAACAGTTCATACCGAGGAATTTTTAGCGAAAATATTGACCTTATTAACCTGATGGTTACCCTGAATAGAAAATCGGGAATTGGACTACAAATCAAACACCGAACCATTGTCAACATAGATCATATTTCTCAAGAGCTGGTAACTCTTGGTGTTAAAGAATTAGACTACAGCACATTATGGAATC
>JAQWRG010000007.1 GCA_029243855.1 Flavobacteriales bacterium | reverse complement strand
GAAGGAGCATGTGTATACAATAATCAAGAAGTAGCGCCAATACAAATTGGAAGGCTACAAAATTTTGCCACAAAAGCAATGATTGATTCTTCTAAACATCTTTATAAACCTGGTAAGGAAAACGGAAAAAATGTTGCAATTATTGGAGCAGGACCAGCTGGAATTGCTTGTGCATGTGAATTAAGAACGTTAGGATACGAAGTAGATATTTTTGAAGCTAAATCTGAACCATCTGGTTTGGTTATATATGGTAATGCACCATATAAAATCACTAATGAGGAGGTAATTCAGGAAGTGGAGTATTTACAAGAACAATTAGGGTTCAAAATAAATTATAATTCGGCTATAAATTTAAAAGATGAAATAAGAGATTTGGAATCAAAATACGATGCTATATTTTTAGGTGTTGGTTTGGGGGCTACGGCTTATCGAAATATACCAGGAGAAAATTTACAAGGGGTAATTGGAGCAGTGGAATTTATTGAAGGTCTTAAAATGAATCATTTTAAGACAACGGTTGGAGATAATGTAATAGTTCTTGGAGGAGGGAACACAGCCATGGATGCTGCATCAGAATCTGCTAGAATGGGCGCAACTTCTGTTGTTTTAGCATATAGAGGATCAAAGGAAAATATGGGGGCGTATGATTTTGAATACGAACTTGCCCTAGGTGCAGGAGTTAAAGGAGTTTTTGATGCCTCGCCAATAGAAATCATTGGGAAAGAACAAGTAGAAGCAGTAAAATTTGCAAAAGCAAATGGGGAGACATTTATGTTAAATGCTGATATGGTAATTAAAGCAACAGGACAAGCAAAGCAAGCTCCTTTTTATGCTCTTATTGATGACTTAGAATTAGAAAGCGATACTAGAATAAAAGTAAATTCTAATAACAACCAAACCACAAATGAAAAGTATTTTGCTGGGGGAGATGCCATAAATGGGGGAGCTGAAGTAGTTAACGGTGCATATGATGGCAAACTAGCAGCACAAGGGATCCATAATTGGTTAATGAAATAAAATAAAAAACATGGCAGATTTATCAATTGATTTTGCAGGAATTAAAGCACCAAATCCATTTTGGCTTGCTTCCGCACCACCAACAAATACAGGATACCAAATAATGAAAGCTTATGACGCTGGTTGGGGAGGCGCTGTATGGAAGACACTAGGTATGCCAACAATTAATGTCTCCAGTAGGTACGGTGCTACAAATTATAGAGATACAAGAATGGCGGGCTTCAATAATATTGAATTAATTAGTGATAGACCATTGGAAGACAATCTTCGTGAAATGCGAGAAGTAACCAAGCGATTTCCAAATCATGCTACTATTGCTTCATTGATGGTAGATACAAGAGAACAGTGGATAGATATTATTAAGCAAGTAGAGGATGCTGGTGCTAAAGGAATTGAATTGAATTTTGGATGTCCACATGGAATGTGTGAGAGAGGGATGGGGTCTGCGGTTGGACAAGATCCAGTTGCTTTAAAAACCATTGTAGAATGGGTAATGGATGCTGCTAATATCCCAGTGATTACAAAATTATCTCCTAATATATCTCATATTACGGATCCAGGAGTGGCAGCTGTAGAAGCAAATACGGATGCTATTTCATTAATTAATACAATTAAAAGTATTGTTGGAATTGATTTGGATTCTTATGCTCCATATCCTGTGGTAGACGGGAAGGGATCTAACGGAGGATATTGTGGTCCTGCGGTAAAGCCTATTGCATTGCACATGCTGAAAGATCTAAAACAACATCCAGCAATTAAAGATATTCCTATAAGTGGTATAGGAGGTATAGAAAACTGGCGAGATGTTGTGGAGTATATTCTATTGGGAGCAACTTCTGTCCAGGTATGCACAGCGGTAATGCATTATGGATTTGGTATAGTTCGTGAAATGGAGTCAGGACTATTAAAATTCATGAAAGATAAGGGCTATAATACTATATATGATTTTGCTGGTAAAGCATTACCTAATGTTTTAGAATGGAAAGATTTAAATTTAAAATACGATGTGAAAGCTAGTATTAATAAGGATAAATGTATAGGCTGTGATCTTTGTTATATTGCTTGCGATGATGGTGCTCACCAAGCAATAGAATTGCCTAAAGACGGCACTAGAATACCTGCTATTATAGAAGAAAACTGTGTTGGTTGTAACTTATGTTCTTTGGTATGCCCAGTTGAAGACTGTATAACAATGGTTCGAAAAGATAGCGGGACAGAGCATGTAACTTGGGATGAATTGACGGTTGCAGAAAAAATTCCAAATACTTGGAATGACGACAGAGCGGGAGGTAAAGGGCATTATGTGCCAGAGCCTAGTGAGGCTTTTAAAACAATTAGAAAGGATAAATCTGGAGAAAGAGCTAAATCCTAAGAAAAGAAATTTATGCTAATGGCTATTAATCAAGCTAAAAATCATACTCTTTATAGTGGACTGAAAATTCATCTTCAGGTATTGGATTTTTATATTTTAAATTAGAATAAGCGTACTTTTCATAAAGTCCTTTTTCATCATATATTTCTTGATAAACAGGTAAAAAAGATTTCGAGTCAATATAAAATATTACTTCTTTTTCATAGGTATTGGTAATTAGCAACTCTTCACCCGATTGTAATGCTGAGGTTGGATTAACTTCCTTATTTAAATCTCTTAGTTTAGCTATATTCAACCCCCTTTTTAATGCGATTTTTTTTAAGGTCTCCCCTATTTTAGTCTGGTATTTAATAATTTTATAGTCTGGGTGTTTAAACACAAGTTTATAGCAGGTCATCCCTTCCCAAGTTACAACGCCAAGATATTTCACATAGCTATAAAACTTTTCCTTATAAATTGTTTCGTATCTAGACATTAATCCGTCAAAAGTAGAAAATCCAACCATCTTAAAAGTGTGATGCCCTCCTGCTCGAATTAATTTATTCTCGGGAGAAAATGACATGGTAAAAAAAGGAAATGAATTGGGGTTTACCCAAGCCCTGTCGCTGTTTTCTCCATCTTTATATAAAATCTCAACCCCCTCATTCGGAAAATTATTTTTAAAATAGATCTTAAATGGTTTTGTCTTCAGCTTGCCATCAAAACTGCCTTTAACATACTTATCATTTATGCGCTCAGCTCTAAAAAGAGTGAATCTTAGATCAGTGTGTGATTGTATTGCTTTATGCATTTTACCAATCATCCACTTAGATTTAACTTGTTCGGACGGCAACTGAGAAAATGCTGAATTTATAAAACCAACAACTAGAAAAATATATATTATAAATGGTTTCAAAATATAGTACCTGTTATGAATGTAATAATTTTTAAATAAAAATCACTGTTTAACCAATTTAAAATTACTTGTTTTACCGCCTAGTTTAACCCTTAAAACATACAAGCCGCTTGTTAGGTGTTTCCCTTTTAAAATGTCAAATGATGAAATATTCTTTGAAGCTGAACAGATTGATTTGTATGATGAAATGATTGTCCCGCTTAAGTTATAAACATCAATTTTTACAAGCTGATTTATGTTTTCAGAATTCTGAATTTCAATATAAAAATTATCCAAAAATGGGTTGGGAAACACTAAAATAGATGGTTTCGTTTTTTCGTTCGTTGATAAAAACGAACAGTCAGAGGAAAAACCGGGAAGGTTATTATCCATCCAATTGAATCTATCTTCTATCCAATTTTTTAAATAAATTAGTTCTGCTGAAAAGGTTCCCCCAATGTAATTATTTGGCCATACCCAGGTATTTAAAACATCCCATGTGTTAAAGTTTCTTGCTGCTGGTTCAGATAATATTGATCCAACACTATCTATGAGTGTAACTATTGAGTCCGTATGAAAAGGTCCTTGCCTAAGTTCATCCCAACGACAGTTAATCCTATTTAAAAATTCTGAATCAGACAACATTCGCTGCCACCAAAACGGAATTTGATAATTGTCACCTGGACATATTATATTAAAATCACTTGCCCAACCAGTTGTTAAACCTCCATTGCAATAATCAGCATTTCCCCACCCTAAATTATAATCCCAGGGTGGTCCAATGAATAACTTATTGTTTTTACTTTCTTTGTTTTTATACATAAAAGTGCTTATTCGATAACCATCTACATTTCTCGTTGCTTCATTCAATAAATAATAATCAACAAATGAATTTATGTCTATATATTGTCTATATCCAACAGTACTATCTAAAAAAGATGTGCTGTATAATGCACTTTCAAAAGCAAAAAGGTACGACTGAATGTATGTTTTTTGAGCAGGCTTAATGTCGTCTGCTTCAGGATAATGATATAAAAAAGATACATCTCGGGGGTTGGAAGAAATGGTTTGAAAATTAGAAACCCAAGAACCGTTATTGGTCCCTGTAGATTTATCAATTTTAACAACATATCCGCCTGTTAATGAATCGCCCAAAAGGTCGTCTTGATCTAGTTTAGAAATGTTAATTCTACCTTTGTCTCTTTTGATTTTTTCAACAAATAAATAAACTCCTTGGTAGCTATTGTCAACAATCAGTTCTACAAACTGTGTTCTAGGGCTATAGTTATACATTTTTCCACCGTAATAATAAGCAAGGTAATTTCGCATCAAAGATTTATCACTATAAGGCCCATGAAGCACCCAATCGTTTTCTGAAGGCATTCCAAATAATTCCACATTATTATTTTCTCCCAAGCTGTCTCTTGTTTCTAAACCATATCCTTTTTTTTGGAAAAATAAAGAGCTAGAACCTCGTTGTTCTATACCAATAAACCCATCGTATTCATTAAAACTAGCTGTTGGATGATTGTGTAAGCCTTGTGTGTTGTGAATAATACCCATATGAGCTGTAATTTTAGGTTCATCTAAAATTGTTTGTCCCATAGTGTTGATAAAAATTAATGGTAAAATACTTGAGTCCTGAAAGTTTTGACCATAAAAAGAGTTTTGAAAAAAGGGGGGTAATAGTAAAAAATAAATAATGTATTTAGTCGATTTCTTAATTTGAAAAAAACGTGTCATTACTCTTTAATGATTTTAAATGTCTTTTTGTTTTGACCTTGATTAACTATTAAAACATAAACACCTGCGTTAAATTTTTTCATGTCTATTACTGGGCTTTTAAATGTTGCTAAATGTTTGCAGAAAACATCATAAACATCAATTTCAAAATTACCTGAATGGCTTAAAGGCTCACAAAACAACTTGTTTTTTACGGGATTAGGATAAAAGTTAAAATCAAGTGAAGAACTATAAACTCGATCTTCAAGAGGTCCCCAGGGATTATCAGCCACAGGTCCATTCCAAATTACAGTAGCTAAGTATGGGTTGTCAATGAATGGGTTTCTATTGCCTTGATTAACTTGAATTATATCGTTTCTATTAATTTCATACTGATCAACCGGGTCTGCTTTATTCCATTCTAAAAAAATATCTGGCATATCTCCAAAATTAGAATAGCTGGACGATCCAGCCCCAGAATTATTTGGCTCACATTGAGTTGGGTACCTCAAATACATATACATTATTATCCTAGCAACATCTCCCCTCCATTCATCCCCTGGATACCAAAACCCTGAAGAAGTAACGCCTGAATTCCCAGCATAATCCCCAAATTTTAAATTCCCCCTCCATGTGTTTGTTACATAATCGCATGATCTTAAATTATGTACATCAGTTCCGGGTCCAGGGTTATTGGTGCTTAAAGATGGGTTAGCTAATGACTTTGGGAAAACGTGTTCCCGATTCCACAAACCATCACAAGGGCTTGCATGGCAAGAAAGTGTTTTATCTCTAGTGCGATCGTTTTGAAAATCTTGATCAGAATCATCGTATCCATAAACCAACAAAACACTTGCAGTGTCTAGTAAGTTAAGATCGGACTGTTTAATAACATCCCAAGTATCGGTTGAATTTGATGAGGTATATTCTAATGGTGAAATATGTGTAGAGCTGATTAAATTAGCAAGCTGATCTTTAAGTGAGTCACCTGATAATGTAAAGTCTATTCCTTGATAATAAAGGGGTGTTTGCGCTTTTGAGAAAAAAAAGAACAGTAGTAAACTATAAAACAAAAAATACCTAATCATTATGAAATTTCAAACAAGTTAATGTAATAATTAATACCAAAAACTAATGTTTTAAATCTTAACTCAATACTAAGTATAGTGGTTTTTAAGGTTATCTTTTTATCTTTATTGTGTGTCTACTAATAAAGCAAAAGCTATATCCTTATTATTTCTATTAATTTTCTCTTTTTCTTTAACGCAATGTTCAGCATCTAAAAGGGTGCCTAAAAAATGTGATAGCACAAAAGGCATTAGAACTCCTATGGGCACAATGTGAAAAACATAGCATAGCTATAATTATCCATCTTTACCTGATCTTCTTCCTTAATTAAACTTAATGAAGAATAAATGAGTACTATAGTTTATAAATCTAAAGTTGAGATGTTTACTTAAATTGTCTTATTTATAATTGAACTGTGTATGCCTATTTGTCAGATAAAAAACTTTGGCTCAATTTTCGTTCAATGTTAGATATGAGTAAAAAAAATAAGGTTTCTTTTTCGTGGGCGTTTAAAGAATATATCTGGCCTAGAAAAATTATTTTGAGTTTTGGACTGTTCTTGATCTTAATCCGAAGCGCATCAGGGTTAATAGCACCATACTCAAGTAGGTATTTATTTGATAATATTGTACCCAATAACGATATGGAAGGACTTTGGTTTTTACTACTTATTGTAGCAATATCGATTTTAGTACAGGCTATTACTTCATTTAGCTTAACAAGACTATTGAGTGTTCAAGCGCAATTGATGATTTCACAAATGCGGGTTCAAGTTCAAAAAAAACTACTGAAACTACCAATAGGTTTTTTTGACAACAATAAGTCAGGAGCTTTAGTGTCTAGGGTAATGAAAGATGTTGAAGGGGTACGAAATTTGGTTGGTACGGGATTTGTTCAACTTATAGGTGGGGCAATTACCGCTATCGCTTCAATTATTCTACTTATTAATATTAGCCCTTTAATGACCGTGTCCGTACTTATTCCAATTTTTATTTTTGGTGTTGTGATGTTGAAAGCTTTCGGTTATGTTCGCCCCATTTTTAGAGATAGAGGGAAAATAAATGCCGAAGTGCAAGGTCGATTAACTGAAACTTTAAGTGGAGTTCGAGTTATAAAAGCATTTAATGCTGAGGCACAAGAAAATAAAAGTTTTGAAAATGGGGTTGATCGTTTATATCAAAATGTAAAGAAAAGCTTAACCGCTACTGCTTTAATTAGCAGTTCTTCTACCTTTTTAATAGGGCTGGCATCAACTACAGTGATGGGAATCGGTGGGTTTTTTATGATGGGAGGGGAAATGAGTACTGGTGAGTTTTTGTCTTTTACTTTACTTCTAGGTTTCATGATTGCTCCAATTGTACAAATGAGTAATATAGGTAGTCAATTAACAGAAGCGATGGCGGGTTTGGATAGAACTCAAGAAATAATGAACATGAAAGATGAAGATGACCCAAGGGTTAGAATAGAATTATTAAAAGAGTTAAAAGGAGATTTAGAATTTAAGGATGTTTCTTTTAGCTATGAAGAAAGTAAAGAAGTATTACATAATATTAATTTCACAGCTCCAGCAGGAACGATAACAGCTTTAGTTGGCTCTTCTGGCTCAGGAAAATCTACGATTGCTGGGTTGGCAGCTACTTTTTTAACCCCTTCAGGTGGCGTTGTAACCTTAGACGGAATTGATTTAGCTAAGGTGAATTTAAAAAGTTATAGAAAAAATTTAGGCGTAGTCTTGCAGGATGACTTTTTATTTGAAGGTTCTATTAGAGAAAACATATTATTTCCTCGACCAGATGCTTCCAAACAAGAATTACAGGACGCTGTGAAAGCTGCATTTGTCAATGAATTTACAGATCGATTTGATGACGGATTAGAAACGATAATAGGAGAAAGAGGCGTTAAACTTTCGGGCGGTCAAAAACAACGTATTTCAATTGCAAGGGCATTGTTAGCTAGTCCAAAAGTTATTATACTTGATGAAGCGACATCAAATTTAGATACGGAAAGTGAATCTTTCATTCAGAAAAGTTTAGACGTTCTAATGAAAAATAGAACAACATTTGTCATTGCACATAGATTAAGCACCATTCGTCAAGCAGATCAAATTCTAGTCATTGAAGGTGGAATCATTGTTGAAAGAGGAAATCACGATGACTTATTAGCAAGCAATGGTCGATACCATGAACTATATACTTACCAAAGTAGAATTTAAATTCTATTTATACTTATAAAAAAATTAGGACTTTATAATTCCACAATCTGCTTATAATTAGCAATTTTAAACCCTTGATCAACAACATGTCTATACTGTTCAGTGGTAGAGTCCAATAATGGGTTGGTATGGTTCATATGAATAAAAATAATCTTTGCCTTCTCTTTTAAAGGAAGGTCCTTAAAAAGCTCCATGCTTTCTACTACAAAGGGGTGAGGTATTTCCGACATGTCTCTATTGTTGATTTCGTTAGAATCGTAAAATGTACCATCTATAAATGCTAAATCAACCTTTTTAATTAAAGATATAATGTCTTTATTCCACTTTCCCCATTTATCAATATCTGGTATAAATGCTATTTTCTTATTGGGGCCATCAATTATATAGCCTACCGTTTCAGAATATTCATCTCTATGTGGCACTAAAAAGGGTGTTATTCTTAGTTGATTTGAAAGCTTAAGGCCTTTATTGTGTTCAATGTTATTTATTTTAATATTTCTAATGTTCACCAATTGATTCCATGGGCCATTTTGTATTAAAAAACCTTTCATACGTGTCATTGCATAAACAGGAACCTCGTTTGACCCCATTGCTTCTCTTCCTAAATACATTAATCCTGCATAATGCCCAATATGAGCGTGTGTTAGAAAAATGCCGTCTGGGGTTTCTTTATTTGTAAAGCTTGCTTCCTTTTGAATTAATTTGCATTGAATAGGAAAATCTGGTGTTGACTCAATTAGCCAGGTTTTTTCATTTTCTGAATCTACAATGCCCAAAGAAACTACCATTCTAGTAGGGTCTGGATTAATAAACAAACTCTCACAACATTTTTTTTTACATCCCATATGAGGAGAACCAGCATCTTGAACGGTGCCTAAAACAATTAGGTAAGGGTCAGAAACTTCTTGAGCTAAAAAGCTTCCTAATAAAAAAGTGGAAAATAAATATAAAACATAATTGAGCATTGACTTAAAAGATTTACATCGAACTTATGTTAAGTTAGGTAATAAATTTCAATTATTTAAAACATAATCATACAACATGTTATCAAAGTTGTTTGTTGTTTTTATATGCTTTTTTAAATCATTAGAAATGTCATTTATCTTGTATTTAACATCAATTTTTTTATTTAAAATATAGTTATCTACTTGCTCTACTTGTAGCTCTAATAAATTGTATATATCAAGCATTTTTTTTGTTTTATGAACACCAATAATTAATTTTTTTTCGTCAATAAGTTTTTTAATCCTATTTACATCTTTAATCGTGACTTCATAAGATGAACAAATGTCATAACCCAAAAGAAATTTGGTTTGAATGTTCGTATATTTATTACAGAAATCACTCATGCTTATTTTTAAAACATGATTGAAATGGTAATAAGCTGAAATTACTGTCTTTGTAGGGTCTCTAAGAAGAGTAAACATTTTTTTATTTTCATTAAAAATATCAATATCCGGTTTGTTTTTTGGTGGAAAATTAAACTTATGGTAAATCCCTATTTTTTTATTTAAATGAGGGTTATAGATTACGTTGAATTTGAAACTTATTCCTCCTGTTTTAGGTATGTGAATGAATAAAAATTCTGGATCATCTATTTTACTTGATTTATTAATTCCTAATTTACCTAACCAACTTTTATTTGGTGTATATTTTATGTCGTACTTATGGTACCAATTATCTTGACACCTTTTTAATAATTCAGCATTCGATTTTTCATTTACAACAATGGGCTTATTACTGTTTGCTTTAAATAAAATAAAATCAGTTTTTAATTTCATAAAGGGTATTTTAGGCTTTTGATTACTTTTTAATTATTGGTGTCAACAATTGAATGCCAATAGGCAAATCCAATCAAAACAAATTGTAGTGGAAGCCTAATCCAGGAAGCTAAAAAAGCACTAATATCAATTGCTTGTTGAAGCTCTTCATTGAAAGCTAAATATATATTTGCTGGATATACTGCTAACAATAAAGCTATCAAGCCCCAAGCTGCATACTTTCGTGATTTTTTTAAGATCAATCCTAGACCTAAAATTATTTCAAAGGCCCCACTAATATAAACCAAAGGTAAATGGTAAGGTAAATATGGAGGCATTATGGAAAGAAAAAAAGATGGGTTATAAAAATGTTGAATCCCAACATAAATGTACCCCAATGATAATACAACTAATGAAATTGACTTGAAGCGTTTCATTTCTTATGAGGCTATTTTTTATTTGGTTTTAATCTTTTACGTCTATTTTTTTCTTTAGTTAGCGCAAGCACTTTTCTTCTCTTAATGGTGAGTTTTATTTTCTCTGGTGGATGTGGCTCAATCAAAATTCTTGGTTGAGGAATACCCTCACTCAGTTCTTGATTGCTTACATTTAAATGTTCTCTTGAGTCTTTAATAAATGTATTCATTGCCTCAAAATCCTTCTCATTTGAAAAATAAGATTTGGAATACAAAGGATGGGCACATGGTAATATTTGATAGTGATTTTTACCTGCTTCTTTAAATTTATGAACCCAGGTTAAAAGGTATTCTTTATTAGAAATTTTAATCTCTTTTTTCGTTTTACTAAATGACAACCTAAGCATAACGCCTCCATCTTTTCTTCTTTCTCGTTGATTAGAAACAAAATTTCCAAGAGAATATGCTGTTAAAAACTCTGTATTATTTGTGCTGTCATTTTCATAAATCATAGGCTGAATTACATGTGGATGTGAGCCTATAACTACATCTACTCCAAGCTCTTTAAAATACTTATTGTATTGTTTTTGGTATTGATTAGGAAAATCTTTGTATTCAGCTCCCCAATGAACAAAAACAATGAGTTTGTCAATTTCATTTTCTTTAGCCTTTAATACATCTTTTTTAATCAGTGCTGAATCTAATAAGTTTACGTAAGAAGGTGTGGCGAAAGGCATGCCGTTGGTTCCGTAAGTATAATTCAACAGCCCAACTTTAATTCCATTTTTAGATAAGATTAAGAGATTTAAACTATCTCTTTTTTTATCGTCTGAAAATGTTCCTGTATGTAAAATGGATAACTTATCTAAGGTTTTCACCGTCTTTATAACTCCTTTTGAACCCCTATCGCATGAATGGTTGTTTGCTGTAACCAATACGTCTATTCCATTTTCTTTACAAGCAACTGCTAAATTATCTGGAGAACTAAACTGTGGGTAGCCATCGTATGGTTTACCTGCAAGAGTAACCTCTAAATTTGCAACAGCAAAATCTACTGAACCAATTAATTCTTTTAATGGTTTAAAAACCTCATCATAATCGTATTCTTTAGACGATTCTTGCCATGCTGATCTAATTTGAGGGCCATGTCCCATAATATCGCCCATAAATAAAAAAGAAACCTCCTTGCTCTTTTGGCTAAAGCAAAAACCAACACTAAAAATTAAAACTATTAAAAAAGTGTTTTTCATTTATCTAGTCTTTGGCTTGAAAAATCATAGAAACTGAATTGACACAGTGACGAGTGTTTTTTTCTGTATAGCGCTCTCCTTCAAATATATGACCTAAATGCCCACCGCAGGTATTGCAAACAATTTCAACTCTAAAGCCATCAGCATCCAGAACTCTTTTAACTGCTCCATCAATTTCGTCATCAAAACTTGGCCAACCACAATGAGAGTTAAATTTGTCCTTTGAATTGTATAATGGTGAATTGCATTGTTTACATAAATAAACTCCATTTACATAATGGTCGTTGTATTCTCCAGTAAAGGGTCTTTCTGTGCCTTTTTCAATAATTACTCTTTTTTCATCATTGTTTAGATTGTTGTAATTTTCTTTTTTCATAGAGTTGAGATCATCGTTATTCTGTTGACATGATATAGTCATAAATTGACATAATAATAAAAGTAAAATCAAAGACTTACAGCTTTTCACGCTTTCAATTTAGTAACATATTTTCTGTTTGATTAAAGGTTTAGCGAAAATTTATTATTTTTTTATACGTTGATGGATCTGAAATTAATTCAAGTGCTTTTTTAAAACAATCATCCTTTTTTAAATTAAACGCATATAATCCTTCTAAATATTTAGACTGGTATATGATGCGTTTATTTAACTCTTCGTAAAGTTGATTAATTGAAGACTTAATTAATTGCTTTTTTATTTTATTAAGCTCTTTATCTATTCTGTTTAAAACAGCTGCTGGCAAAGTTGATACTGTTGATGATTTTTTAAGCTTTTCCCACTCTCTTTCAGCATTTAGATTAATCATTTCTTTATTCTTCAGTAAATACTTTAAATATTCTTTTTTATTTGCTCCTGTAGAATCTTCCGGGGTTAATTTTATTTTCCTTAACTCTGATACTGTAAAATTAAAATCTAACCTACTTTTTGAAACGCTATTTATGATGTCGCTATTGTTTGATTTTTGACTTATAAATAAATCTGGAAAAACACCGCTGTTTGCTTTAACAACGCGACCATTTAAAGTAAAAAACTGTGGTGTTGTTTCTTTTGCAGGTGAACTTATAAATGGCTTGTTTTTGGCGCTTATATTTATACTCCTTCCTGATGGTAAGTGGTATCTAGCAGCGGTTATATAAAGCGTGGATTCATCTTCTAAAAATCTAGTTCCCTGAACTAGTCCCTTTCCAAAAGTGCTCTCTCCTATTAAAACCGCTCTATCTAAGTCTTGCATAGTTCCAGCAAAAATCTCTGCTGAAGACATCGTGTTTTTATCAATTAAAATTATAATTGGAATTGAGGTGTTGATTGGTTCTTGCTTAGTATATTCTTTATAGTTTGATTTTAGATCCTTACTTTTTAATTGACAAATTAATGTTCCTTTTGGAAGAAACGCACTCAACATTGAGATACATTCTTTAACAATTCCTCCTCTATTTCCTCTCAAATCAACTACAATACCTTTTGCCCCTCGATCAACAAAATCTAGAACATCATCCCTAAACGCAACCCCAGATCCTCTTAAAAATTGATTTATTTTTAAGACAGCTATTTCATTTTTATATAGGTTAGTATAGCCAATAGATGGGCTTATTATTTGCTTTCTTATTATAGTGAAGTCTGTAACTACCTCCCCTCTTTTTACCTTAACTTTAACTTTAGAGCCATTGGGTCCCTTCAATAATTTAACGGTATTTGTTAAGTTTAAATTTACAACTGAGCTGTCGTTAATTGAAACAATTGCATCTCCCATCATTAACCCAACTGAATCTGCTCCATACCCTTTTTTACAGTATTCAATAATTACTTCCTCATTAATGTAATTAACATTGGCCCCTATGCCAGCATAGGAAATGCCGCTCCATGATTTATTTCTAAGTACTGTTTCTTCTCTTGTGAAAAACCTTGTGTAGGAATCAACACTCGTTGCCGTTTGTTTTAAGATGTTAGTAATAAATTCATTGTGAATTATAGTATCAACATAGTTTTCTTGTATTAAATCATACAATTCAGAGAATAATTCAACATCTTCTTCAAAGTTTTTTCTTGCGTCTTCTTGGGAATGAAAAGGCACAAACAAAGACAAACAAACAACAATGAGTAACTCTTTCATGTATTATTATTTATCATGAAAGTTAGCATTTTAATTAACTATAAGTGGCTTGTTTTAATAACTCCTTTCGTGTGATTTAATCGCTCTTCCAGAAGGATCATTCATGTTAGAAAACGAACTATCCCATTTTAGGGCTTCAGGACTTGAGCAGGCAACTGATGGAACAGAAGGTACAGAAGCTGCTGCTGTTTTTGAAGGAAAATGATCTTCAAAAATTGTTCTATAAAAATATTCTTCCTTATTTAAAGGGGTGTTTACATCAAATACGCTTGCTGCATTATTAAAAACTTTATCAGAAATTATTTCCTCAACTCGTTCTTTTAGAGTGTCAATCCAACTATATCCAACACCATCAGAAAATTGTTCCTTTTGTCTCCAGGCAACTTCTTTGGGGAGAAGATCTTCAAACGCTTTTCTTAACACCCATTTCTCCATCCTTTCTGAATTAATCATTTTATCAGAGGGGTTGATACTCATTGCAACATCCATAAATTCTTTGTCTAAAAAAGGAACCCTTCCTTCAATGCCCCATGAAGCTAAAGCCTTATTTGCTCTCAAACAATCGTATTGATGAAGCTTGTTAAGTTTTCTGACTGTTTCTTCGTGAAAAGATTCTGCGTCTGGGGCCTTATGAAAATATAGGTACCCTCCAAAAATCTCATCAGAACCCTCACCTGAAAGTACCATTTTAATTCCCATTGACTTGATGACTCTAGCCATTAAAAACATAGGGGTAGAGGCCCTTATAGTGGTTACGTCATATGTTTCTAAATGATATATTACATCTTTGATAGCGTCTAAACCTTCTTGAATGGTAAATTTTACTTCATGATGAATCGTTCCTATGTGTTTTGCCACTTTCTTTGCAGCAATTAAGTCAGGGGAACCTTCTAACCCTACAGCAAACGAATGCAATGTTGGCCACCAAGCTTCATTTTCTCCATCGGACTCTATTCTTTTATCAGCATATATTTTTGCCACTGCAGAAGTTATTGATGAGTCTAAGCCGCCAGAAAGTAAAACACCATATGGAACATCCGACATCAATTGCCTCCTTACAGCATTGGATAAAGATTCTCTGATAGCTTTTACATTCGTTTCATTATTTTTAACACTGTTAAAGTTTTTCCAATTTCTATTGTACCATTTTTTAACCTCTCCATCTTTACTATATAAATAGCAACCAGGGGGGAATAACTCAATCTTTTTACAAAACCCTTCCAATGCTTTTAGTTCAGAGGCTACATAAAAAGTTCCTTTATCGTCCCAACCCATATATAATGGGATTATCCCCATATGATCTCTTGCAATTAAATAGCTGTCTTTTTCTTGATCATAAAGGGCAAATGCAAACATGCCGTTTAAATCGTCAATAAAGTTTTTACCTTTTAGTTTATAAAGTGCTAAAATCACCTCGCAATCAGATCCTGTAGAAAAATCATATTTAACTCCTATTTCTTTCCTTAAGTGCCTATGGTTATAAATTTCGCCATTTGCGGCCAAAACAAGCTTTTTATCGTTGGAATAAATAGGCTGTTTTCCTGATGTTGGATCGACTATTCCTAACCTTTCGTGAGCAAGAATTGCGTTGTTTGATGAATAGATCCCGCTCCAATCTGGTCCCCTATGTCTAATTCTTCTAGACATTTCTAAGATTTTTGGTCTTAGAATATCACTTTTTTCCTTTAAATTGAAAGCACAGGCAATACCACACATATTTAAATAATTTTGAGAAAAGTAAATGTATATATTTATACTAAAAATTGAGTAGAAAAAATCAACATGGAAAAACCTTTTTTTAAACAACTTAGCTCAGGACTTGGTTATTACCCAAAAGCACTTTCTTTTATATTTGACAATGGGCTATGGTTCTACTTTATTTTTCCTCTTCTTTTAAACTTACTTATTTTTTTTCTTGGATTAAGTACAATTGGATTTATTAGCGATTACCTATCAGATGAATTACATATTTTAATTTTTGGGGAAGAAACGGAATCTGTTAGTTCTTGGAAAGACTGGATTTTCTCACCTATCAATTGGATTATTTGGGGCATTTTAAAAGTTGGGTTTTTCTTTCTTTTCGCCTTATTTGGGGGCTACATAACTATTATTGTCTTGTCGCCTGTACTAACTTTTCTTTCTGAAAAGACGGCAGAAATTGTAACGGGGAAAAAAGTTCCTTTTGATATTCTTCAGTTTACTAGAGATATTGTACGTGCAGTTTTAATTACGTTTAGAAATATGTTTTTGCAATTAGGTCTTACCATTGCATTAATGTTTCTAAATATTATTCCTATTATTGGTTCTATTGCTGCATTTGTTGGGAACCTTCTTGTATCTTCCTATTTCTATGGTTTTTCTTTTATTGATTATTCCAATGAAAGAAATAAATTAAGCGTTAAAGACAGTGTTCGGTTTATTAGGAAAAACAAAGGCCTTTCTGTTGGAATTGGACTGGTTTTCTCTTTTTGTTTTTATGTGCCATTCATAGGGGGAATAGTTGCAAGTTTTTTAGCTGTTGTTTCAACAGTTGCTGCGACATTAGCTGTTCTTGAAAAAGATCAATCAACTTAATAGCAATTGTTCAATAACTTTTATCATTGCGTTAAACTCTTTCTGGTCAAATAATCTTGTTAAGAAAACAACTTTCCCATTTTTATCAATTACAATATTTCTTGTTACTCCAGCACCTTCTAAAGTAAACTTCGAGAATATCTTTCCATCTGGGTCTAGTGCTATTAGATAAGTAACCTCCATCTTTCTTATAAATGGGGCAACTTTTTCCTTTGGTTCCTTTGTGTCAATTCCTAATAATAAAAAATCTTGTTTTTTAAACCTTTGCCACACTTTTGATTCTAACTCTGGCATTTCTCTTCTGCAAACGCTACACCAAGAGCCTGTAAACTGAATGACCGTGATTTTCCCTAATAAATCTTTTGAAGATAATTTTGTTCCGTCTAACATTAATGCTTCAAATTCTGGAAGCTGATCTCCTATTTTAACCCTATAACCTCTATTTTGTTCGTTTTGAGAAGGGATCAAAAAGACAATTAAAGAAAATAAAAAAATGAAAACACCTCTCATGTTTAATTATTTAGCGCTCCATTTTCTACCCAACAGTTTAATAAACTAATAATACTATCATTCAGCATTCCTGATGGTGGCATAATGACACTTGGTGGTGGCATAGTTCCATTCTGAATTTCTTCCATCGAATGGTCAAGATTTAACTTTATGGATGAAAAGTCTTCAAGGACAATACCATTAATAGCATTTCCTGTTTGATGACATCCTGAGCAATTATTAAGAAATATATTTTTTATTTCTAAATCAAATGACGGGTTATCTAAGCAGGGTAAAGGTGGTTCTGTTTTGTCTTTTGAACAAGAAATACATACCATCGTTAAAAAAATAAAGTTTAATATATTACCTTTCATTGCTGTATATACATATCGAAAAGTTATGTAAAATTGCTTTGATTAACAACTATGCCATTAATATTTAGACTCATTCTACTATTACCTATTTTGATAACTAATTTATTAGTTTCTCAAGAGGATTGGGATTTTGAATCCAAAAAAATTAGTCCAAATCTTTTCTTAGATACTAGAGCAATTAATGGCCATACTGTTAATGTTCTAGAAAAGAGTGTGTTGGATCTTAGAATTACACACCGTTTTGGAAACATTGCCACTTCTCAATCTTACAGAACTCTTTTTGGATTAGACAACTCATCCGATATTAGAATTGGATTAGAATATGGGCTAACTGATAAATTTACGATTGGGGGGGGTAGATCAAAAGGCGCAGGCCCATTTTTAGAAGTTTGGGATGGTCTTCTTAAGTTAGAACTTTATAATCATGAAAAATTCCCCTTAAAAATTACGTTTTCTTCAAAAGCATTTTTTACATCCATGCGAAATTCTGGTATAGCAAGTGATTTAACTAATTTTTCTAAATTGTCTCATAGATTCAGCTATCATAATGAAATGATGGTTGCGTTTAAACCTATTGAAAAATTAACCATTCAGCTTAGCCCTGGTTTTACATATAGGAATTTGGTGAATTATCAAGACCAAAACTTAATCCCTCATCTAGGATCAACAGTGCGCTTGCATTTATTTAAAAAAGTTAGCCTTATCGGTGAATATTTTGCCAATATTAATCCAACCGTGTACAGAAAAAATACTTTTGTAAACCCTTTTGGCATGGGAATTGAGATAAATACATACGGACACGTATTTTTACTGAACTTTGTTAATTCAAGAGGTATTGGAGAAGGGCAATTTATTCCTTATACCACAAGCGAATGGGGTAAAGGGCAGTTTAGATTTGGGTTTACCATTGCTAGAAAATTTAATACATAACACCTATGAAAAATATAATTACAACCATAATTTGCCTATTAACTTTAACAACATTTAATGCGCAAGAATTCACCATTAACTCTGAAAAATCAACTGTTGAGTTTAATTACATTGGGGAAGATGCTGTTGGAACAATTAATGGCGTAACTGGAATAATAAAGTTTGACCCTTCTGATTTATCAAATTCCTATTTTGAAGGCAGAGCTAACATTGCTACAATAAATACCTCCAACAAAACAAGAGACGCTCATTTAAATGCTCCAGACTATTTTGACACTAAAAAATATCCTGAAATAATTTTCAAAAGTGAGTCCATAACACTTTCAGATGACAAATATGTTCTTAATGGAGAAATGACTATTAAGGATGTTTCAAAAGTTGAAAAAATTAATTTTTCGTTTGAAAATGGCGTATTTGTTGGTCAATGCATTATTTATTCTAATGATTATGATATTCATAATAGAAAGAAAAGGGAAGACAGTAAAATTTTAATTAAAATTTCAGTCCCTGTTCTATAGTTTACATAAACTTAGGGTCTAGGCTCGATGCTCTTCCTGCTCCAAACACTTCGGGGTTTGTGTATTTTAAGGCTATCTCAAATCCGCCTCTATATCTTGTTGACCTATTCAAACTTGATAGGTTAATATCATAACTTATTTGTAATTGGTATTCTCCAAGCTGATAACCTAACGAAGCAATTAAGGCGTCATTCCATCTATAATGCCCGCCAAAAAGAATGGCAGACTCACTTACATTACCTGTGTATCTTGAAGATTCAGTAATAAATAATCTAACCATGCTTCCTGCGGTAATTTCCTTTTGAGGCCCCTGAAAAACAAGGAGGTAACTAGGCATTAAGCTAAGTCTAGAATTAGAAATTCCAATGTTAGAATTTCCGTGGGCTATAATTTTAGGATATAGTTTTTCTATCGTTCCAAAATCTAAAACAGATCTATTTACATGAGAAAATGAAAAACCAATGTTTACAATAAACATATCATGAGATGCTAAGTTGGATTCCCCTTGTGCATAATTAAACGTACAACCAGTACTTACATCAAAAAAAGAAAACCCTGAATTTAAGCTGGTTTCCCCTGTGGGTAAAGAAGAATTAAATCCTCCATTAGCATATTGACTGCTTGTTAAAGCGTTGGTATAGTCTATACTATATTGCATAAATGAAGGCTGTATACCAACCGTCATAGTTAAGTCTGGGCTGAGAGCTAAAATGCTAGAAACAGTAAGATTGGTTTGAGAAAGCCCAAGTCCTAAATCTCCTGCTTTGTCATTAAAGAAGTTTAACCCTATACCTAAATAATTATTAGGCCATTTGTATTTTAGTAATTGAGACTCAACACTAAAACTATATGTTTTATATGCAGATTGGATGCTAGACCACTGATTTCTATAATTAGAATGGGCTCTAATGTCTCCATTAAAAGCTCCAACATTTGCTGGATTAATAGTTAGTGGGGAGTTGTAAAATTGTGAGAAATGTACGTCTTGCCCGTATAATATAAAGGACAACAAACAACAAAATATGCTTAATGTATTTCTCATTTTACTAGTGTTATATTTCCTTGTTGAATTACTTCTCTACCATCTTTATATTTAACCTTAATGGAATAAACAAAAACTGCTGTATTAAGTTCCATGCCATTAAACTTACCGTCCCAAGCATCTGAAATAGAATTTGTTTGAAAAACAATTTCTCCCCATCTATCATAGATTCTAAAGTCTAATTCATCAATACTATATCCATAAATTTCAAGTAAATCATTCATCCCATCACCATTTGGAGTAAATAAATTAGGAACTGACACATTACCCGAAACTTCAACATTTATGATTATTTCGTCTTGACTTATACAGCCTACAGTATCAATCTGTAAAATATATGTTGTGGTTTCTTCAGGGCTAAAAATTACAGATGAACATGTTGAACAATCGATTCCATATGATGGTGTCCATTGATAATTTCCAGGCAAATTAGAAGAAAAGGAAATGCTTTCTCCTGCAAAAATGGTAGTATCTGGACCTAAGTCCAATAAAGACGTAGGTATAACCACAAGTTGAACAGTATCTACAATTTGCCCACAAAAATTATCTGCTGTTAATATAATGGTATCCTGATTTAGGGTAAACACATCTTCATATTTAATTCCATTAATTGTACTATCCCAACTAAAATCTCCATCGCCCTGAGCCGTTAAAATTAAAGAGTCTCCTTCGCAACCAATGGTATCTCCTAAAACACCTAAATTAAATTGGTCAACTACGGAAATATCAACAGAACTGCTGCTGTTTCCACATTGATTTAATGCATTTACATTAATAGTGAAGGTGCCTGTGCTGTCAAAAAGCACACTTACTTCATTATTTCCAGTATCAACAATTCCTCCTGATGAAGAAGTGTTCCAATCGTAATACGTTGCGTTGTAAAATTGAACTAAAAAATCTGCTGTATCTCCAATACAAACGGTGTCTGGTCCAATCATTACCGTTTGAGGAGCTTGAATAACATATACGTCCATTGGATTTGACATCGGGCCTGTACAACCAATATGGGATTCCTCCAATGTTAGTACATGAAGACCTGGAGATGTCCAATAAATCCCCAACATTGCTGGAGGATTGTTAGGGGGGAAAGCATTCCCATCTATATAATACATAAATGAAGAAGAGGGGTTGTAATTATTAACTCTTACAAAAATAGGGTCTCCAACACACAATACAGTATCAGCATAAGTTGACCAAGGGAATGCTGGAACTAAATCAAAAGGTATTTGACTAGGGCACCCCAAAGAAAAATGCACAACACAGCCAAGGGTTTGCTCCATGTTTGATGCGTTGTCAGCAACAATTCTTAAATAAAACGCTCCCCCAGGAAATCCCATACTTGTTAATCCATACTGAGCCATGCTGTCGCATGGAGGAATATGAAGATTAATAGTGGCCGATTGCGTATCTAAAACAGCTCCTAGTCCTCCAGTATTAAAAGCGCTAAAAGTCATCATGTCTAAAACTTGAACACTAAAGGTATTGCCAGGGTAATAAGCAGTTAACGAATCCCAGACATTTATATCTACAGGAATAGACACTGTCAATCCAGAGTCGCCTGGACATGCGCTAATATCAGTACAATTATTTGATCCTATATCGCATTCTTGTATGCAAAAAGGCCCCCAAGGAGAACCAACTGTATTTGGGTTTGAAGAAACTACTCTAACAAAATAATTACATCCGGGGGGAACAGTTGGAACTACACTGCTAACTGACCCAGGAGATGGCACTAATGCGGGGTCATAAGTGGTGTTGTCGTTTAACGAACCTATGTTGGTTGGATTTGCAAAACTTCCTGATGAATCAGACAGTTGTGCTATATATACATTGTTTGGATTATATACCCCTGTTGACCAAAAAGGAACATCCATAACGCTAGAAATACATACTGCATTTGTATCCATTGTAACAGCGGGAGGATCTGTTGTAATTACATTTGGACAAGATTGCACATCTACACAAACACTTATTGTGCCAACAATATTTGGTAATGGTGATATCCTTTTAACCCTAAATTTATAACAAGAAGAAGGAGGTATAGTAAACGGAATAGACAAGCTAACAAAAGATGAAATAGAAGGGTAATTTATATTCGTAATCCAGGTAGATGAAGGGGGGGTGAAATTACCATTTTGATCAGACATTTCAATGTGATAAGACCCATCGCACAACGTGTCTGATAATTTAAAATTCATTAATAGGTTATTCCCTGGGCAAACTACCGTATCTATGTATAAAAAATCAATGGTAATAGGGCTAATAATAGTGTCGTATATACCAACAATATGTATATCATCAATCCCAAAAGCAATGTTGCTTGGATTGTTAGAAGAATCGTTTATCCATCTAAATGCAAATTTTAAATCGTATGCATCATCAAAATTTATATCTGTTATTTGTTCGTATTTCCACTGGCTTCTGTTGTTGTATTTAGCAGCGCCAACCTTTGTCCAGCCAGAAACACCAGTGCTATAATAAACCTCCCCATAAGCATTCGTGTTGCCTTCCCCGATGTAAAAAAAAGACAATTCTACATTGCTTAACCCTTTTGTGCATATTCCATCCGACATAACTAAATATGTGTCGGAACTTACAGCGTTATTGTAGTTAGCATTAGAGGTAGAATTGGAAATTGTAGAGTCGTGAATGTGAGCATATCCACTAAAAGGTGCATTACTAATAGTTCCCCCAAATGTGCTTGTTTGGGGTGTTGTGTTTGGAGTAAAACCAAAACCATCGTATTGATTGTTTATAATCCAGTTGTTGGTTCCAAGATTTGGACCTGAAACACTATCGTTCAATAACCATGAAACAGATGGTTGATTAAAGTCCTCAACAAACAACTGTACTACACTTTGCCCAAAAGTCTGTACATTTTGAAAAATAAAAAAGAATAATATTGTCCTAAAAATGATTTTCATACATTAACTAAATTTAATGATTATTTCTGTTATTAAATAATTATTTATTTCATCATTGACATTGGTAGGATTTTTTTTCATACTTTTAAATTTAACTTAAACTCAATTTATGGAAGACAACACGACCACACCACCACCCGTTAGCAACACGACCAGTCAAGAAAAAGTTCCTAATTCAGTTGCCGTATTAGTTTTAGGTATACTTTCAATTGTTTGTTGTTTTTGTTATGGAATTATTGGTTTAGCATTAGGAATTATTGCACTTGTTTTAGCTAAAAAAGGGAAACAACTATACGAAGAAAACCCTTCTAATTATACCGATGGCTCATTTGGAAACCTAAAAGCAGGCCGAGTTTGTGCTATTATAGGAACAATTCTATCTGCGGTTTACGTTGCCTTTTTAGTTGTTTACGTTATTATTTTAGGGACAGCATTAAGCAGTCTTCCTATGGGAAGTTTTTAACTTCAATTCATGAATTTTGTAATTGAGTGGCTTGAACAACACATGGCCCCTTGCTTTTATAAGAAATTCATTGGAGTAGAGTGCCCTGGCTGCGGAATGCAGCGATCAATAATAGCCCTATTAAAAGGGGATTTTTATGAAAGTTTTTTACTTTACCCTCCTTTATCACTTATTCTATTTCTAATAAGTTTGCTTATAATTCACTTAAGTTTTGATTTAAAGTATGGAGCAAAATTACTTAAATGGCTTTTTATTTTAAATGCAGTAGTGATTGTTGTAAGCTTTGTTATAAAACAAATTAAAGGAAACGATGTTTGTTGCGGCCCTTAACTTTGTTGCTTAGTAGTACATTGATCCTGCGCCTGCGCTACCCAGGATAGCACCTATAATAACGAAATAAACTATCCAGAAAATTAAGTAAATAGAGGACAAAGATAGCCCTATAATACCACAAATTCTACCAGCTTTTTGAAGCGTAATTGATGAGTCTGTATATTTCCCAGGGTTATTTTCAATTTCAATTTTTGTTTTCTTTGACATTGCTAATGTGATAATCCCTAAAACAACTCCTACAATTCCAACACAGGCAACGCCTGGAAAAATAGATAGTATGCCTAATACAAGAATTGTTGTTGAATTACCTAAAGTTTCTTGTTGATTTATTGAATTATTTTCCATTTACAATAAAAGTTAATTTTTGTGAAGTTATTTGATGGATGTAAATTTATAATTATATTTAGTGTATATGAATTCTAAAATAAAAAAATTTAGCTCCTATTTTTTGGTTGCCATCGTATTGGCATCAACCGTGATTGCAGTATTAGAAATATGGGGGTTTCACCTTCTAGATATTGAAGCAATTTTTTGGAAGCTAATTCAATCTTTAATTGTTGTTTTTTGCTCTTCTGCTGTCATTCTTTTTGTGTTTGCAGTTGTTCTAAAAGAAAAACAATAATTATCATTTTAAAATGAAAGCTTAATACTAAAGCTATCTTAATTTCTTTTTCATTATTTTTAGTTTGTAAACAATTCTTTTGGTTGTTTCAATACATAAGATGAAAAGGCAACTCCATTACTTATTACTTACTGTTATAACATTCTGTTTTGGTTATTCTTGGGCCATTACCAATCAAGAATTAACCATTATTTACCATGCAGTTGTAGGTGGCCAAACACTAACATTGAATGCTGAATTATCTAACGCCTATCTAAAAAAAGATCTTGAAAAGTCGATGTATTATG
>JAQWRG010000115.1 GCA_029243855.1 Flavobacteriales bacterium | reverse complement strand
GTAGTAATCTTCTATGATTTGGTAACTTATTCTAGATATCTTTTTTTGGACATCATCATTGTTTAAAATAAGAGATTTATTTCCCATTGTATATATAATTAAAACCTAGCAACTAATTTAAGATTTAATCTTCTTGAAGTTAAAAAACTTGGAACAGAATATTGTCTTCCGCTCACATCTCTTATCCATGTGTAATTAGTAGTATTAGAAATATCTAACAAGTTAAATACTTCAAAAGCAATCCACATAGCATCTATTTTATGTATGATTGATTTACTAGTGTATTTAGATTTATCAGTTTTATTATGAATTAAATCTTTAGAAAACCCAATGTCAATTCTTCTATATAAAGAAGACCTTAGCGTATCTGTAAATCTCTCTGATCCAGGTGGTCCATAGGGGAGTCTTGTTCCGAAAAGTAGATTTAGGTTTACTTTCATAGTACTCCATTTAACTTTATCGGTATCCCAGTCGTCAGGCATTTGATCTTGAAAAAACAGTGAAAATGAAAGTCTTTGATCTGTTGGCCTTGGGATAAACCCAGGTTCAAATTTTGTTGAATCAACAGCAATTTGATCTTGAGTATAACCATTTACAATCAATTCATTTTGAGCATTGTAATATTGATAGAAATAGTCATTATTGATGTCTTCTTCTGTTTTAAGCCAACTTAATGAGGCATAAGATTGAATACCTTTGACAAATTCTCCATTAATTTTAATATCTATTCCAGTAGCATAACCTTTTGCTTTATTTTCACCGTAATAATTGACTCTAATGTTGTCAATTTCATAAGGAATAATATCTCTCAGTAACTTGTAATAGCATTCGCTTCCAATTTTAAAGGGTCTGTCCCAAAATTTTACAATCATGTCTCCACCTAATACAAAATGAATGGATTTTTGAGCTCTAATTTGAGGATTTAGCTCACCAACTAAATTTCTTGCAGCTCTATAAAATGGAGGTTGATAGTAGTAGCCTGTAGCAATTTTAAATGTTATGTCTTTTCGTTTGAGCTGTCCATCTTCAATATGATATACAACTGGTTTCCATTTGAAATTTATTCTAGGAGATAATATAAAATCTTTGTTGTAAGTCCAATAGTTGCCCCTAACTCCACCTGTTAAAGTAAAGTATTGGTCATCTGAAAATGTAGTGTCAATGTTCTCAGAAGCATTAAGGCTATCTGTTAGGTGGATTTTTTTGGTTTTAAAAAATCTTATTCTATGTTGTAAATGACCACTTAATCTATCACTTGAAATGTGATTGTTTGCATTTATGGTATTATTTAAATGTAAATATTGGTAGGGGATATTAGCTGGATTTGTATATCCAATGCTATCTTGATTATGAGGAATACTAAATTTTGCAGAATCAATGAAATTCCATTCATTTATAACGTTATTAACCTCTTCATGTTGCGCTTTAATTCCCCAGTCAATTCTGTTTTTTTCTTTAGTATATGATCCAGTATGATAGGCATTGAATACCTGAGCTTTTAAACTGTTTCTTGCGTGGTGAAGAAAAGCACCAACTCCTCTGTTGTAAGCAACTTCACCGTATTCATCACTACTTAAATCTCTTTCCAATTCATCTAATCGGTATTCACCAAGGATGTCAAAGTTTTCTGTTTCGTCAGTTTGAAAGTATGTAGTGAAAAATTTAAGCGTTAAATTGTCGTTAACCGAATTGGTTAACGATAAAGCTCCCATATTTGTCTTGAATTGGGTGTTTTCTTGACCTTCGTAATAAACAGTAAACCTAAGTGCTTCATTAATACTTCCCCAATTTGTTTCTCTATTTTCAGGTTGAACGCTAAACAGATTGTTTGCAGCAGTTCCAAATACACTCATTTTCCATTTTTCATTAATGTAATAGTTTATTATTCCTTGAAAATCTCCAAATCTTGGGCGATATTCTCCTTTTGTATCTAATGCACCAAGTAGATAGGAGTTGGTTCTATATCTAATGCCAAAATTATAATTAAGTCTAGATGATAACTTATCTTGTATTTGTAATTGACCTCCCAATAAACTCATGGTAAAATTAGCACCAAACTCGTCAGCTTCTTTGTATGTGATATCTAAGACACTTGAAAGTTTATCTCCATAAATAGCATCAAATCCGCCAGCAGAAAAGAGAATGTTGTCAATCATAGACGGATTTATAAAACTTAACCCTTCTTGTTGTCCAGATCTTGCTAAAAAAGGACGATAGACTTCAATTCCATTAACGTAGATTAAATTTTCATCAAAATTTCCACCTCTAACATTAAAACCAGACGATAATTCATTGTTTTGACGAACACCATAGCCTAAGGAAGGGAGTAGGCTTTCTATGTTTGCACTTGGCAATGCAATATTTGTTACATCAATTGAGGGAATTGCTTCGATTGGTGATCCGCCTATATCCTTATGTTCAACCTCAACGGTTTTAAGCATTTTTGATCTCATTTTAATGTTGATTTTGATGCTTTTGTTGTTTTTAGGGAATACTGTTTTTTTTGTTTTAGAAAACTCTACATGAGAAATTAATAAAGTAGTTTTCTTCCCGATTTCTATAGGTATGTTAAATTCTCCATTTTCATTTGAAACGACTCCTTTGTTTGAAGATGAAGTAATAATATTTGCTCCAGAAATATTTTGATTTTTAGAGTCAGTTATTTTACCAATAACCAAGCATTTTTCTTGAGAAATAATTTGATGGTTTACAAGAGAAAATAAAGCCAATAATATGAGTTGGAGTTTAAAATTCATTTTATTTTTTCTTAAAATCACCTCTTTTCCAAGCTTCTATGAATTTTACCCAAGCTAATGGGTTTAACAATTGATTAGGAGGGTATTGACCTGCATAATAAAGTTTGCTCTGGATTTGTTGTTGTTGCCATTTAAAATTTAGTGCACCATCCATTGGGGTGAAGGCCATTCTGTCTTGTAATTGAGCTCTTGAAAGATTGTTTAATGCTCTTTGGTAATCGTCATTTGGGATTTTTGTTTCAACAAAAGCTTTTGCAAATTGTTCTTTTGAAGGCCATGGATAAATCGTGGTTGTTTTTAAAACAATGGTGTCTTCAAACATTACTTGAATTAATGAATATTTATCAGTAGTAAGGGTGTCAGGAATTACAAATTCAGCACTTTTGAACCCAATACTAGAAAACTTAATGGTGTCGTTTGCTTTAGCTACAAAGGAGAAATACCCAAAAAAATCAGATATAGTTCCTCGTTTTGTTACTTTATCAATAACAGTGCAATAAGATAAAGGCCTTAAGCTATCTTGAGTGACCACAATGCCACTAAATTGAACATAAGAGGAATCAGTATTAGTTTCCTGTGATGTTGCAAAGTTTAGTGTTAAACTAAACATCCAAAAAAAGACAAATTTTATCCTCATTTCTAATCAACCAAAATTAACTATATTTATTGTGTAAATGTATAAATTCTTTAAACTGTTTATGTTCGATTTATCTAAGATATTTTTCTTGTGTTTAACTATCTTTTCAATTGATAATTTTAATGCACAAATTACCATTACTAATAATGACCTATCCTCTTCTTCTGTTCATGTTTTTTCAGAAATTAGTGTAGATCAGTCTTTAACTTTTCAAAATACTGGTTCAAATTATAATTGGGATTTTAGTAATGTTCAGTATGTCAAACAAGATTCATTGTTGAATGTTGACGTTTCATCCACACCTTTTCTCTATCAATTTTATTTCAATAATTTTATTTTGTACCCAAGCTATTTCGCAAGTTATGCTCAAGCAGGAATTGATTTTTCCGATCCAATAGGTGTTTTAAGTTTATCTGATAATTTTAACTACTATAACTTATCTTCTAATTCATTAAATCAAGTTGGATTTGGCACCACCATTTCTATAAATGGATCTCCAGGGTTACCAAATTCAGTAAAGTATGATACCATAGATCAAATATATCCCTTGCCCTTGACCTATGGTTTAGTTGATTCAACATCGGCATACTATTTAGCAAACATACCGTCATTTGGTAGTTATGGGCAATCGATTCAACGAAAAGTTGAGGTGGATGGATGGGGTGATTTAACTACTCCATATGCCAATTACGATGCATTAAGAGTAAAAACTACTTTGTATCAAACAGATACATTTTATATTGATACTTTTCAGATTGGTAATTCTGTAGCTAGACCTGTATTAGAAATTTATGAGTGGTGGGCAAAAAATGTTGGGTTTCCAGTTTTGAGAGTTGAATATCAAAATAATTTAATGACACAAGGTTGGTATGCAGATGCACTTCATGTTGGGTTTAATGAAAGTCTCAAAGAGGATGTAATGTTATTTCCAAATCCTACCCGTGATGAATTGTTGTTTAGTTTTAAGAATATTCCCAATAGTGATATTGATTTCAGAGTGTGTAACATGATGGGAAAACAGTTAATGAAAGGTAATTCAAAAACTGGTGTTTCATTAATCAATCTGCCTCCAGGTTTTTATTTGGTTGAAATTGAATTAAATCAGGTATCAAAAGTCTTTAAAATACAGAAACTTTAAATTCCAAAAGAAATTACTCCTGCAACAAAGCCAATTGAAATTAAAACTAGATTTTTCCATTTTTCATTAGTGGAGTGGTGATTTTCAAATATTAGGAGTGTAGTAATGTGTAACAACATTCCAGTTGAAATGGCTAAAAAAACAGATGACAACTCATTAAAGTTAGGGCTTGTAGAAAAATAATTTCCAAAAATAGCACCCAGTGGAGCGGTTAAGGCAAATAGTATAAACAGCGTATATTTTTTAATATTTGTTTTAAAAACTTTATTAAATAACATCATAAGTATGGCTGCAACAGGAAGTTTATGAACTAATATCATAATAAAGTAAATTAGTGATATACCGTCATTAAAATTATGATACTCGTGTCCATGATTATGGGTTTCTTCAATTGCTGTAATGGGAAGAGCTTCAATAAATGAGTGAAGAGATATTCCTATGAAAATAGGAATCACTTTAATTTCTGTTAACTTACCATGAAAGTGAATGTGACCGTGTTCTATCCCTTTTGAAAGTAGTTCTAAGAGAATTTGAATAACAAACCCAATAAGAATAAAAAGCCCAATATATTGGTTGGTTTTTTGAAAGAGTTCAGGAAGAATGTGTAAGCAAATTAAAGAGAGAACAAAAGCTACACTAAATGGGATGATATACTTGTTGTAGTTGGTAAGTTTATGCTTAGTAAAATCGGCAATTAGACCTATTGTTATGACACTTACAGTAAGTATGATTAGATTCATTTGCTAGTTTTTTTGGCTACAATTATTAATCGATCACTGTTTTGATCGTAACTTTCAAGCTTGTAATTTCCAAATGTTTCAATAATACTAAAATTGGACCTTTTCAAAATTTTGCTAAACATATTTAGAGAGATCAATTGTACTTTTTCATAGAAATGGAGCTTTTTTTCATTTTTATTAATGTGAATATCTTTAATAATAAAGTTGTTCTCAATTTTCTTTAAAATGGTATAATTAGTATTATCAATGATTTTGGATTCTTTACTAACTAAGTTTTTAGCAACTTTTTCTGAATTAAGATAGTCAATAAAAAGAAGGCCATTTTTTTGTAAATGTCTATTACAGTTATCTAGAACTAATGAATTTTCATCAAAATTTTCAAAATAACCAAAACTCGTAAACAGATTAAATATATAATTGAATTTCATTTTTAAATTGAAATTTCTCATGTCTCCTGTTAAGAAGTTAAGATTGTTTTTTCTTAATTTTTTGGCATTTTGAATACTATTTTTGGAAAGGTCAATTCCTGTTACATTTTGAAAATAATGACTCATTTTTAAAGCATGTCTTCCTTTTCCACATGCCAAATCAAGAACATCAGAGTCTGGATTTAAGTTGAGGTTGTTAATAAGCGTTTCTATAAATTTATTAGCTTCTTTTTCATCTCTATTTTTATAAAGTTGGTGATAATATTCAGTATCAAACCAAGACTCAAACCAAACTTCTTTTTTCATTCCTGCAAATATAGTTATTGGCTTATAATCTAAATGTTGTAGTTAGATTAATTATTTCTTTTTTTTATATTAAAGTTTTGAGGTTTCCTTTTAGTATTTATTATATTTGATTGGAATTAATAAATGGATGGATACTTTCGACCTCTATAGTTTGATGGAAAGAGATCATGTGTTGTTGGCTTTTAAAGGTTCAATAACGTCTGATTTACTTACATCTGTTCTTCAGATTATGGAGTCTAAAATGGACGACTTAAATGATGCTCCTAAAACTAAAAGGAGGGTTTTTAACGTCTTGGTAGAATGTCTTCAAAATTTATACCATCATATTGACGATTTTCAAATTGAAGGTGAGCCTATGGAAGTAGCCTTAAAGAAGTCAGCAATATTTAGTATAAGTAGAACTGAAGAGTCCTACAACATCATTACAGGGAATTTTATTCATCAAACCAATGTTGGTTCTGTTACGGATAAAATTGATTTTATTAATTCATTAAGTAAAGACGAATTAAAACAACACTATAAAAAAATGTTGTCTAATGGTGAAATGAGTGAAAAAGGTGGTGGTGGACTTGGTTTTATTGATATTGCCAAAAAATCTGGCGAAAAATTAATATACAAAATCAGGGAAATTGACCCTAACTACTCATTTTTTACATTAACTGTTAAAATATCAAAAAACTAATAAATATGGATGATTTAAAAATTGAAGGTTCTGCAAAAACACCTACTGTTGAGTTTAACTCAAAAGGAGACTTGCATTTAAAAGGTAGGTCAATTCCTGAAAACTCAATTGAATTCTATAAACCCTTAATTGATTGGATTGGAAACTATAGTCAAAACTCTAATTCAGATACTGTCTTAAACGTACAGTTAGAATATTTTAATACCAGTTCATCTAAATGTATACTGGATGTATTTAAAAAACTTGAAGCTATAAGTGGTTCAAACGTAAATATTAAATGGCATTATGAAGAAGATGATGAAGATATGTTAGAGGCAGGTGAAGATTATGAAGCCATTATTGATTTACCTTTTGAAATGATAGAGGTAGAAGAAATTTAAATATCAATTATTTAATTTAAGGCTGTCCACTGAGACAGCCTTTTTTTTGTCTATGAAAAATAGTTTAATCATAACTTTAGATGGTCATTCCGCTTGTGGTAAAAGTACACTAGCTAAAATGCTTTCTGCTAAAATGGGGTATAAGTACATTGATACTGGGGCTATGTACAGAGCTATTACGCTCTATTTTTATGAAAATAATTTTATTGACAATAAAGGTCTTTTAAAGAATCAAGGCTTAGACTTTCTTGAAAAAATTAAAATTGAATTTTCTGAACTGGATAGTAACGGCAAAAGTTTTGTGAAATTAAATGGAAAAATTGTTGAATCTAAAATAAGAAACCTCACCATATCAAACCTAGTTAGTGAAGTAAGTAAATACAAATCAATAAGAAAGAAAATGGTTCATATTCAACAAGGTTATGGTCGCCATGGTGGTTTAGTAATGGATGGAAGAGATATAGGAACAGTTGTTTTTCCTAATGCAGACGTTAAATTTTGGATAACTGCTTCACCTGAAACTAGGGCAAAAAGAAGATTAGCTGAAATGCTTGATAATGGAGTTAAAGTAGAGTTGAATGATGTGGTTGATAACATAACTAGAAGAGATTTTGAAGATGAAAATAGAAAAGAAAGCCCATTGCTGAAACCCAATGGTGCTATTGAGATTGATAATTCCAACCTTTCCATTAATCAAACTTTAGATTTGGCTATGAATCATGTAAATTCAATCTTGAATAAAAAAACTTGATGAAAAGATATTTTTTTGAATGTTGTTACGATGGATCAAACTACCATGGTTGGCAGTTCCAGCCGAATGCAGTTTCAATTCAAGAAATCATTCAAAAATCTATACACACGTTTTTACATGAATCAAAAATTTCAATAACAGGTTGTGGTAGAACAGATACAGGTGTTCATGCAAAGCAATATTTTTTTCATTTGGATAGTTCTCTGGATTTAGACTTAAATAATATTGTTTACAAATTAAATACTATTCTTCCTAAAGATATTTCAGTTCAAGAGGTTTGGTTGGTTCCTTCAGATCTCCATGCCAGGTTTTCAGCTGAGAAAAGAACATATAAATACTTCATATCTTCCAAAAAAAATCCTTTTAAGGACAAATACGCTTATTTAATCAAAGAAACGCTTGATTTAGTTGCTATGAATAAATGTGCTGATGAACTAAAAAAACATAAAGATTTTACTTCTTTTAGTAAAGTTAATACAGATGTTAAAAATAACCTTTGTGATGTTTTTGAATGTTTTTGGATACAAAAAGATTCCGACTTAATTTTTCAAATATCAGCCAATCGTTTTTTAAGAAATATGGTTCGAGCAATTGTCGGAACTATGATAGATGTTGGTAGAGGTAAATTATCAGTTAATGATTTCAAAATAATTATTAAAGAAAAAAATCGATCTAATGCAGGTTTTTCAGTTCCTGCTAAAGGATTGTTTTTGTATGAAATAAAATATCCCAATTGGCCATGACTAAAGTTAAAAGTAAAGCATGGGATTTTCAATTGTTTAGAAGGGTTTTAGCAACTTCTAAGCCCCATCGTTCTCTTTTGCTTTCTGGTGTTTTGTTGACGGTGCTTTTAGCTATTTTGTCTCCCTTAAGACCATTTATAATTGGCAAATTAGTAGGAGAGTACGTCTATATTAAAGATGCTTCAGCTTTACTCAATGGAACCCTTCTTGTTGTTGGTATTTTGTTGATTGAGTCCATCATGTTAATTGCTTTGTCTTATATATCAAGTGACCTAGGACAAAGAGTTGTAAAAGATTTAAGGGACAAGCTTTTTGAACACATCAACAGATTAAGACTTAGGTATTTTGATCAACACCCTATTGGCATGTTGGTTACTAGATCTGTTAGCGATATGGAAACCATTGCTGAAATCTTTTCACAAGGTATTTTGGTTATTATTGGCGATCTTTTGAAACTTTCTGGTGTGTTATGTTTTATGTTTTACATGAACTGGGAGTTAACTTTTGTGGTTTTAATACCAATACCATTGTTGATTTTTTCGTCAAATATTTTTAAAAAAGCAATAAAGAACTCATTTCAAGAAGTTAGAAAACAGGTTTCTTCTCTTAATACATTTGTTCAAGAGCACATAACTGGAATGAATGTTGTCCAAATATTTAGTAGAGAAGATGTTGAAGCCAATAAGTTTAAAAAAATCAATGATAAGCATAAGAAAGCCCACATTAAAGGTATTATGGCTTATTCTATTTTTTTTCCTGTAGTTGAAACATTGAGTGCTCTCTCAATAGCCCTTCTTGTGTTGTATTCTGTTCGAACTATTTCTTACGGTAATACGGATTATGTCAAGGTGACAACTGATATGATGTCCTTTATTTTGTATGTTCATATGTTGTTTAGGCCTATTAGAATGTTGGCCGATAGGTTCAACACTTTACAGATGGGTCTAGTTGGTTCAGCAAGAGTTTTTGATTTACTTGATAACACCGAATTCATTTTACAAAATGATCAAATTTCATTAAACAAGATAAGAGGAGAAATAGAGTTTAATAACGTTCATTTTTCTTATGATGAAGTACATCAAGTATTGAAAGGAATTTCTTTTAAAGTTAGTCCTGGTCAAACAATAGCTGTTGTTGGTCCAACAGGAGCTGGAAAAACATCGTTGATTAATTTAATTTCAAGATTCTATGAATTTCAAGCAGGAGATATAACATTAGACGGAAAAGACATAAGATCAATTGATTTATCTTCTCTAAGGTCTAAAATAGCTATTGTTTTACAAGATGTTTTTTTATACAACGCAAGTATTTTAGATAACATAACATTAGGAAATAAAAATATTCCTAAAGAAAAAATCATACAATCTGCTAAATTGGTGGGAGTTCATGATTTTATCGAATCTCTAGAAGGTGGGTATGATTTTGTTGTTAAAGAAAGGGGAGGGGTTCTTTCTACAGGGCAACGACAATTGATTTCTTTTTTAAGAGCCTACGTTTACGATCCTCAAGTCTTAATATTAGATGAGGCAACTTCATCTATTGATTCGGAATCTGAAGAATTAATACAGAGTGCAACATTTGAACTTACTAGAAATAGAACTTCTATTATTATAGCACATAGGCTTTCTACCATAAAAAATGCAGATGTTATAATGGTAATGGATGATGGTTTGATTGTTGAGTCAGGTTCTCATAAAGAATTAATTGGTTTATCAGGTAAATATGCTACTTTATACCATAATCAATTTCTTAAAGAATTAGAAAGCGAGTACTAATTAAATTACCTTTTTAAGGTAGTCTTTGGTGTGTGATTCTACATTGCTCTCAACAAATTCTTTTACGGTTCCTTGATATAAAACTTCACCACCTTTATCACCACCTTCTTTTCCAAGATCTATAACCCAGTCAGCTGATTTAATTATGTCTAGGTTGTGCTCAATAATAATTACGTGATGACCCATTTCTACCAAATCGTTTAGCGCTTTTAGAAGTTTTTGGACATCATGAAAATGTAAGCCTGTGGTTGGTTCATCAAAGATGAATAATTTCTTGTGGGTTGATTTTTTTTGACATAGAAAAGAAGCTAACTTGATTCGTTGTGCTTCACCACCACTAAGTGTGTTTGATGATTGGCCTAATTGAACGTATTCTAAGCCAACCTCTTTTAAGGCCAATAGTTTAGTATAAATCTTTTCGTTTAATCTGTCTTTTTCATTGAAAAATAGTAAACTTTCATCAACAGTCATATTTAATACATCAGAAATGCTTTTTCCTTTGTGTTTCACCTCTAATATGTTGTCCTTAAATCGTTTCCCATTGCATTCGTCACAGCGTAAGTGTACATCTGCCATAAATTGCATTGAAATGGTAATTTTCCCTTCTCCTAAGCATTTTTCACATCTTCCCCCATCTACATTAAAACTAAAATTTCCAGCTTTAAATCCATTTAATTTTGCTTGTTGTTCGTTTGCATAAAGTTGCCTTATTTCATCATATGCCTTAATGTAGGTTACTGGGTTAGATCTCGAACTTTTTCCAATTGGATTTTGATCAATAAACTCAACACTTTCTATCAGTTGGGTGTCTCCAGAAATATCCTCACAATGAAGTGCTTTAACTATGTCTGAGCCAATAAGTTTTTTTAGATATGGGTATAAAATTTCAGTAATCAATGTGGATTTACCACTTCCACTTACTCCAGTTATCACAGTTATTGTATTTAAAGGAATCGTAACATCAATATTTTTTAAATTATGTAAATATGCTCCTTTAATAAAAATACGGTTGTTTGATTTTCTTGTTACTTTAGGAATTGCAATTGTTTTCTTTCCAGTTAAATATAAAGCTGTTAAGCTTTTTTCACTTTCTATCAAGTCGTTGTGATTTCCTTGAAAAACAATTTCACCTCCATTTTTACCTGCATCTGGACCAATATCTATAATTTCATCTGCAGCTTTCATCATGTCTTCATCGTGTTCAACAACAATAACGGAATTTCCTAAATCTCTTAATTTCTTTAAAACAGATATTAGTTGCTGACTGTCTTTTGGGTGAAGCCCAATTGAAGGCTCATCTAAAATATACATAGAGCCAATTAAGGAACTTCCTATGGATGTAGCTAAGTTTATTCTTTGAGATTCCCCTCCAGAAAGTGAATTTGATGGTCTATCGAGGGTTAGGTATCCTAAGCCAACGTCAATTAAGTAGTTTAATCTTGTTTTAATTTCATTGATCAATCTATCGGCAATTTTTTGCTCATTTTCATTGAACTCAAACGTTGTAAACAATTGAAAAGCTTGTTTTATGTCCATCTTAATGATGTCTGTAATAGACCATCCATTAATTTTAACATAGGAAGCATCAGCTCTTAATCTTGATCCGTTACAAGAAGTACATTTCGTTTTGCCTCTATATCTAGAAAGCATGACTCTATATTGAATTTTGTAAGAGTTTTTTTCTAAGTAATCAAAAAATTCATTAAGACCTTTAAAATATTCATTTCCATTCCAAAGTAAATCGTATTGGTCTTCGCTTAGCTCTCTAATAGGTTTATGAACCGGAAAATCAAAATTATGAGCCATTTTTATTAATTCTTCTTTCCATATACTCATTTTTTCTCCTCTCCAACATACTATGGCATTTTCTAATATAGATAGGTTGGGATTGGGGATTACTAAATCTTTATTAATTCCTAATACTTTACCAAAGCCTTCACACTTTTTACATGCTCCATAAGGGTTGTTAAAAGAGAAAAAATCTAAGGATGGTTCTTCAAATTGTATGTTGTCTTTTAAAAATTGATTGTTAAAGTTTTTTGAATTTATTATATCTGAAAATACAACAACATCACAACTTCCTTTTCCTTCGTGAAAAGCTATTTCTAAGGAGTCGTAAATTCGTGATTTATTTGCTTCGGAGTTTTCATTAGAAACACGATCTATTACAAGAAAAAGAGGAGTTTCTAATTTAAGTTGATCAGTTAAGGGAATTATTTTATTGTTTTGAAATGCTCGTGAGAAACCTTGTTGAATATAGATGTTAATTTGTTCTTTGAGTGACCTTCCTTTTGATTCAAGTATTGGAGAAGTAATGGCGATTTTTGATTTATCTGGCTGATTGAAAATCCATGTTAGTACGTCTTCAGGATAATCTTTAGTGACAACCGAATTACTTACTGGAGAAATGGTTTTTCCAATTCTTGCAAAAAGCAATTTTAAGTAATCGTATATTTCAGTAGTTGTACCAACTGTACTTCTTGTGTTGGAAGAATTGACTTTTTGTTCAATGGCTATGGCTGGTGATATACCTTTGATGTCGTCCACATCAGGCTTTTCCATTCTTCCTAAAAACAACCTAGCGTAAGCGCTTAAACTTTCAATGTATCTTCTGTGTCCCTCTGCATAAAGGGTGTCAAAAGCGAGTGAAGATTTCCCAGAACCTGAAACACCAGTGATTACAGTAAGCTTGTTTCTGGGTATTGCTACAGAAACATTTTTTAAGTTGTGAACTCGGGCTCCTTTTATTAAAATATGAGTTTTAGTCGTCTTTTTCAAGCTGGGTTTCAATCATTTGAATCGCAAAAGTAAAATAATTGTTTTCAGATGTAACGAATGTTTACTATATTTGACATAATAATTCAAAAACATCTGCCTATAGAATACATCTACTCTAATTAATTTTTTAATACTTACAATTAAATAATATAGAGTTATGTACGATTCTGATATAGGTGATGATCAACTAATTGAAAATTTTGTTAAAGGTGATAATAAAGCATTTGATGTGCTTCTTAAAAAATATCAAAACAGAATTTTTTCATATATAATCCAATTGGTTCACGATCATGATTTGGCCAATGATGTTTTTCAAGATGTTTTCATTAAAGTAGTTACACATTTGAAAAGAAAATCCTACAACCACCAAGGAAAATTTTTGTCATGGGTGTTGAGAATAGCGCACAATCAGGTAATTGATCACTTTAGAAAAGATGCTAAAATGCCATCTGTTGGTAAAAGTGCAACAAACGATGACTTCAATATTTTTGATGTATTAAAATTAGAGGAATCTTCTATTGAGGATGAAATGGTTAATAAGCAAATTCTTGCCGATGTTAGAAGTTTGGTGGAGCAACTACCCAAAGATCAAATGGATGTTGTTAAGATGCGGTATTTTTCTGGAATGAGTTTTCAAGATATTGCTGATAAAAGCAACGTTTCAATAAATACCGCACTTGGAAGAATGAGATATGCCCTAATTAATCTTCGAAAAATGATGAAAGAAAAAAATATTGCCTTGGTTGTTTAGGTATGCAATATTTTTTTAGTAACCGCGTTTATTGAATAAATAAACAAGCCTATGGTTATAAAAACTACTAAAAAAAATTCTTTAAAAACAAACCACACACCTTCGGAATCAACTTTGCAGGCTGTAAAGACTTTTGCTAGATCTTTCCAGACCAAAAATTCTGAAATCTTGGAAGAAAACTTAGATTGGGTTCTTAATTAATTGAGGAAATTATCGGCTACAACAAGTTCTTTTGTGCCGTGACTCCAATTGTAAAACCCTTCTCCAGATTTGACGCCTTTTTTACCTGCTGTAACCATGTTAACTAAAAGCGGGCATGGTGCGTATTTTGGGTTGCCAAAACCATCTTTAAGGACTTCAAGTATAGCCAAGCATACATCAAGGCCAATAAAGTCTGCTAGTTGAAGTGGTCCCATAGGATGAGCCATTCCTAACTTCATTACAGTATCAATTTCATGTACACCAGCTACGCCTTCATGAAGGGTAATGATAGCTTCGTTAATCATTGGCATTAAAATTTTATTAGCAACAAAACCAGGGTAATCGTTTACTTCAACAGGTATTTTGCCAATATTTTTTGATAGCTCCATGATGGTTTTTAGCACCTCATTAGAAGTAGAATATCCTTTGATAACTTCAACCAATTTCATAATTGGCACTGGATTCATAAAATGCATTCCAATTACTTTGTCAGGTCTAGACGTATCAGCAGCAATTTTAGTAATGGATATAGATGATGTGTTGGTTGCTAAAATGCAGTTTTCAGGAGCATGTGAGTCCATGTCTTTAAATATGGCTGCTTTTATGTTCATGTTTTCAGTTGCAGCTTCAACAACTAATTCTGCATTAGCAACTCCATCCTTAAGTTGGGTATGCGTAGTTAAGTTTTTGAGCGTATTGTTTTTTACTTCTTCAGTTATCTTTTCTTTACTCAACATTCTGTCTAAATTTTTAGTGATGGTTGAGATGGCTTTTTCTAAAGCGTCTGAAGAAACATCAATTAAGTTAACCTTGTAACCGTTTTGAGCAAAAACATGAGCTATACCATTTCCCATTGTTCCTGCACCTATTACTGAAATATTTTGCATGAATTAAATTTTGTTTGCGCAAATATAAAATTTGATTTTTAATTACTTGCCTGAACCTTTCAACATGATGATAATTGTGTAAAATAAAATTTTAAAGTCAAGCATTAGTGACATGTTTTCTACATAAAGTAAGTCAAATTTTAATCTTGATATCATTTCCTCAACATTTTCAGCATATCCATACTTTACTTGACCCCAACTTGTAATTCCAGGTTTTACTTTTTTAATGTGTTTGTAATGCGGTGCTTGTTCTAAAATTAAATTGATGTAATGTTGTCTTTCTGGTCGTGGTCCAACTAAAGACATTTCACCCTTGATGACGTTAAAAAATTGTGGAATCTCATCTAGTCTTGATCTTCTCATTAACTTTCCAATAGGGGTAATTCTTTTGTCGTGTTGGCTAGATAGCTGAGGACCTTTATCTTCAGAGTTTTTAAACATAGATCTAAACTTATATATGTAGAAAGATCTTCCATTTAGGCCAATTCTTTCTTGTTTGTAAATAATAGAGCCTTTAGAACTTAGTTTAACAAGAATAGATAGTAAAATATAAATTGGACATAAGAGAGCAATAGCTACAATCGAAATGCTTACATCCATAAACCTTTTTAAAGATTTTTGCCAAGCAGGCATTATTTCGGGGTTTATCTCTATAAGTAAAGCTCCAAAAATAGAATTTATTTTAACAGAACCTGTTAATATGTTGTACATATCGGTGATGACCTTTATTTTAACATTTAAATCAGCTAAATCATTTATTATCTTATTAATTTTATCATGCTCCTTGGGTTCGGTTGCAATAATTACTTCCTCTATGTTTTGTTTGGAAATAATGTTTTCTAAATCCGTGTAGTCTCCAAGTTTTGTAAGGTTTGTCTCGGACATTTTATCTACGCCTCCATTGGTAGAGATATAGCCTATCAATTGGTGACCTGTTGACTTTTTCATGTTTCTTAGTTCCTGAAATATTTCAACAGCTTTGATGTTACTCCCAATAATTAGGGTTGGAAATCCAATTTTTCTTTGATGAATTTTATTTACAATTACAGATGTAATTGCAAATCTTGGAATAAAAGTAACGATTGCATGTATGCTAAATAAACCAATAATTCTCGTGTAATGATCTTGATAGCTAGGGTTTTGGTCGTCTAATAAGAAAGCGAAAAAAATAAAAAACGTTCCAATAAGCGTTAACAACAAGGTTTGAGAAACTTCTTTTATTCTATGTCTTCTGTAGACGTTTTTATAAGCTCCAAAAGCAAAGTAGAGAAGAAGCCAAATAATTGGTATGATTATGATTGATAACTTGAATTTTTCATCAATTTCAAAAGGTTGTTTTTCAATGATATTTTTTCGAAAAAAATTAAATATAGACCATGCAAAAACAGCTGATAACCAGTCGGATAATAAATATGCTATCCAAAGTTTATTGTTTTTCATTGTCTATAAATTACTTTGAAGTTGTCGAGTCTTATTTTTATGTCGTCATTTCCTTGGCTATTGCTTACGGCTATGTATAAATCAAACTCTGAGGCGCTCGTATAAAAGTTGGTTGCATCAGAAATAAATAAGTATGTTTTATTCCAAGTATCTAAAGTATCTTCAGAAGTTGGGTATAGGGTCATTATTGGTTGTTTCTGATAAGCTGGTACACTGGCGTCTTTGTGTAAAATTCCTATTGCAAAAGGGAAATTACAACTGTAGTTCATTTCAATATATGCTGGTATGTTAAGGTTGGTTGGGAAATTGTTAAATTCCAATACATCTGTTCTTAGTTCGCAATAAAAGTTACTTGCATTCATGTTGATTGCTCCAGCTTTTCCTTCAAATATTTCATTGGAAGGAGAATTAATTATTGTAATGTCTGCATCGCTATTTATAAAAGGACTAAATCTAGCTTGAGGGTCTTCAAAATCTTCAATCCATATATACAGGTTGTCTTCATAATACACTTCAGGGTTAATTTCTATTATACTATCAGGAACAAGGTTTACGTTTTCAGAATATGAGGTGTAAAACGGGTATTTTTCCCTATCAGCAGAAATTCCATTTTTTTTAATTCCAGCATAAATTCTTATGTCATGATTTCCTTCATAATGAAGAGGGAGGGTAGAAGGAAGTTCGTAAACACCTTCAAGATTGCCATCCACATATACCCATGCATCTGTTATCTTTTCGCTTTGAGTTCCTTGTAAACTATTTGTAATTGAAAAAGAGATGTCTTCAATGTGGATAAAAGAGGGTATTTTCTCAGGTTGATCAATCAGCCGACAACTTGAAGTTATTCCAATTAATAGTATTATTAATATTCTTATTGCCATTGTAATTTCAACGCTAAATTACTACTAAATATTGTATTCTAAAGCTTAGATAGTGTTCGAAATTTTTTCTTCAATATCTAAAGCCAATTTTAGACATTGTTGGGCAGAGTGAAGGCTAACTTCGGGTTCAAGATCGTTTTTAATACAATGTATGAAGGATTTTAACTCTTCCTCAATTGCATTAACCTCTGCAGGAGACTCGTTTTGAATTTTTATTTGTTTTTTGCCTTTTTCACCTAAATCTATAATTGGAAGAAACGAGTCTGCTTCCTTTACGTCTTCCATACTTATGTATTCGTACTTCTTTTTTAGAAAATCTATGGATATGTAGGCGTTGTTTTGAAAAAACCTGGATTTTCTTATACTTTTAAGTGACATTCTGCTTGCTGTAATGTTGGCAACACATCCATCCATAAATTCAATTCTTGCATTTGCAATATCGGCTGATTCACTAATAATTGAGACACCACTTGCGTGAATGTTTTGAATAGGTTGTTGAACTACATTTAGTAAAATATCTAAATCATGAATCATTAAATCTAGTACAACAGAAACATCTGTTCCTCTTGGGTTAAAAGTTGCTAAACGATGCGTTTCAATAAATTTTGGTTTAGAAATGTGTTTTTTAGCATTTGAATATGCAGGATTAAACCTTTCAACGTGCCCCACTTGAGCTTTAACCGCTGCTTCTTCAGAAAGCTTGATTAGTTCTCTAACTTCTTTAAGGGTGTGAGTTACGGGTTTTTCAATGAAAACATGCTTTGATTTTTTAAGAGCAGTTTGAGCAGTTTCGTAATGGTTTATAGTTGGAGTTACAATATCAAGTACATCACAATGTTCAATTAAGTCATTTAGACTAGCATAAGATTTGATTTTAATTTCATTTTCTACTTGAGAAGAAACGTTTTCATCAATATCGTAAAAGCCAATTAACTCAACAAAATCAACATTTTTTAAAATTTTGATATGTATTTTACCTAAATGACCTGCGCCAACTACACCAATTTTTAGCATTGTAAATGATATTTCTAATTCTATACTTCAAATTAAATACATCTTTTACTCTTATTCCCTTCTTGTTGAATTGAATTATTAACAAGACCAATGTTGGCAACATTTTTTAAAAAATGATTTATTATTTAAAAGAAGGTGTTTTTTTTGTGTAGAATATGAAAGATTTACGTTTTCAGGGTTTAAGAAATAAGTTAGTTAATCAATTAAAAACAAAAGGTATTAACGATAAAAAAGTTTTGGATGCTATTTCAAAGGTTCCTAGGCATTTGTTTTTTGATGAGGTTTTTCAAAATCAATTTGCTTACGAAGATGTTGCTTTTCCAATTGGTCAAGATCAAACAATAAGCCAACCTTATACTGTTGCATTTCAATCGGAGATGTTAAATGTTAAAAAAGGGCATAAAGTATTGGAAATAGGTACGGGTTCTGGGTATCAAACTGCTGTTTTGTGTTTTCTTGGAGCAAAAGTATATTCAATTGAAAGACAAAAACCTTTATTTGAGAAGGCTTCTATTTTTCTTTCTGAAAATGGCTACAGAGCTAATTTGTTTTTTGGTGATGGTTTTAAAGGTAAGAAGGTTTTTGCACCTTACGATTCAATTATTGTAACTTGTGGAGCACCTTTTGTTCCTAATGATTTAAAAATGCAATTAAAAATAGGAGGCAGGATGGTTATACCGGTTGGAGACGGTGATGTGCAACAAATGAAATTAATTGTACGTTCTAAGGGAGATGTGTTTAAAGAAACGACCTACGGTGAGTTTAAATTTGTTCCAATGTTGAAAAATAAAAATAACTGATAATCAGTATTTTATAATTATTTAATTAAACTATTTGTTAATATGAAAAATTGTTTTTATAGAGGAGTTAAAATTAATATATTTCTATGTTTTATACTTGTTATTGGCAATCTTATGGGTCAAGATTCTGCGGTTTCTAATTCATTTATTATTGAATCTCAAGTGTATCCAAATTGGAACAACGATGAATATAAACCAGCTTTAAAACTCAGATTGGTGCTAAAAGAGAGTCATGTCTTAAGGTCAAATCTTTCAATTTCAAATCAAAAAACATATAGAGAAATATTTTCTAATACTGGACCTAGTGATGGCGTTGGTTCTGTTGAAAACATTTATCAGTTTTTTAGTTTTACTTTTGGTTATGAGCATTTAACTAATTACAATCGAATTAGTGTTTACAATGGTTTTGAGGGAGTTTTTGGTGTTGGAAGGGATCATACTTATGGTTCAAGAACAGATTCAAGCAGTTTTGTAGCGGATTTAAATTACAATACAAAGGTTCCACTGCAACATATTGGTTTAAAAGTGTTTTCAGGTTTAGATTTTAACATTACTCCAAATTTATATGTAGGAACTGAAATTGGAATGTTGTTGTTGAAAACACAACGAAAAACTGGCACCAATCAAGTGTTGGATGAAAGTTCTACCACTTCAAATGATGTTACCACAAGCATTTCCTCATCTTCATCAACCAACTTGAGTTTTTCAGGTATAGGTTGCATTAGAATTGGTTGGCGTTTTACTAAAAAATAACTAAATAGTTTCTCCATTGGCCTTCAATTTTTTTGAATTAACTAATTGTGTTTTATATTTTTTTGATAGTTTCGGCCAAAGATTAATTTTAAACAATTTTCACATCAAAAACCCTTCTAAATTTATTTATTATGAAAAAAATCATCTATGCAATTCTGATTGTTTTATTTGTACCATTTTTTAACTCTTGTACAAAAAAAAGTGCGAACGACCCTTTAATTTCTCTTAAAACTAGAAATGGTAGAATCACAGGTGAGTGGAAGTTAATTTCTTTTGATAGAGTTTCAACTTCAACATCTATTGTTTCAGGAACAACAACTATAAGTACTTATACATCAACTTATGATGGAACATCTGTTATTAATGTTTATTCAAACAATGACTCTGATACGTCAACCTTTGCTTTTACAGTTTCAATAAATAATGATGGAACGTACACAAATACTACTACAGATTCTTACAACGATGTTGAGGTAATCACTGGTGAATGGTGGTGGTTGAACAACAATAGAAGAAAAACCAGAATTGCTTTTGACGATGATTATGATTCTTGGAATATTGATAAACTAGGCAACAAAACATTGATAGTTGTTGATGATACAAATGAAGAAACAACCGATGCCGATGGTGATGTTAATTCTTACGTTGTAACCAACACTATGACTTTTGAGAAGCAATAAATTGTAGCATTAATTACTTTATAAAGCCTGCTATTGCAGGCTTTTTTACTTTTAATGGTTTAGATTAAATAAATAAATTATATTTGCAGCCAATTAAGCATAACAATAACTCAAATAGTGTTGAACATGTATTTAGATTCAAAAAAGAAACAAGAAATTTTTAAGAAACACGGTAAGGGGGAGTCCGACACCGGTTCTGCAGAAGGTCAAATTGCATTATTTACGCATAGAATAACGCATTTAACCAATCACCTAAAAGCTAATAAGAAAGATTTTAATACTCAAAGAGCATTGGTTTTATTAGTAGGTAAAAGAAGAAATCAATTGGATTACTTAATGAAAAAAGATATCGAAAGATATAGAGCTATCATTAAGAAGTTGAAAATCAGAAGATAATTGATTTTTAAAACGTATTGGAGGGGACTATTGCGCTAGCGTAATAGTCCTTTTTTTGTATTAATTGAACGAATAAAATAGAAATAAATAAAAGATGAATATAGTAAACCAAACACTTAGCTTCGGCAATGGAAAAGAAATTTCTGTTGAGACTGGAAAGCTAGCAAAACAGGCAGACGGTTCTGTTGTAGTAAGAATGGGTGATACCATGCTTTTAGCAACGGCTGTTGCTAATGTAGATGTAAGAGATGGCGTTGATTTTATGCCACTTACAGTAGATTATAGAGAAAAATTTGCATCAACAGGTAAATTTCCTGGTGGATTTTTGAAAAGAGAGGCTAGACCTTCTGATGAAGAAATTTTAACCATGAGATTGGTAGATAGAGCGCTTAGACCGCTATTTCCTGACGATTATCATGCTGAAACGCAGGTGATGATTCAATTGATGTCTTCAGATAAAGAAAATATGCCTGATGCACTAGCATGTTTTGCAGCTTCTGCTGCACTTGCTGTTTCAGATATACCATTTAATGGACCTGTATCTGAAGTTAGAATAGCTCGTATTGATGGGGAATTTATGATAAACCCAACTTTTGAAGAGTTAAAA